>CAYNMS010000012.1:27236-42030 GCA_964398525.1 uncultured Pseudomonadales bacterium | reverse complement strand
CCTCTCGCCGCCACCACCTCAATTTCCAAACTCGCTCCCAGGGGTAATGCCGCAACCCCTACTGCCGTTCGTGCTGGCAACGGCTGACCAAAATAATCCCCATACACTTCATTCAACGCCGGCAATTCCCCCAAATTTGTCAAATAAAGCTGCACATTCACCACCTCATTCAAGCCCACTCCCGCCTCAGTCAGCACTTTAGCCACATTATCCATCGCCACTTCAAATCTCTCTTCAATTGTCTCTCCAACAAGTTTCCCTTCTTTCAGGTGAATTTGTCCTGAAACAAACACCAAACCCGCTACCTCCACTGCCCCAGAAAGGGGCGCGCCTGTTTTGTCCGAAGCAAAGTATATTTTCTTCATCTCCCAATCTTACCATTTCTCTTTTCTAGCAATTTCATACTCAAATCAATTTCATCATTCACGCATTAACTACGATCCAAACGCAGGCTGATTCAACTACCACACTTCTTGTCTAAAGCTCTAAACCAATCAACACCCCTTTCCTTTTTCCTCTCTCACTTACTACCACCCCGAGCTCTAATCCAACTCCATCGAAACAGTCGTTTCTCGGAATAAGCCCTCATATTTAGACCAAGATGACTCCAGTGCCGTGGCCGTCACCACAAAAGCCACCCCCTCTTTAATCACCATCATTTGTTGGTTTTTCAAATTATAATCCCCTTGCTTATAAGTACTAATCAGCAGTTTTCCAGGCACACCATCTATCACCACATCTTCCTCTGCCTGAACCACATAATCAGTCAATATCTGAGCCACCATCACCTTTGCTTGTGCAAAGTACTCTTCCAGATTCACTTCCCCCACCACTTCCTTCGTCACGTTAATGTTAGCCGCAAACGGTACTTCTCCCTGAAACTCCACTTCACTATTGATAAAAATCACCAAAGTTCCCAGCTTGCCACTATCATCTACCGCCCATCCTTCCGGTGGTTTAATAGCAAACCCTTCATCACTTACGTACCTTCCGTCTTCCTCTTCCACCCCCTCTTTTTTCTCCATTTCTTCATTGGTAGCCAATTGCGTCTCACTTTCACCTGTCAAATCACTAGTTTCACCAGCGCTTGCTAGATCCGCTTCAACCACTTCCTCATCATCTTTCCCCATAATGCCTGCCAACATTTGCCCGTCTCCACCAAACAACATGTATGCCCCCACTCCACCCAAACCCAGCAAAACCAACACTACTATTCCAATCAACATCCCTTTCCTTTTTCCTCCCTTACTTACCACCACTTCTTCAACAGGAGTTTTGGCTGGTATTTGGTTTACAGCCTGAACATACCCATCAGCAACATCTTGTGGCACCCAACCCTGTTTTATTAAATTGGCCTCAATTACTTCCTTACCCACACCTTGCTGCACCTGACCCTTAATGTACTCGACCAACTCTGGTGTTACCATTTTGACCCGCCTACAAACAAAATTTATTTATTCTCCCAGTCTATAGCAAATGTAATCCCCCTATCTATCAGCCACCAAATCATCCACCAAAACCAGAAAAACATTACCTTCATTTATCGCATGCAATTCTGAAGCTTGAGCGAAAGATTGCGGAGGCGGTGGGATTTGAACCCACGAACCCTTACGGGTCACGCTTTCCAGGCGTGTGCCATAGGCCACTAGGCGACGCCTCCACTTCTTAATTACCCCTAATTTTCCATTATCTACTCACAAAAATTAAGTCCGACAACCGTGTTTATGACACTCAATTCTATCATGCCAACCCTAACTCTCCCGCCCCGTAACCCACCCGTCATACCAAAATAATACCCCTATCAAACTAGGTATCCCCACTACCAGCAAAAATGTCGACCACTCTCGATAAGCATGAAAAAACCACCCAAACCCGACAGCCAATATCAAATACATCATCCCCAGCAATTTACTCCTATTCCATCCCCAGATTAGTATTCCCAACATCACCCACACTGGCATCATGTGAATAACAAAGCCAAGCGTCATCTCTCCCACGCCACTATCCTCAACAAACACATCCATGGAAAACAAACTTAAAAAACCAGCCAACCCCAACCCCATCAACCTGGGTATCCAAAACCTAAGCTTGTTCTTTTTACCTCTCTTCACTTTTCTCCTCAAGTTTTTTTATAGCCTTCCTTAGCGCCTCTTTCTCTCCCTCAAACGCCATTTTCTCTAGCGCCTCCTCCAAGCTATACCATCCTGCCTCCTCCATTTCCCAATCATGATTTTTCGGGTCTCCACTTTCATACTCCATCAGATAAAAACTCACACTCTTAAACACTTTCACCTTTTTCGTGGCCTGCCCAAAATCTTCATTTTCCTGATATTTGAGCACTCGTCTCACCGGCCCCGACTCACCCACCTGCTCTTCCTTCAACTCCGCCACAAACCAATACTGGTCTTTATGAATCGGCTTCTGCTCAATCACTCGCGCCTTCACCCCCACCTCCTCTTCCACTTCTCTCACCGCCGTCTCTCTTCCTTTTTCCCCCTCCTCAATCTTTCCCTTCGGTAGCACCCATTTGTGATACCCCGAATGCTTCCCTAATAACCACCAAAATTCCTGGCTCTCCTTTTTATAAACCACCCCTCCCGCACTAAACTCCCGCTTTATTGGCAACTTCTGATTTTGCTTTATCATTTGTTTCCTAATCCTTGGTGCCTCCAAAGGGAATCGAACCCCTATCCCTGGTTCCGGAAACCAGTGTTCTATCCATTAAACTATGGAGGCCAATTTCTCCCTCCACAATTCTACACCGTCCTCACAAATCTCTTTTGCATCAAATCCCATCTTAGTTGGCAGCTGCCCAAAATACTTAAACTCGCTTGCTTGATGGTCAGGCTTTAGCTCTCCACCAACCGGCTCCAATAAGTACCCTAAAGTCACAAAGTGCCCTCTTGGATCCCGCGACGGATCCGAATAAACTCCCAGCAATTGCACAATATTTGTCTCCAGGCCAGTCTCCCCTTTTACCACCCGAAGAATACCCCGCTCAGTTGTCTCGCCTTTTGCCAACACTCCCCCCGGCAAATGCCAAAATCCACGAAAAGGCTCCGTCTCTCGTTTACTCAAAAGCACCTCACCCTTTTTGTTTATCACCACGCCATCCACACATAATATCGGTAGCTTCTCT
Organism: uncultured Pseudomonadales bacterium; assembly: GCA_964398525.1. GTDB lineage: Bacteria > Patescibacteriota > Microgenomatia > UBA1400 > CAYNFZ01 > CAYNMS01. The sequence continues at coordinate 38,891 of CAYNMS010000012.1, read as the reverse complement.
CGCGCCCTATTCAAAAACTCTCTGTCGATTGTCGTCTTTTTCTTTGGCTCCAGCCTACTCACGGCTTGTGCGTATTCATTCACCGATCTGCCTCCGTCCAATTTGGGCTTTTCCAACCAATCATCTTTCTGATTCATGCTTTATCTTAACACCATTCTAAATAATCACTCCCACCACCAAAATCACCAGCCCCAACAATCCAAACAAACACCCCCAATACAAAGCTTCATCTCCCTCAACCAACCCCAACCGACTTATCCTAATTTTCCTCCTGATTATCCCCACCACCGCATAAACGAGAACCGCCCCACCCATTAAAATCATTTGAATTTGTGGTGTTATCCCCGCTTGATTCAATTTCCTCAAAACTAAATCCATATATTTCCCCCCAGATTACAAGCTTCTCAGACACCTTCTACGGGTCTAAATTTATCTTTTAATTACGTCCGATACCGTAGAGTTAATCCAAACAAGCAATTCTGGTATTAAATTTCCATTTTTATCCAACACCCTATCGGCTCCTTTAAGGCTAAAACCTCCAGTATTTGAAACCACAAGTGTATCCGCATAACTTTCATTGCTTCTAATCATTTCAATCGCTCTATTTCCCACATCTCTTACTTCTCCATTCTCAGGCAATTCACCATCCACAACAAATGCCACCACTCGATCTCTTTCTTTTACACTCAATCCCTTCTATTTTTCCATATATTCCAAAATTTCCTCATAAGTAGTCAGAACAAGTGGCAAAAAACCACATCGTACCATCTGGCTAGTTACCCATCTATCCAAGCCAGATTATCTTCAATGATCACCACCCTAAGCTCAGCTTTTTCGATCATTTCTTTCCTATAGAGTAATATTTCTGGAATTCTACCAAATTATCAGTATTTCTGGCTTTTTTCTCTAACCAACCTAAGATTCCAACACTATCCGCTCCCTAAACCCACCCCTCTCTTTAGCTTTCTTTTCTTTCATTTTCATCAATTCTCCCCAGGCAACTTCACTGTTTTCTGCCAACGCCTCCACTGCTTCCAAAATATCCGCCAACTCTTCCACATCTTCACTTTCTAAATATTCCCTACACTCCTCCATTAACTTTTCCTTAAGTAGCGTTTGATACTCCTGCCCGATAGCTATGTGATATTTGGCCTCTTTTCCTAAGGCTTTTATTATTTCTGGAATCTTGTCCCTCACCAATTTAGTCGCCATATTTACCAAAAAATCTCTAAAAATTATCTCCTTCACTCACCTTATCAATGAATATGTAGTTATATCCTCTCAACTCTTCCTTTAGTCTCTCACTCGAATCGTCCATAAATACTCCCACCCCCACCACGCTTCCTCCGCATTTTTCCACCAACCTTACTGCCGCCTTTACCGTCTCACCTGTTTCTATCCAATCATCAACCACTACTACTCTCTCTCCATTTGTAACTGCATCTTTATGAATTTCCAATTCTCTTACTTCTCCTGAATAATCTTTAAAAGTTTCTGAATATACTGGATTCTTTAATTTTCCCCTCACTCTCACCGGTACCAATCCCGCCTTCATGCCATATGCAACCGGTGCTCCCAACAAAAAACCTCTCCCTTCAACACACACCACTTTGTCTATTCTTAATCCCTCAAACATACCAATCAATTCATCAATCAATCTCGTATATGCTTTTCAATTATTGAGTAACGGTGAAGTGTCCGTCGCCCCTTTTCCTGGCCTTAAGAAATTCTTGTAATTCATTCACGAATTATATCAACAGATCCAAAGACACATTTCCCTTCTCCGGGCGGAGGTCATGAGACAATCTTGGAACTAATTTATCTCAATTCCTTTAACATAATTCCTCTTTTGTAAGTAAATTCTTCAAAATATTGTTGTTCTTTCTTCTCAATGATCTTGTATCCATTTTTTAGATAGAATCTTACTGTTTTGTCGTAAGATCCATCAGCTGGAGACTGCTCTACCACGGTATCTAGTCTTAATTCTTTAACACCCAACTTTTTTAATACTTTCTCAACGTGTTTAAGTAGATAAGTTCCAAATGAATTATCTTGAAACTCAGGATGAACCCCCATCCAATTAATCCAAACAAATCCTTCTAGAGAAGATATCACTACGAAGCCCATTACTTCAGAATTTTCTTCAACTATAAAGGATCGGCCCAATTGAACATCTATAGGAATACTTCGTAAAGCATTTCCGTCAAACCATTTAGGATGAAGGTTTTTAACGATAGTAATTATCTTTGGAAGATCATCCAATTCAAAAGGACGAACTAACATAACCATATTCTACGATATTGCGGAGGTCATGTGGCGATTTTGCAACCTTTATCTCAATGGGAAAACAGCGTTGGGAAATTCTTGCTCAAAATAATCTAAGTGTCCACAACCTGTAATCACCAAAACTTTTTTGTTTTCAAAAACAACTTTCCTTATGTTCCTAGCCATTTCTTTTTCCCTTTTTCGCCATCTATTCATATCACTAATTTGATCCACTTCAGTAAGTAATTTTGCATTTTCAGATTTATTAAAAAGTTTCCAAGATTTATTACCAATGATTCTTTTCTGTTGTAATAACAATTCTTGATCATCAGCTTTTGTAACACTATCTTGGAATATATCCACTTTTGAATCGAAACCAAGCACTCTAATTTTATTGTTTCTGGCAAATTTATAGGCAAAAACCATTTCAGGAGGGTAAGAACCAACTTGCACTTTCTCAATATCTTCTTGGAGAATCTCAACCAAAATTCGATCAGGATTTATCTCTTTTATTATTGCTTCCAACTCTTTGTTTGGTGTCAAACCAGCATGAAGTGTCCCAACGAAAAACAGATTCCAATACATAACTTATTATAACCAAGTGGAGTTCCAAAGTAACATTAACCCTTCTCTGGGCGGAGGAGGTGGGATTCGAACCCACGAACCCTTTCGGGTCCAGTTTTCGAAACTGGTGCCATTGGCCACTAGGCGACTCCTCCAATTTCACTATTCTACCCCAGTTAAAACACCCAACTCACACAAAAAGTGCGCCCAGTAGGAATCGAACCTACATTGACGGTTCCGCAAACCGCCGTTCTATCCATTAAACTATGGGCGCATTTCCCCCCTCGGTCTTACCGAGAAGATCCATTCAGTATTTTACCAGAGACAAACTCACTCACCAACCTACTCGCTCTCCAATGGCACTTTCTTAGATAGCCACCCTCCGGCTTTATCCAAAAACCCAGGCTCCGGTGTTTCGTGGAGCAAATACTTTCTCAACAGTCTCTTCAACTTCTCTTCTTCCACTTCCCCTAGTAACATTGTCAATTGATTAGGAAACGCCAAAAAAGTCTCAATCGACACCATCCTCTGCCCTAGTCTCTCATGAAACCAAAACCTTCCCAAACTATTCCACCTAAAAAACTTACCTCCTGTCCTAATCCCTCTGGTACTTACCTCGTGTTCTACTGTTTCTGGCTCTACGGAGGCTAAAGCATAAGCCACAAATGCAAATGCCCAAATAGTTGCTACCAGGAAAAACTCCTTAGCAAACACCAAAATTATCGAAAACAACATTACCATCGCCGCAATGGTGGTAAAGTACTCCCGGTTTCTCTCTTTATACGGTCTTGCTGATACTTTCCAGGTAATCAGTGTCTTTTCCTCTTCCACCAAAGACAATTCCCTCTCTTCCATCAAAGCTTCAATTCTTCTTTTCTCTGCTACCTCATCGTCTACTCCTTCTCTCCTCTCCTCCTGGTGGTGCGCTTCCTGCTTATTCTCATTCTCTTTTACTGCTTCCCTCGCCTTGTGTTTCTCCTCCTTAACATCTTTAGTTTGTTCAACATCACCCACGTTCGGATCAACTTGCTGTTGTCCCTGACCACTGGAATACACTGTCTTTTCATCGCTCATCCTTTCATTCTAACAAACCTCAATCCCCTCCCACAACCAGTCTCTCAAACCTTCACGTTGTCTTAATTCTCACCAAACCATAAACTCAATATTTGCTCCTTGCAGTGAGCTTATCGACAAGTGCGGAAGTCATGGGACGATCTTGGAACTTTTTTAGGGATGGAAGGCAGAGACATTACCTTGGTTGTCGATAATGTAGCCATTCAAAAAGTCTATAGATTCTAGTGGGATACCTCGTTGTTTAAGAGCTGGGCTAATACTTAAATCATGAGATAAAACCAAAGCTCTTGCTCCATCGGGAAGGTTTTCTAATAACCAGTCAATTAGTTGATTGAGTTCGGCTGCTTTATTTTCTATACCTTGTAATACTTCTGCATCGTTATATTCAACTACCGCTTCTAAAAACGAAATGTCTTTTTTTACAGCAAGTTTATTTAGAGCTTCACTTTTTTCCGGTGAAGTCATGTAGAATCCTGCTCTTGGGTCAACTTTTGGTTTAATGCCTGTAAGTATCTCTGCAGTTTCTTGAGTTCTTGATGAATCAGAGCTAATAACTTCAAAAAAGGTGGGTAGCCTGGTTGCTAGTTCTTTGGCTTTAGCTCTTCCTTGTTCCGTTAACGTCCCTTGGGGATCTTTTTCAGCATGACGTAGAATATATACTTCTTTTTGCATGAGTTTAATAATATATTACTCGATATTTCTGTTCGAAACTGAAATTACCATTCTAGATGGGCGGGGGTCATGGGACGAAATTGGAACCTTTCTACTATCTAATCCGGTTGTATTTGCACAAACATCTTTTTCTCGTATTCAATAAACCCCAACTTAGAATAAAATCCAATTGCTTCCTGATTATCCGAATCAACAATCAGTCTAATACTAGAACAGTTGCTATCTTTAAATCTATTCTTTGCTTCCAAAACCAATTTTTTGCCCAATTCTATCTTTCTATTTTTTTCATCTACAAACACTATTCCTATCCATCCCTCTTTTCCAAAAATATGGGTAAGGTTATGAAAAATGTCGTTCTCATTTTTTACCACAACACCATATATAAAACCAATTATTTTGTTTCCCCTCTCAGCTACTAAGAAAAAACCGTTCATCTTACCTACATCATTCAAGGCTTGTTTCAAATAATTAGCAGCGTCCTCATTTGTCTTAAATGTTTTTTTTACCCGACTGTTTTCCAACAATCCCAATTAAGTTCTGAAAATCAAACATCAATCCTACAATTTGGGAAAAATCTTGATCAATATAGTTTCTAATCTGTACAACATTCATGGGGAAATTATATCAACAGTTCCAAAGCAACACTAACCCTTATCTGGGCGGAGGCGGTGGGTGTACTTCGCTTAGCTTCGTATCACCTTAGGCACATGTCCCTCTCGAAAATCTTTCACTAAAGCTCCCTTCACTAAACGTTTGTATGCAAAAGCCTTACCAGAACCGGTCTTTAAATAAAGTTCAAAATCTCTCGCTTCCTTCTCCGACTCAAACCCACCATACCAAACTAGTCTCCATGGAATATGAGATTTAGTCGATCTAACCTCTCCCCCATTATGAAGCTTAACTCTAAATTTCAAATCTTTTGTTGATCCAAAGTAAAACAAGTGAGATTTTGAACTCAAAAGAATATATGCATAATACATTAACTTCATTATATGGCATGCAATTCTGAAGCTTTAGCGAAAGATTGCGGAGGCGGTGGGATTCGAACCCACGGAACTCGTTAGAGTCCAGGTTTAGCAAACCTGTGCCATTGACCACTAGGCGACGCCTCCATGTTAATTCGCCCCATTGTAACACGCCTTCCAGCGAAGTAGTGAGCTAGCCAGAGTGCGGAGGGGACAGGATTCGAACCTGCAAGGGTTATTCACCCGCTGGTTTTCAAGACCAGTGCCTTAGCCGTTCGGCGCACCCCTCCAACTTGCCTATTCTATCAAACCCCACCTCAAGAAGCGACCGCCAATCCCCACACTTTTGCTGCCCCTCCTCTTTTCAACACTTTCCCACATTCTCTCATTGTCGCTCCAGTCGTCCACACGTCATCCACTACCAACACATTCCTCCCATTAACTTTTTCCTTCACCCCTTCATTTACCAACTCAAACACCCTCTTCACATTCTCTCTTCTCTCCCTGCCATTCAAAGTTACTTGCGGCTTGGTATATCTAATCCTTCTTAAAATTTGTTTTTGGAATTCCCAATTAAAGCTTTTGGCCAATATCTCCCCCAACATCTCCGCCTGATTAAACCCCCGTTCCCTCTCTCTTCTCGGGTGAAGTGGCACTCCCACCACCATCCAACATTCTTTCTCCAGTGCCGTCATCTCTCCTAGAGACACCACCGCTTCCACCACCTCTCCAAACAAATCAAAAACCCCCTTGTATTTAATCTTGCCGATCATTCTTTTAACTACTCCCTTGTAAACCAAGATTCTCACCACTCCATCCAATCCCCAAGCAGTTTTACATCTGGAGTGCACTACCCCAAACATACTTCCCTCACCACAACTAGGGCAAATCTGCTTTTCCACCACTTTCATTCTGTTTACACAATCACTGCAAACATATCCGCCTACTCTCCCACACCCCACACACCTCTTGGGAAACAGTAAGTTAAGCAGGTCCATTTTTATTAGTCACCATCCAAAAAGCGTTTATTCCTAAAAGCATAGCCTGAGCTCATCTTTAAATAATTCTCAAACGAAAGTGCTAATTTTTTTGAAACAAAAGCCGCATAAAACACCAATCTTACAGGTCCTAATCCTCTAGTTTGAGCCACTCGTCCCTTTGCATGGCTTTTTATCCTCTCCCTCAAATTACTCGAATAACCAGTATAAAATCTACCATTTTTCACTTGCAGCACATATTCATAAAACATTACCTCAAACTTATCAAAAAAACTAACCCCTCGGCAATCCGTCCCACTCCGCTTTTGCTTCGCGGGACACTCTTCGTCTTCATTGATAAAACAATATCAACAACCCCAGTGGCCGTGCCACCTCGTAGCTCTTTCTTATTTAATGAAAGAGCAAAGAGTGGAGATGCCCGGGAGTGACCCGGGGTCCGTCAAATTACCTCAACACCACCTACAAGCTTAGCTTATGTTTTATACTTCCTGGGTTCGGCCATAAGCAGTCGGCTCCCAAAAAGGTGAGACTAAATCTTGAGTTTAGGCTGCCTCAAGCCTAAACCTGCAACTTGGCTGGATTGTCACTCACAGACAAGCACCAAGTAACTCGTTCCATGAATGCTAGCTTATCGTTTAAGCGAAGGCTAGAGCAGCGGGTTGAGGAGACAAAGTGTCTTTCAACCAAGCAACTGCTGTGTCAAATTTTGCTTTGACAGTTATTTTTTTGAGACTTTTACGTTATTCTCAAAACGGCTTGCAGATGTCAAAGTACCTTTAACGTCGAATCAATTTCATCCCCATTAAAGCCCCTGTATTCTAACCTATAGTCATTCACACATCAACCATTTCACCCCACTAACCTATTTCCGCATATTAGCCGCATATTTACCGCAACCTCTGGTAGATTACTTCAGTTTCTGCTTCCACTCCCTCTTCACTTCTCGTTCCACATCCCGCCGCTTGATTAACTCCCTCTTTTGATACTGTTTTCTTCCCCGTCCCAAACCCGCCAACAACTTAAACTTACCTCTTTTAAGATAAATCTCCAGTGGCACTACCACCCAATTACCAGCCTTCACCTTTCCCTGCCACGACTCAATCTCTCGCTTATGCATTAATAGTTTTCTGGTTCTCGTCGGCTCATACTCTCGGTTGTCCGCAAACCCATAACCAGGAATATTGGCATTAATCAAGTAAGCTTCCCCTCCCAGGATTCTCACGTGTGCTTCAGCCAAAGACCCTCGTCCCAATCTCAAGCTTTTCACTTCAGGCCCCAACAGTTCCAACCCCGCCTCCACTGTTTCAGCGATCTCATATTCAAACCTGGCCTTTTTGTTACTAATCGTCCTTTTGCCCATACTCCTATCTTAACATCCCCTACTCGGCCACAAACTCATATACTTTGCTTCCAGACAAAAGCAGCACCCTCCCTTCCACTAACACCATATCACTCACCCACCCCAACTCTTCCCACATATACTGTTTTTCGAATTCTCCTTGCCGATTAAACTGTACTATCCTGTTCTCTCCCTTGACCCACACCAACACCCGCTCCTCATCTATCCCTAAACTACCAGCAGTCAATTCTTCTTCCCACCCCACCAATCCAAACCCACTCAACACTCCTCGAGAATACTGCCTTACTGTTCCGTTCTCATCCAAAATCCAAATGTCTCCATCAATCTCAATATCCACCACTTTAGAAAAATCCGGTGCCACTCCCGGTGCCAACCATCTCTGCCTGCTCCAGCCTTCCTCCCCTGGTCTATACCTCCAAATCTCCGATAAACCCCTATCCATCAAATAAACATTCGCCCCATACCCTCCCATCGCCACAATCTCCTGCCAAATTTCATCCGGCTCTATCACCACCTCCACTCCGGATTCCCTTAGAAGTCCCACCCCCAAACTTCCCCACACCACCACCCCCTCCTCATTAGTTGCGATTAATTTAGCCCCTCCCAATTTCTCTCCCCCCGCTACTACCTCGGCTTGTTTGTCATCCACTCCCACCGACATTACTGTCTGATTAGTTATATCCAAAACCAAAACCTCTTCCTCATCATAAGCCATTTTTCCACCGCTAAAATTCTCTCTCAGAAGTGAAAAATCCAAATAAAGTCCAGGTTGTACTTTCACTTCACCCCCTACTTGTCGATAAACCTCTTGGGTTTTGGCTAGCAGCTCCACCAACTCTTCTTGTTGGTAGCCCTCATCCGAAACTTCCGCCAGTTTTGACTCCACCTCCAAAGCCGCTATCCTCACCATGTTTCTCCCCTGCACCCGATTAACACCAGATAGCTCCACCGCTTGTGTCAATTGCTCCTCTATCGGCTGTATCACTTCTTGTCTCCAAGCCTCCTTCTTCTCTTGTCTCATTCTCCATCCTCCCCACAAAAGCCCCCCCACAAACAAAATTACCACTCCACCAAGACCTAAAGCCACCATTCTTCTGCGTTTTCTAATCTCCTCGTTTAGTGTCCATCCTCTTAATTTAATCTTGCCTTCTCTTTTCCATATCCGCTCCCCTAAGCTTTTTGACTTTTCCTCTCCCAATTCAACCAACAACCCAACCTGTTGTCTGTGCGGTTGGTCCAACCCAAAATCTACTTGATCCCCATCACCCTCTTTTGCTTTGTCAATCATTTCCTCCAGCTCAACCCCACTCACCTTGAGCCCTGTTTCTCTCTCCACCAAAACCAATCTGTCGCCACCCACCTGTTTTCCCACTCGCTTCTCCCAACCATCTCCACCAGTCAGTCTCCCCCAACCACCCTCTCGCCCCAAAATCACTACCAAGTTTAGACTTATGGCAATCACGTTAATTCCATCCCACCCCACCACTCCAATTGAAACGTTTGATAACCCTATATCTGCTCGGCTCGACTCATCCTCAAAAGACTTTCCTTCCAACTCTTCAAGCCAAGTTTTAGTTTTATTCTCAATCAATTCCACGTCCAGTTCCCCCAAACTCGCCAACCTTGCCTTCAATCCTTCAATTTCCTCGGATAATTCCGCCCTATTGCCCGTCACCCAAACCATTGCCGTCCAATCGGGTTTTTCAATCAACCGTTCTTGACTCCATCTTGGTAGTCCCGCGCCCCACAATTTTAAAAATATCTTCTCCCCCATTGCCTTCAATCTATCTCAAGCCCCATCCGATTGCAAATCAGGCCAGCACTACCGAAATCAAAATCACCACCACCAGTATCAAATGAATCCAAGCCACCAGCCTCACGGGTAAATGTAACAAACCTTTCAAGGCTGACACCATCATTTCCACTTGTCTTACCATCACCACTGCAAACACCAAATACATTGAAAGCCCCAAAATATACGCCAATTTAAGTAAAAGTAGCACTTCCCCCAACTTCAACAATTCTTCCAAATTAAAGCTGTCCATTACCTCACCCTCCCCTCAATTGCCTCTCTCTCCTCTTCCATAATCAATTCATTCAATAGTTTGACCACCGTTTCCGGTTTGGGCACATCATTAAAATCAAACTCCCTGCTCTCCCCCGCCGTTTGAATGTAAACCGTTCCAAAATGAAAAATGCTTCTCAGTGTCCCTCCCATTTCATAAGTCACATCTTCAATCTTGTCTAATTTTGCCTCACTCACTCTCTTATACAAGAGTGAATGAAAGTCATAATCCAAAATTCGCTCGTCCGTCACGATATACACACTAAAATACCAGTTCAAATACTTCTCAAACATATATGCCAATACCATCAGATACCACACCACTACCGTTATTACCTGATAACTCATCGGTAGCCACCCAAATCCCGGCACATACTCAATCACAAATGGCACCAACAATAATAAAACTCCAGTCACAAGCCATCTCAGGTTGGTTATCACATGACGCCTTAGAAGTAGTAACACTTTCTCGTCCGGGTCCTGCGTCTCAAAACCCATGTCTTTGGGTTGAATCATAAATGCCGACAACCAACTCTTGTCGGCTTTACCCTTTCGTATTACCTCTGAGTATTCTTCAGGTTTTCTTGTCAGTGGCAAATGACCGGCCGTCTTTTCTCCCCTCAGCTTTCCATTCTCTAAACTCTTCTTCTCCTCAGCTTTAGTTTTTTTCTTTCCCGCTACATAAACATCTTTCATCAGGTAATTTTAGCATAACCCCTACTTCTTCTCGATGTTAAAAAGCCCGCTTTTAATCGCAATCCTTCCTGGTGCCCTCAGATTAAACGCTTTTTTAAAGTCTGCCCCCTTAATCCATTCTGTTTGGCCTTTGTTGGTGCCAAACCTGACTTCAGCCGTCACTCCGTTATCGCCATATTTTACTTCTACACTCGAAACACTGGAATAACCCCCAATATCTCTCAATTCACCCATGCTATACGGATTCCCTCCCCAACATGAACTAATCGGTGTCACTCTCCCGCTATCCCCGCCACCCTGAAACAACACTTTCCAGGCATTCAAAATATCCGCCATTTCTTCACCGTTAAGCCACGGATGGCTCCTACCACAACTGTCTCCAGACCTCTCCCTATACCAAGCCTTATAAAACCAAGGGCTCTCAGCTATCTTTTCGTAAGCCTGACTCGTCCAACCCTCTCTGCCATTTTTGGTATCCCAAAACGCCGGAGTCGTGTGGCCGTTAAAAGTGTACGAGTCTTGATATCCACCAGAAGTAGACGCATACATTGCCGAAAACGGTTGTCCTCCAGCCTGCAACACCCATCCCTTGGTGGCATTCACCGCCTCTTCCCATTTTCCCCCTTTAGGTTCCGGTTTAAACACTTGACACGCCTCTGTGGCACAAATTGAACCCCCGCGAGCCAAAGCATAACTTCTGGCAGCCACCGCCTGAGCTTTTAGCGCCTCCATGCCTCCTTCATTCCCCCAAGATCCAGGCATTTCATATATCCTTTTTACATATTCCTCAATGTTGTAACTCCCATATCCTTCAACATTGAGCGTTACATCTGAAGAATAGTCTTTCTTCAATTCAATTCCACTCCCATAATAAGCCTTCAAAATCTCCTCCGCATTTTGGCCTTCTTTAGCCCTTCCAAACGCTCCATATTGACTCATTCCTTTAAAGTGGGGAGCTCCAAATGAAAACGTCGCAAATGCTGGCGAAAACCCAGG
>CAYNMS010000012.1:16147-27136 GCA_964398525.1 uncultured Pseudomonadales bacterium | reverse complement strand
CTGGCAAACAACACCATCAACAAAGGATTTACTCTCGATCGCTTATAAAACCGTCTCACTCTCTCCGACATTATCAAGTAGTCCCCCGCCAGTTTCTCTTCACGGTCATTTATATCTATCTCTAACTGTTCTAGTCTTTTCTCGTGTGCCACCAATTGTCCTCCAATCGAGTTAATCTGGCCGGTTAATTTCTTCACTTCACTCTCCAGAGGTGTTGTGGCCGCCTCCGACAATTTCCTTTTATCCTCCAGATCCACAATCTGTTTTTCCAAGCACGCCAAATCACACTCCTCAGCCGACACTCGGCCAATCAATAAAACCCCCAAAATCAGCGCTGGTATGAATATTAGTTTCTTCATCATTTCTATTAGTTTATTCGATTCTCGCCTAATAACCAATTTCCTTCAAGCTTTTAGCTAAGCTATAATAACCATTATCATACCAACCATGCTCTAAATTCATGCTTCTAAGACGCCTTTTCTTTTCACTCACCGCTCTGGTAATACTCCTTTGTTTTCCATCTTTAACTCATGCGCAAGAGGATGATAAATGTGGATTTACTATTGAAACCAATCCTCCTCCCAACAGTGTAACGGTCGATCCTGGTGTCAACAGTGGACACCACGTTTCTATGGAAAATTTAGTTATAACTAGTCCCAACGCAACTTTCAGCGTCCGGGCGCCAACCGACAAAGACGATGTGTATTTGTATGTCAAAAGAGGCAACTACGACTCTGAAACAGTATTAGCCGAACATCGCTTTGACACTCGAAACGGCCCAAGACAATTCGTCTTTTCAGAATTTTACCCTTATGTAAATCTAAATGACGGTAGTATAAGTGATTCCTACTACACTATCGAGGTAATAGACGATAGGAGTAGCGGACCGTTGGGTCAGATAGATTATAAGATTTGCAGTGCTCAGCTCAGAATTAACATCCCAAATTCAGAAGTAGCCATCTGTTGTCCCCCTGGAAGTACCGAGTTTTTTAGGGTTGAAGACAAATGTAAACTGGAATCTGGTCAATTAGTGGATACTGCCATTTGTAGTCTAGATGACGAAGGTAATTGGCAATATGGCTACTCCCACTTTGTCAATCTCTGTAAGCAAGCCAACCCAGACACTGAGTCTCATACTTATTTGCAATGCATCGAATGCCAAAACAACAGTCGTGGTGTCTGGACGGCTATTGGGTGTATCCCCGCTACAGCCGAAGGCATCACCTCATCCATCGTCAGATTTCTCGTCGCCATCGCTGGAGGAGTCGCTCTACTTTTTCTGTTAATCGGTGCCTTTACTATCACCACTTCCTCAAGCGATCCTCAACGTCTCCAACAAGGCCGTGAAGTTATCACCTCGGCCATTGTTGGGTTAATTCTAGTCGTCTTGTCTCTGAGTATTCTCCAATTCATCGGTGTCGACATCCTACAATTACCAGGCTTTTAATATGAATCGAATTATAGTTTTGACTCTGATTTTATTTTCATTGATTTTAAGTCTTCCTTCCCAGGTGTCGGCTCTCTGTAGCACTTACAACACCTATCAAGGCTATTGCGGAAGTGAAAGAATTTCTCCTTTTGTAATGTGTGGTATTCAAGATTCCAGTGGAAATGAACTGTGCTGCAACACTCTTGAAGAATGTGCCTCCACTCCAAGAAACCCAGCTAACAAACCCGCCGAATCAGATGGTATAGCCAGTTCTTACTTAAACTCACTCAACACCCAAATTGGTGGCAAATACGATAACACCAATCTCATATCTGGTGTTTTAAGCGACGCTCTAAACTACGCTCTCGTCATCGCCGGCCTCATCCTCCTCTTCATGCTTATCTCTGGTGGCTTTACTCTCTTGACTAACCCCACCAATCCTCAAGCCCAAGAAGGCGGTAAGCAGCGTCTCACTTGGGCCGTTGCCGGTTTTGTCCTTCTCTTTTCCTCCTACTGGATCGTCCAAATCCTCGAGATTATCTTCAAGGTGGAGATAGTTTAGAGACTTTTACTCACCTTACTTCTTATACTCCCCAAATTCCCCACCCCCAAACCTTCTCTCCCGTCTTCCAAACTCCCTCACCGCTTTCCTCAATTCCTCCACCCCAAACTCTGGCATCAAAATTTCCGTAAAATAAAGTTCACTGTACTCCGCTTGCCACAACATAAATCCCGACAATCTCTTTGTCCCCCCGGTTCTGATAATCAAATCCGGATCCGGCATGCCTGCTGTGTCTAAGTGTCTCTCTACATCCTCTTCTTTAAACCTTTCAATCTTGTTTTCAGTAGTTTTAGTCTGGTCCAAAAGCTTGTTTATCGCCCTTAAAAGTTCATCCCTCCCCCCATAATTAAGCCCAAATGTCACATTAATCACCTGATTGTCTTTCGAGCTTTCCATCATAGCCTCAATCCCTTGTCTAATGTCACTAGGAAACTTTCCTATATCCCCAATTACCCTCAGTCTAGCCCCCCTTTCAATCATCTGCTTAGCTTTCCTAGCTAAAGCAAACCTAAACAACTGCATCACCCCTCCCACTTCCTCTTTCCCTCGGCTCCAATTCTCCGTGCTCCAGGCCCAGAATGTAATGTACTCTATTCCCAACTTGCCCGCTTCTTCGATCAATTCCTCCAAAACATCAGCTACCACTTTTTTGTGCCCCAAAAAAGGATTCTTGCCCTGCTTTGCCGCCCACCGCCGATTCCCATCCATAATAATGGCCACATGCTTTGGGATTTTATTACTTTTTCCAACCATCTTACCTCCAACTTGCCTCTTCTTGCCCTTCCGTAGCCATTGGCGAAGGAGGGTCCATAATGATTGCAACGTGACGCGGAATATTATCCTTATCTATTTGAGTCATCTTTCCTTTCAAAGTCGAATTCTCGCCCGCCTAAGTGACCAGAATGAAGCCATGACAAATGATCAAGGCTGATTTTCTGGCATGCAGGAGGGTCCATAATAATGGCCACATGCTTTGGTATTTGAACCTGAACTTGATCAGTCATTCCAAGTTCCTCAAGCAAGTCGTATTTTTTCCTTTATCTATAATTGATTTAAAACAAATGTTGCCCAAGCTCCACAGGTGCCCCTCCCACTCCTGCCTCTAGTGTTTTTTGTACCAAGGGTAATTGCTCCAGTCTCTGTTTCACTCTCACCGCGTTTTCTGGCAAGGCTAACACATGCACGTTAAATCCGGTGTTAATCGTAAAGTATGCCTCCAAACCCTCACTCCGCATCGTCAAAACTTCCTTCATCACCTCAATTGTCCCCGGATACCATGCAATCATAGCTGGTGTACTGGTCAGTAGTATGGAATGAAATTCCAAAGCTTCTGCCTCAATGGTCTCTCCTAACTTGGTGAAATCTTTAGTTCTCAAAGCTTGCGCAACTTCCTTCAGTTTGGCATTTACCATCTCTTGTCTTACCTTAAAAAACCTGCTCGATTGTGCTGCCTTATGCCCCTCAGTCGAAGATACTTGTTTCTTCCCTTCATTAACCACTGCCACCACATCTCTAATATCCCACCAATCTTGAGGAAAAATCGTTTCTGAATACGATGTCTCAGAAGTTTCACCGTCTTTCCATTCCACAAACCCTCCACACACACATCTGCAAGCAGTTCCTGATCCTTGTCTGGCCAAAATACTCAGCTCTTTTTCTGTCAAGTCTAGTCCTGCTGCCTTCACTCCCGCCAAAGTCAGCGCCGCAAACCCAGAACCAGAACTCGACAACCCTGTTCCTTTGGGAAAATTATTCTCACTCACCACTTTTGCTTTCACTTTTATTCCCGCCAAGTCTCTTATCCTATCCAAATGTTTTATCACCCTCGACTCTTCTCCTTCTTCTATCTCTCCCCCTATCACTACTTCGTCATCGGTTAATGAACTCGAAAACTCGACAGTCGTCACCGTTTCCAAACCGGCCAATTTCATTGAAATACTTCCATTCTCCGGTAACCTCAACACTTCATCCTTCTTCCCCCAATACTTCACCAAGGCTACATCGCTACCCGCCTTCACCGTCGCCTTTCCCATCTCACCTCCCTGTTGATTATTCCACCAATTCTACACCACTTGCATTTAGCCCCACCTTCATCACTTCTCCCCCACTCTCCTCAATCCCTCTTCCGATTCTTCCCACCTCCACCACTCCATCCAGGGCAATCATACAGTCCCCTCCACCGGCTCCGGACAGTTTTGCTCCCTGCGCTCCTCCTTCAATTGCCCCCTTAATCAATCTTCCCAATTCCAAACTATTCACCTTCAATTTTTCCAGTAATTCCTGATTCATACTCATCAATTTCCCCACCTGTTCCCAATTCTGCTCTTCTAGTGCCAGTTTTGCTTCCAAAACCAATTGCTCTATCTCCTCAAACACTTCGTCAACCATTTTAGGCATTTCCTCTTTCATTTTGGCTACCATCCGTACCAAAGTCGGCGTATCTGCCTTAATCCCAGTGTAGCCCACCACCAAAGGCAAACTCTCTACCTTAATCGGCTCCACCACCTCAGCCGGTGGCTTGTAATAAATCGTCCCTCCCCAAATCGCACTTGCCAGATCAAACCCCGATCCCACTCCCTGTACATCCAGAACTGCTTGATAACACAAATCAAACAATTCTTTCTTTGTCAGCTCCAACCCATACAAAGTTGTCAGCGCCTTGGCAAAAGCCACCGTTACCGCACTACTGGAGCCAAACCCAAACGAGCTAGAAAAATCACTCTTCGTTGTTACCACAATCCCTCTCTTTTGTGGGTATTTTTCCAAAAACCGCTTATAAAGCATCTCTACAAACCTTACAGCCTTTGGTAATTCCTTCCTCCCCAAGTCCTCAATTCTCTTCGTATATGCCTCCAACCCCAAATCCGGTGCACTCATATGAAACACCTCCACCCCATTCTCTCGCACACTCACCCTAATCCTCTGATCCACCGCCGTCACTATACACGGATAGCCATACACTACCGCATGCTCCCCCAGTAGCATTAATTTTCCGGGCGCTGAAGCTGTTACTTGTGTGCTTTGTGGCTTCATAACCAAACATAGTCGCAATTTTTTCTAATTTCCTTCACCCCAGTGTTACTCGCCAATACTTCCAACTACTCTCACTAACCAATTGTTCCAATTCTTCTAAGCTATCATGAACCCCCAAAATTATCCCCGATCCCTTATCCACTCCTCCTGCCCCACACACTTTTGCCGCTCCTCCAATTTCCCTAATTTCCTCCACCATTTCTTTTGCCCTTTCTCCCACCACCCCAATCTCCTCCATATATTTCTCATTTTCATTTATCAGTTTTTTTGGCCACCTTCCCTCTTCCAGGCTTTCCACCACCTTTCTGGTTAAAGCTCCCATTTCACCAATAATAGTTCTAAATTTCGCCGAAGCCTCATATCTCTGCCTCACTCCAGCCACCATCTCTCCCGTTGACTCGACCGGCTTTCCACTTTGAATCAACACCATCTCAGGCAATCGTTTCTTCGCCTCCACTCTCTTCCACTCAAACACTTCATCTATTTTCCTAAATTCTATCAATCCTCCAAACACCACAGCTGTATTATCTACTCCACTTGGTTTGCCGTGTACCAACTTTTCCACTTCATATACCATTTGATTTAATTCATCTTGTTTCACCTCTACTTCACCCGCCTTCAAAACTGCTTTCATCACTCCTGCCGCCACCGCCGCACTCGAACCCATCCCAGACCCGTTGGGTATTTCCGAATCAATCTCAATTTCCCAAGCTTTCGTAAAAAGCCCGAATTTCTCCGCCACCACTCCAAAAGCCAGCCAGGGCACGACATTTTGTCGCAAACTCCTAATTTGCACCAACTTCTCCCCAGACCCTGTTTCCAAAAATTGCTCATACACCAAACCGGCTTGCTGTTGTAATTTCCTCACTCTTTCCTCATCCATCACATTTCTTTTTTTGCCTTGAATTAACACCAACTTTTCTCCAGCCTCAAACCTGGCTTTAGTTTTTACTCCCAAACTCACACTCGCCACCACTGCCGGCTCTCCATAAACCACACTGTGCTCCCCAGAAACTATCAACTTACCGGTTGTAAAATTTAAGTTTTTCATCTCCACAATCTTGGTTTAATAAAGCTAGTTTTCGCACTTTCTCCCCTCCCATATTCAACACTTCCAACAAATTCAATTGATATTCTAAAAACTCTTCTTCCGATAGTGAAAGTCGATTTATCTCAATCCACACTTTTAACCCCACCGGCCAAGGATCAGCACAAGCTCCCATCACCCACCCTCTGGTGGCCTCATCCACCCTCTCCTCTGTCCAGGGATCAGATTCAAAAACTATCCGTCTTGCTTTCTCCAATTCCTCAACAGAAAACTTGATTTTAAATACTTCACTCATGTCCAACCATTTTTTCTAATATAATTTTAAACCAAGGCGTGTATTGGTCGCCGTTTTCTCGCAAATCATTCCCCAACCACTCAAAGGGCACCCATTTCCATCCACTTACTTCATCCTTATCTGGTTTCACTTCCCCTTCATACTTACCTATTAAGACCGTGTCCACCTCATGTTCAGACAACTCACGATTATAATGGGCTTGATACACAAACCTGCTCCTCACATTCAAATCCTCAACCTTTAAGTTAATTCCCATCTCTTCTTTAAGTCTCCTCACTCCACATTCCCCATACCCCTCACCTTTTTGTGGGTGCGTACATACTGTATTGCTCCAAAATCCCGGCCACAAAGGTTTTTGTCCGCTTCGTTTTTGCAGCAACCACTCACTCTTACTGTTAGTCAGTACCACACTTATCGCTCGGTGCAGCACTCCAGGTTTCTTGTGTGCCTCCCAAATATCCATCATTCCCAATTCCTTATCATTGGGATCCACCAACACCACTTCTCGGTCCATAAATTTATTCTTAGTCATTTATCTATACTACCAACCTTTTCTTTCCGGACTTCCACTTGCTTCAATCTCTTGATCTATTCCATCACCCACCGTTCCCTCACTCTCACTATTTCCATTTCCACCTGAACCTAACTCATTTCCTGGTCCAAAATTTATTCCATCACCCTCAATACTAATTCCTTTTGCTCCATCCTTTGGTAGATAGAAATAATCACCTCTTCTTACAGCCAACAATTTTGATCTCGCCAATTTCAGTCTCCAAAGTCTCACAATATCCATTGCCGCCCTCCAATTTTAAATAACACCCCCTTAGTCTCCCAAAACCCTTAAATCATTCACTCCATTACCCTCGTCTCAATCCTCTAAACCGCCTATACAAATATAAAAGCATCACCTGCCACAACAACAAAAACACCGCTCCCCACAACCATGCCAAAGACAACACAATTTGGGTTGGCCCTCGTCTCTCCAACTCTATCGCTACCACCCCAAGTCCCAGCGTTGCCAACACATTAAAGTTCGCCACCACTACTCCAACCACCCACCAAACCATCAACACCACACCAGGTAGCATCACCAGTGGTACAAACACTTCTTCTCGCACCATCCGTCGTACCGACTGATACGGATGCATCAGTAGTCCCAAAGAATGTGACCCAAACCAATACCCCAACGATACCACTGCCATTTTTCTTCCCAGTTTCTTTCTCATCTCACTCCATCAGTAACAAATATCGAACTAGCCCTAACACTCCAAGCGGCCAAACCAAAAACACCCCTCCTGTAATCACAAACGCTGAGATAGCCAAACTCTCCCACACTCTCGTCCCCACCACATTCACTATTGGTGCCCATTCCTCCGGCAACCCCCCTTGTTTCAACCTCTTATTCTCCTCCACTATTTTCTCCAAATCCCTCAAAAAATCATCAGTTCTAGCCATTCTCCTCCACAATTGCCAAGTAAGTTGACTGAAACTCCTGTCTCGCTCTAAATAGCCTCGACTCAGCCGCCTTCACTCCCACGCCCAATTTTTGAGCGATTTCTGACACCGACAACTTCTCTTCATATTTCCACAACAAGATCCGTTTTTCTTTCTCGCCCATCCTTTCCATGGCCTTGTAAAAAAACTCCACCGTCTCCTTCACTTCATAAACTGGCTCAGTGTAAATCTGATCCATAAAGGGCACTTTCTTAATCGCCTTTTTTGCATACAGTTTCCGATAGTGGTCCGCCACTTCATGTCTGGCAATCGACACCAAAAACGTCCACAAACTCGATCTAAACCCAAACAAGGGCAGTCCTTCCAAAAATCCCACCAAACTGTCTTGCACAATCTCCTCTGCATCCTTCCTGTTGCCCACTTTCCCCGTCACATACGCCATTAGCCTTGGTTGATAAGTTTTGTAAAACCGCCTCAATTCCTTTTTATCACCAGCCATCAGCGCCCGCGCCACCCTTCTATCTTCATCCCGATTTACCTTCTTCATGTGCTTATTATAACCACACCCCATTTTCCGTTATAATATGCTTCATGCACAAAGTTCTAAATATTTTGGCTTTCACCCTTACTTATATCTTATTCACTATCAAACCCAGACAAGTCTCAGGTTTTGAATTAGGAGAGGCCTTAAGACTCAACCCTGATCAACCAGTAAGAGAAGTCTTTCCCGATCTGGGCAGCCTAATCTCTACACTTCTGCCCAACATCCTCATGGTCTCTGGAGTCATTCTCTTTTTCTTAATTCTTGCTGGTGGCTTCATGGTCGTTTCCAGTGCCGGTAACGCCGAAAAAACCGACAAAGGCAAACAAGCCATTACCGGTGCTATAATTGGTTTTGTCATCATTTTTGCCAGTTATTGGATCATCCAAATCATTGAAATCATTACTGGCGTCAACATTCTAAATTCAACCCTTTAAACATGTTTATTTTCCAACTCCTAGCCCAAACAGAACCCCTCTTTGGTTCAGTCACCAACCCCATTGCCAGTGGTTATGGTGATATTGGCAGCGAAGGTGCTGGCTTAGTTGGTTTTCTCAGCAACATCATCAAACTTATTACTGTTGCTGGTGGCATATTTGCCTTTTTTAATCTTGTCCTCGCCGGTATTTCCTATATCGGCTCTCAGGGTGATCCTCAAGCCATAGAAAAAGCCCAAAAGAAAATTTATATGAGTATTGTTGGTATGGTGATCATTGCTTCATCTTATGTCCTTGCTGCCCTTATTGGTCGTATCCTCTTTGGCAGTTATACCGCCATCCTTCAACCTGTAATTTATGGACCCGGGAGTTAACATGCCCAACCTTATTCCACAAATCTACGCTGAAAGCCAAAGCTTGGGAGGTTCATTTACTGGTGTCGGTGGTTTCCAATTTATCACCCCATCTCAATCCCCAGAAATCATTACCAACATCGCCAGCACCATGTTTGGTTTTCTCACTACCGTTGCGGGACTCGCTTTTATGCTTTACTTTATTTTAGGAGCCATCAGTTGGATTACTTCCAGTGGCGACCAACAAAAGTTAGACAAAGCCAAAAGCCAAATGACATCAGCTACTGTCGGTCTAATCATTGTGGTCGCATCATATATTATCATTGGTATTGTTGGTCAAGTTTTGGGCATTGATATACTCTTAAGACATCCCTACGAACTTATCCAAAACATCGGAGCCCCATCACAACAACCATCATGAACACTAAATGATTACTACCTTACCCACACTAATTGCCAGAGAAGGAATATATAACCCCGCCCTTACCGCCTTTGGTGGTGGCAGCCAAACTCCTTATAACGATAGTGGTTCACTGTTAGCCCAATTAGTGGTCACTCTCTGGCGCACAGTCATCACCCTCGGTGGGTTGGCTGTCCTGCTTTTTCTCTTGTGGGGTGGTCTGTCTTGGCTCACTTCCGGAGGGGATAAAACCAAAGTCGAAGCGGCCAGAGATAGAATCACAAGCGCTCTGGTGGGGATGGCTATCCTTTTTGCCAGTCTCGCCATCGTTAATTTTGTCGGCCCCGCTATTGGCTTTGATCTGCTTAAACTCGAATTTCCAAACAATCTAAACTTATAAGCAAACATGATTTTCCAAACTATTGTAGATATCCGCGAAGAATTTAATAATAACGGCCTTTATGAACTGGGAGATCAGGGTGGCCAAGCGCTGAGTAACATCATCAGTTCTTTCGTTCCTTTAGCCATCACCATTGCTGCCCTAGCACTGTTTCTCTATCTAATCTGGGGTGGTTACAACTGGCTCACTGCTGGTGGAGACAAAGCCAAAGTCGAAGATGCTAGAAACAGAATCACCAACGCCCTCATTGGTTTGGCTATAGTTGCCTCAGCCTTTGCCATCTTCTCACTCATTGACCACTTCTTTGGCATTAACCTTGTCCAACAAACCGGCTCCCCAACTCAAGGAATTACCTGTACTAATTGTTTTTGTGGAGACTCTGGATATTGTGATGGAGCCTGCTTTAACGATAAGCATTGCGCCCCTAGATAATGCTATTTACAAAAAATTTGACATTCCCTTCAATACCTGAGTAAAATTAGCTTACCAATTTACAGGAGACAATATGAACAAACTTCACAAAACCATCCCCCTAACCTTGACCTTACTCTTACTCTCAGCCACTCCTGCCTTCGCTCAAACCGCTATTCAAATTTCTAGAATCGGTACTACTGGAGTTTCAAGTGTCAACCGCCTCCTCTCTGCCGGTTTTACTGTAGCTGTGGTTCTTGCTGTTGTCTTTGTTTTCGGCATGCTCATCATGGGTGGTTACGCTTGGATTACCGCCGGCGGTGACAAAGCCAAAGTCGAGGAAGCCAGGACCCGTATCACCAACGCCCTTATTGGTTTGGCCATCGTCGCTTCAGCTTTTGCATTAATTGCTCTAGTTGGTAATTTCTTTGGCGTATCCATAAGTAATATTCAACTTCCCACTGCCTCCTCAGAAGTTGAAGGTTAAAAATTTTTAATCAACAGGATCTCATGAAAAAAACAACACTATCTCTATTAACCAGTTTAGCCCTTCTGGCCACAACCACCCAGCCTGCCTTCGCTCAAACCGCTATTCAAATTTCTAGAATCGGTACTACTGGAGTTT
>CAYNMS010000012.1:0-16047 GCA_964398525.1 uncultured Pseudomonadales bacterium | reverse complement strand
AATTGCTCTAGTTGGTAATTTCTTTGGCGTATCCATAAGTAATATTCAACTTCCCTCAGCTGCTAATGAAAGTGAAGCGCCAGCGGCCTTATAAAGCTAAGCTAATTGAAACTATCTCTGACATTTAAGATTATCTTAACTTCACTTTTCTGCTGACAAGAGTGCTTCTGAGTATGTTTTTCCGCACAGTTGCAATCTCACTTCAAGCTTTTAAAAAAAAATTCTCTCTATTTTTCATTTTTTTGGTATTTATTTTTTTCCTCCGACCAATCATTGATCCCGACTTGTGGTGGCACTTGGGAGTAGGCAAATACATTTGGGTCGCTCATTCTGTTCCCTTTACTGACCTGTTTAGCTTCACCCTCCCCCAATATCCTTATGTTTACCATTCCTGGGGCACGGAACTTATTTTCTTTGCACTTTTCAAATTCTTTGGTTTACTTGGTCCTCTTATCTTTGTTACCAGCCTCCTCACCTTAACCCTCACCCTTCTTTCATCCCTCTCCTCTACCAAACCGCTTCAATGTTTTTGGCTCCTTCCTTTTGTTTTTCCCATTTATTACTTCATCGGCTCTCGCACCCAAACCATTACTTTCCTTTTTCTCTCCATCACTTATTTTCTCCTTTCCCGCTTTCCCAACCCTCCTCCAGCTAAACTCATCCCTTGGCTCAAGCAAACCCACTTTTATCTCCTACCCATTCTTTTTTTTCTCTGGGTCAATCTCCACGGTGGCTTTAGCCTAGGCTTAATCTTCCTCCTCTTTTGGCTTGCTCTTCATCTTTTCTTTCACCCCACCCAAGGGAAGTCACACCTTTATCTAGCTATCACTTTTGTTGTCAGTTTCTTGGCAACTTTACTCAATCCCTATGGAATTAAGTCCCACCTCCAAGCCCTTAAAATGGGCTCCCATCCCTTTATCCACACCCACAACCCCGACTGGCATTCTTTAGCCGGCGGTTCAGACTCCCTCTCCCAAAATTATGCTCTCATTCTTATTAGTTTGTATTTAGCCATCCTTATCCGTCTTTCTCTCCCTCCCACCAAACGTCTTCTCCTCACTCTTTTTCTAATCCTCAGTCTTTACTCTGGCCGTTTTACTCTAGCCTTCTTAGTTGTTTTCCTTCCCCTAGTTCCTTCTTTACTCGGTCCCTTTTTCGCCCAACTTCCCCTCTCTCCTAAAACCAAACTATTTACCCTCTCTCCTTTTATTGCCTTCCTCATCCTTTTTGTTCATCAAAACCTCTTCCATCTCCGTCTTTCCCTTTCAAATCCCGCCCACTACGCCCAAATCTCATCTGGTTTCGTCGATTACCCTTACTGGGCTAATCAATTTCTAAAATCATCTGCTTACCAAGGCCTCCTCCTCAACGATTTTGTCTGGGGTGGTTATCTTTCTTGGCACCTTAATTTGCCCATCTTTATTGATGGCCGTATGGATAGTTTTTTCGTTAACGGCCAATCTTTTGCTCACACCTATGTTCAATTTGCCGAAGCCAAACCTGGCTGGGAAGATATAATCAACCGTTACCAAATCGACTCTGTCCTCCTCAAACCAGATTACCCTATTATTCCTGTTTTACTCAAACACCCTGACTGGCATCTGGTTTACCAAGACAATGCCGGTATTCTCATCTCAAAAACCCCCCAACTTTTTGCTCCCCACTCCAACTTAGTTTCCCAACCAATTAATAAGGCTTTATAATATTCCCATGGCAACAATTATTAGAGTTGTATTTTTATTCACTCTTTTCCTCTCCAGCACAGCCCCAGCCTTTGCTCAAAGTAGCTGGGAAGTCGGCACTTGCGTAGTCAATGGTGTCGCCACCATTCAAGGAATAGAGTGTCTATTCCAAAATGTTTTAGCCGTTATTATCACTCTCATTGGTGTTGCCGTTTTAGTCATGTTAATCATTGGCTCCTTCAAACTTCTAACCTCAGGGGGAGACCCCAAAGCTGTTGATGCTGGCAAACAAACTGTCACCTTCGCCATAATCGGCCTTGTGGTTGCGGTTAGTGCTTGGCTTATCCTCTCTCTTGTTGCCAGGTTTACTGGTGTTGATCAAATCCTTCGTTTTTCAACACAAGTCAATCCCTAGTTTCAAACTCCATCACCTAGGTATCTTTTTCTCTTTCCTATATAATTTGCTTATGCGTTTCTGGGTATTTGCCGTTTCTATTCTCACCCTTCTCCCGTTACACACATCTCCAGTTCTAGCTGTGCCTGGATACTCTCCAATCGAACCTAGCCAACTAGCAACCGACATAGACAAATTTGTAGAAGCTGGTGCTGTTGGTTATCTAGTCTGGCATTACTCCGGTACATATGGTGATGGTGGACATTTTGGCAATGATATTCATTCATTTTTTCAAAACGACGGCACAGGACCTGGTACCGTTTGTGGCACCCTCCAATCCAAATCTTCTCTGCCTAATTTTTTTGTAGGTGTTAATATATGGGATCTTGGAGATCCTAAATACTCTCAATCACAGATTGAATCTCACTTTAATTGGCTCAAGGAAAATTGTGGTGTTTCAGTAGTACGTACCTTTGCCTATGCAGGCAGCTCTACCGACAACACTTCCGGAATCCAAAAAGTTCTCTCCGCTGCTGCCAACACTGGCATCAAAATAATTTTTGCCATCGGCGATTACAGTAATGGCGGTGGTGGCGTGCCTAAAGGTGCGGGACTGGACTGGTACAAGTCAGGATATGAAGGAGAATATCTTTCCTTTGCCCTCGCTGTTGCCTCAACCGTGGCAAACAATGATAGTGTCTTTGCTCTCGAACTTGCAAACGAACCCCATTGTGGTGGGGACCCCAGCATACTCCCTGAATATATAAAATGGGCTGACAAAGTAGCCTCTCAAATCTCTTATGCCGCCCCTATTGGTATAGGCCAAATGGCTAGCCACCCCCAAGAGGTTTGTGACAATCCAACTGGTGGTGGTGACAGTGGCTTTGCCAAAAGTAATTCGTCACCCTCCCTTTCTTACAGTTCAGGGCACTACTACGACAACACTGCTTTTAATTTAAATCTCGCTGCCGCCAGACTAAACGTCAAACCATTCTATGTTGGTGAGGCTGGCAGCGGTGGCGCCTTGGCAGTTCCTCAAAACCCTGGCGAACATTCTTGTACTGAGTTTTGTTCCGGCAAACCTTACGAGCCCTGCTCTTCCACCCCTCAATCGGACTGTAGTATTCCTTTTGATTGGAACTACATCCTTTCCCCAGTAGAAGACCAAAATGAACTTTCCGATATTACTAGATATCTTTTAGGAATTTTTCAACACGCCATCGTCCCCCCTGGCTACCACTTTACTTTAGGCACAAATCTTAAAGATCCAGATAAATGCCGCCACATTTCACCAACCGAAATAGGTAAAAGAAATCGCTGTGAATCTGCTACTGGAGGTGCCTCTATCTCTTATATCCCCCAAAAAACCATCAATACCGTCACCGCACCCGTTGACTATGTGGTTGGTGTTATTCGCAACATGTACACCACTGGATTTAACTTTTTTGCCGACAGCCTGGAAAACACCACTCTCTTAGATCAAGGTGTCATACAACGATCCTTACCCCCCCAAATTCAATGGAAAAACCTGGCTGCTCTGGAAAAACTCAAAGAACGGTGTTACCAAATGTCCAAAAGCCAAATTGAAGCTGGTGGTCGAGGCAGAATTCTCGATTATATCCAGGATGAAACTTTTGGCTCTGTTAGGTGTGCTAACTTTATCTCAATCGACGACCCAACTGGCCAATACCTAACCGAACGCGAAATCTTTATTGAATACGAACGCTACGGTGTCCTCAACCCTGGTCCATTATTTGAATGTGTTTATCAACCCACCAACTCTTTCAGTAATCAAATTTGCGAAGACCTGCTTTTCAATTCAGACAACAACATTTCCCCCAAAGTCGTTAATGTTATTCGCCAACTACCCCAATACCCCATCGCCACCCTGCCTGTAATTGGTGCCACCGACCGACTTGCTCCAGAGCAAGACCCCAACCACTCCTCCCTCCACCCTAGTCTTTTCCAAAGAACCAGATCTGCCATTTCCAATCTTATTCTTGATCTTCAAGGCTCTTCTTCTTTTTCCAGCCAAGACTTACACACCACCTACTATCTCACCACAATCACCGCCGGCCAAGATACCCACCTCTCCACCAAACTCAACGCTCAAACAACACTTCCTCGCGGTATTTTGGAAAACCAAAACAACCAAGTCAGAACTTTAGACAAACCTCTTTTAACCGCCCTTACTCAAACATTTGATGGGTTTCTCAATCAACTAACCGATTCCTCAGACTCCCCCTTTCATTGGCGCCACATTCCCGACGAAAACAAAGATCCTCGCATGTTGGCGATCAATCTTTTTTTCAATCGTCCCGAAAACTTAGCTGCCTGTTTGGATACTAGTCAAGATTCCGACCACACTCCCAACGAACGCACACTCGACTACCAAGGTGAAATTGACCAACGGGTTAATTTAAATGTTGGCGGCCTGCTAGCTAAGCTTTTTACTTTATTAAATTCCGAAGAAGGTGGTGTTTCTTCAGAACACATTGAAAACAACAACATTGATCTTCAGCGCTTTGTTGACTGTCGTGCTTACCCCAACAGTTTAAAAGCTGCCGATATCTATAGTTACGAAACCAGCCAAGCTCTGCTTCCACACCAAGATCCCAACCGAACCAATGAATTTGTCACTCTAGTCAACAACCCAGAAGACGTCACCCTCGAGGCTAGTGGCAAAATTGCCCCACCCACAAAAACTTGCTCCAATAGTATTGAAAATTACGAGAACTGGAAAATCTGCCTTGCCTATCCTGTTGCTTGTTCCTCAATCACTCCTCGACCAGAACCTCCTTGTTGCCAACTCGACGGCGAAGTTACCGACGATCCCAACCAGTGGCAATGTGTTAACAACGAACCTTTAACCGAACTAGAAGCCAAAGTAGAAGAAACCTCTCCCAATAAAGGCTCTACCACATTTGGAGGTGAGAGTATTTTCAGCTCAGTCCACAACGTTTTCTACAAAGCCCTCAACCCTGTTTGCAATTCCAAATTTACCAAAGCCTGGGACTTTTTTACCAAAAACGAATGTGGTGTTTCTCTCCCTCCAACCACCGGCACATCCGATCTTTGTTTTTATTCAGGTGGCTTCCCCATAGCCTCCCAATCGTTCAAACAGGTCATTGTTTCTGCTGCCAACAAACATTCAGTCCCCATTCAACTACTTTTAGCCATGATTCAAGGTGAAAACTGTCGTTTCAAAGGTGGAACGGAAAATGTCTGCAACCTCACCCAAGATCAATTCTTCCAACCAGGTGTTGAGTATCCAGCTTCCAACAATTGTACCCTTCCAGGTTCTGGCTCAGATCCAATTCCACCCGCAAGTTGGGATGGTCTATTCAAAGGCTTTGTCACCTTAAACAAATTCGCCCACCACAATGGTCCAAATGGTTGGGTTGAAAGTCGCGACCCTCAATTTACCAACGTCTGCAGTATTCACGATGCCACTTTTGGTATCGCCAGTGTTTTAGCCGAAAGTTACAAAAAAACCCAAGACTCCACCCCTTCCTCACAAAACTGGACTCGCGAACAACTCGAAGACGTGGTGGTCCATTGGGTCACAGGCCAAAGAAAACTGAATGGTTGTTCCACTCAAGCAAGTGATCTTCCCTCTGGCGGAGTTTGGACTCCAGAAGTCCAAAACACTGCCTTAGCAGGTATAAAAATCTTCTGTGGCTATCTTGACCAGCTCTACAACCCTTCCGACCCTCTTTATGTCAACACCACTTGTCAATAATCTCTTGTCATCTTGTCTCAAGCAGTCTAAAATTTAAACCAGATGAAACTTTTCTACCTTCTCCTTTCCAGCTTTTTCCTCTTACTCTTTCTCATAACCCCCTCAACCACTTCTGCCGCCTATCAAGAAAACGTCATTGACTCTTTTGCTGTGGGTGTTGGTGCCAAAATCCTTCCCATAGATTGTACCACTGCCCAAGACGCCATGGCCATTCCATGTGCTAGTGACCCAGAACATCTCGAGGGTATGGGTGAGTGGATCTCTGGACCTGACACCGTCAACTCTCCCGAACACAGTGCTGTTCCTGGTCTTTACATGGCCATGGCCTCTATGATCAAAAACCCCCCCGCCAGTGCCGAAGTTTATGTAGCCGACCTTATCCATCGCATCAACCCTGTCCAAACCGCTTATGCTCAAGGGGTTGGGTTTGAAGCCTTAAGCCCCGTACTCCCCATTTGGAGGGTCTTTCGAAATTTTGCCTACCTTTTTATGATCATTATCTTTATGGTCGTCGGTCTAGCCATCATGTTTAGAGCCAAACTAAACCCTCAAACCGTCATTTCCATCCAAAATGCCCTTCCCCAGCTAGTAATCACTCTTATTCTTATCTCTTTTTCATATGCCATTGCGGGGCTGGCAATCGACATCATGTATCAATCCATCTTTTTTATACTCAACGTCTTTGATCAGTTTATTTTCGACACTCTCGATGTCAAAGAAATTGCCCTCGACTCCCACATCTTCGCTAACATGCTCTCCTTGATGGATCCAAGAGGCTTTTCTGGCCAAGCCGCTCAAGCCATTGGTGGCCTGATTGAAAACATGGTCAACGACGGCACTCTAGGCAAAATCTTTAACATGGGCACTCAAGTCATCGCTTTCTTGGTCATCGCTGTTGCCATCCTCTTCCAAACTTTCCGTGTCTTCTTTGCCCTTCTCACCTCTTATGTTCAAATCATCATCGCCGTAATTTTTGCCCCTTTCCAACTCTTGCTTCACGCCTACCCTGGCTCCAACGCTTTCTCCAGTTGGTTCCGCTCCCTCCTTGCCAACCTCTCAGCCTTCCCCACAGTTATCATTATGCTTCTCTTGGTCAAAGCCCTTGCTGGTGTCGGCACCAAAGAAGGCATTGGCTTCCAGCCTGGTGGTGGTGGCTTCCAACCTCCACAAATTGGTGGTACTGCCGGCAATGTGCAAGCTCTCATTTCCCTTGCTATAATCATGATCCTGCCAGAAGTTATCAAAACTGTAAAGGAAATGATGGGTTCTAAAGAATCAGGTTTGGGTGAAGCTGTCCGAGCTGGAATTACTCCAGGCGCAAGTCGCACTTTTGGAACTGCTTATCAAGGATATCGTGAAGGCATGAATTCTCAAGAACAGGCAAAACAACAAGCAATTGCTTACTCTAGAGCCATGGGTAGACCAGCCCCCAATGTACCAGTTAGTCGTCAAAGAGCAGCGGGACACGCTATTCAAAGAGTTTTTGGAATGAAATAATTTTTTTCAATTAACAAACATTCAAGTAAGCATTTTGCCTATAAAAATGCTCTGTTTATTTGCGACTTCCAACTAGTAGATTGTACGGGGGCCAAAATTTTTGATTCTTCCCATGCTTGTGACACCCACATTCTTTTATTCACTTTGGTCTCATAAAGATCAGATCTTAACCACTCAGAAATGGCACCACTCTTTTGTAAATTTACGTATTCACCCAATAGTTGATTAATTGCCGATGTTGGAACCACCCCCCCACTATCTAATGAGGGAAGTAGAATAGTAATCATTTCATTTGCGGTCACGTTTGTACTACCATCAATTAGTCTTGCCCAAGAAAAATCTCCTTCTCTAATTAATCGACCCAACCGGTCTGCAAACAGTTTTGCTTTATTCCATTTTGGAGTGTGAGGCGTCTCTGCATCCATCACCTTTTTAGCTTGGGCTAACATGTTTGAATAATTTTCTCTTCCTGTTATTACACTCGGCACAAACGTTGAGTTATCAGAAATCATAACCGCTTTATCAGACAGACTTGGTCTTTTCCATTCTGCCAACTCCTCCGGCTCTAGATATTCTACCACTCCAACAAATCCATACCCTTCCGAAACAAGCAAGTCTTCCACTTCTTTTAATAAAACTTCGTCACCTTGATTAGTTATTCCCAACAAACCCTTCCATCTCCGTCTAAAATCTCCCCTGGTTATCCTTTTAACTGAAAAATGTTCTCCCGCACCCATTTTTTCTGCATCAATTTCTTCTACATATAAGTCCTGGTTAAAAGCCAAATGAGAATAACCATACAATTTAACCGCCATTTCATAAATAGATACCGTTTGCATGTTGTTCAAAAAACCTTCTAATTTTATTTTGATTGCTGATTCAGACAATTTTTCACCGTACATTTTATGAAGAGTATCAAAAACAAAAGAGTATTCTTCTAAATTTGGGTCAACTACGGTGTTTAAAGTCCCACCCCCACCTTCCCAACTTCCAGTCATAACAGCCACACTTGCAGGAAGTCCAATTTTTCGCACCCGAGACTCTTTGGGGGTTTCTACAAACTCAACCCTAGTTAAGTCGTATATTTGTTGTGTCGCTCCCAAAGCAACGGCAGAATATCGGGTTGAAGAATCCTCGTCTTTATAACCAGCGGCACCGATATCTAGTAAGTTTAAATTTGCTGACTCTATAAACAACTCCCACCCTTTATAACCTGATAATTCTCGCCCTTCATTTACCAACCTCTGTATAGCTAAATCTGACATACCAGATCTTTTCAATAGTGGTACAAAATCAAATCCTGAATTGTTAAAAATTTGTTTTAATCTATTTTTATCATCATCGGACATATTGGCCTCAACTGTAGACCAATCTTTGAAATTTCGAATTTGTTTAATCCCCAGTCTTTCGATTACCGCCGAGTATTGTCTAAATTGAGATTTCCAATTTTCCAACTTGTCTCTAGCTGTTCTTCCTTTGGGTTCAAAACCACCCAAACCCATTACCATTTGTCCCATCAATCTTCCTGCTATTGGTGATGTTTGGTCCACAAACATTATTTTTTCCAACACATTTGACACAAACCTCAAATCTTCTTTGCTAATATTGGGATTTAACTCTTCTAATTTTGACGAAATCATTTCAACTGTTGGTTTATACATCGCCCTTTCTGCAATCCTGTCTAAATATGGCGGCAACAGTGTTATGGCTCCTAGGAGTTGAGCCGGTGGTGTCTGATTACCAAACCCTCTTCCATAATCTGCACGCCATTTTCTAAAACCCTGCCACTCTGTCCTGGCTGCATCATCAAGAGGTATTAGCTTAATGTCCGACCTTGACAATCGCATCATTGCCTCGGCCATTTGAATCATCCACCAGGATTCACCCATCATCAAATCAAAATTGGAAACAGGTATCTGTTCAGAAAGTGACAACATGTTTGTTCTCACAACCTCTGGAAATTTTGCTTGGTCTGGTAGATTAGAAAACATTTCTCTTAATTGTTTGGCTAGGTGTACATTTCCTCTTTGTTCCTCAATATCTGCTCTTCCCAAATGAGACGCCTCAGTTCTTTCCCACTCTTCTATTTGGGTATAACTAAATCCCATTTGTTTGTAATAAGCTCTCCTAAGAATATTCCCTTTCATTGATTTTCCGCCAAAATATCCCAACCCCTGATTTGCTTCAAGCAACGCCAGCGTGTCTGGATCGTACATTTCTGCAAGTACATGCTGGGCACTCATTTGAAACTCTCTTCTCTCAATATTTCCTGACTCAGGATTGCTAACCCAAACTTCATAGTTTATTTTATGGCCCAACATATATCCCAATTCTTCAGGCTCAAAAAAACCAACCATTTTGTGTACATCTTCTGGTGAAAAATACCCCCTTACTTGCCCTTCTTTAGCTACCCATTCTGCCGCTTTTTGAATTACATTTTCTTCAGTAAATGCCCCAAAATCCTGTTGAGCCGCTCTTAAAACAAAAGGCAAAGCCCCACCCCCACCCCTTATTCCTGTCCCCACCAAACGAACCATCCACTCAAGTCTTTCTGCTTTAGGTAATTTATGTAAATTTAGAATCATTTCTCTGGTCTGGGGAAGATATAAATAATCCTCAATTCCTTGTCTATAAAACCCACGGTCAATTCCTGTTAGCTCTTTTTCAATTTCTTCGGCTCTTTCTGATTCCACCTCAAATCTCTTACCTGAATCAGCGAAAATGCTTGGTGGGGTTATTCTTATTTTCTTAGCCAATTCTTCGTTTGTAGTTATCAATTCTGCTTTACATTCTTTGGCTATCGTTACCAAATCATCCGCTACCTGCCAAAAACTCACACCAACCGGGACCAAATCTGTGGTGGGCATTTTACCTATAAAAAGCGAAAAATCCATAGAATCAAACAAGTTGTTTAGAAAATCTACCCTCTCTAGTGAGGATAATTTTTCTAAACTAGACCTAATTTCTTTTCGTTTTTGCTGTCTAGCTTCGGGATCCTCTATCATCCCCACCGCTCTTTCCACAATTTGCAGGGACCTAATCAAACTCACATCCCCCATGGATTGATTAATTAAACGACTAAGTTCTTGATCTATACCAGAGTTTGCTAAACTTGAATCCGGCTCAACATCTTTCCCTGCCAACTTTTCCGCAATCCTACTACTTGCTTGGTTTAGCTGAAACTCACTAATTTTGCCCGCCTTAACTGCTTTTTCCAATCTTTCAGCTTCTGAGGTGTTTCTGTCGCGTTGTCTTTCTTCCAACAACAAACCGTGCAAGGTAATCAACACCCTGCTTTCAATTTTAATTTTCTTGTTGACACCACCAGCTTGATATTCAAACTCTTTCAAAAAGGGTTCTCCCTGGTTCCTCCCCACCTCTTCTCTCAAAGTACGCAGTCCAATTTCTAAATCACTCTCACTCAAACTTTGTAAATAGTTACCCAATTCCTTACCTGCTTTATCTCGTTCGGCGCTTGGTAATTTATTAAATTCAGGTGTTCCGTTTCCACCACCAGCCCCAGTATTTGGTCCCCAATCCATCAATGGTCCACCATTTAATTCACTCATATCTAAATTTTATCACACCAAGAGGAAAAATTAGTAAAAATTATCTTGGTTGGTTGGTTGCTCCATAAACCACAACCTCGTTAGACAACTCAACCCCCCCCTCCACCACCCCCATCAGTAAAGCCATTATCGCCATCCAAAAACTCCGCTTTTCTTCAACTTGTCCACCCGCTTCAACGTCTTCAGCATAAGCCTGAATTGTATCAAGCTGTTTGGGGGTTAAAGCAGTTAAAGCCTGTCCTTCCACCACCCCTAATTGTTGATAAACCTTCCCCAATGCCATATTAAAACTAGATTCATCAACTCTAGTAAAATTGCCTCCAGCTTCTAACTTAGTAAGAGCTGCTTCCCATTTGTATGCAGCATCCAATGCCACCTCAGAATCCTCTGGTTGCGACGAACCATGAGTCTTCAAGGTTGTTACCCCTTCGCTAATAAAATTCCACAAACTTCTGTCACTACTTAAAATTTCCCGCAACCCGTTTCCAATTATCCAATCCACACCTTCTTCACCACTCATCATGCTGGCTTCAAGATATTGTTGTGCCACGCCTCCTAAATACTGTCTGACATCATCTCTCGAACCAGTCTCCAAATAACCCAATAATATCTTTTTCATCTCCTCTCCAGGATTTACTCTTCTGTCTTTTTCACCTCCTTCACTCCCTTCTTTAAAATCTTGTTGTTGATCGTTCTCTTCATTTCCAAAATCTTTAGAAAAGTCGCCTTCACCTTCCCTGTGCTTGTTTTTATCGTCTTTATTGTTTGCTCTGGTTTCATCAACCCATGAGGCATTCAAAGTGTCTTGGGTTACACCCCCGACTCTTTCTCCATTATCATTTCCATTCGGGTCTCTTGCTCTTTCCCATATTGTTAAGGTTCTGACTTTTTTGATTTCTCCACCCCTCTCTCCACCACCACTCTTATCATTGTTGATGTGGGGTGCGTCCCCCACCACTGTCCAAGTACCTTCAACTACTTGTGGTGCCCCCACCCCTTTTCTGGTTTGTGGATTTACTGGTCTTGCCACCAACACACCATCTGTTCCATTTTCACCCATGCCTCAAATCTAACACATTCCCCAACCAAAACCCACAAAACTTATTTCTTCCACCTTCACCTCCAACTTACTATTCTTGTCTGCTATCATTTACCCATGCCCTCCGAATCCAACAACCCCTTTGATGACTCGGCCAGGTCCGGCGCCGACAGTGTTAAAAAAATATTATCCTCAGCTGCCAACCTAAACAGACTTGCTGGTAGAGCCAAAAGAATTATCCAGATCGCCTCGACCTTCATCAACCTCCTTGTAGGAGCAGTTAATTTTTTTATGGCCTTTTGGTTACCAATTTTAGTTGTTGGCACTATTTTTGGCCTAGTTGCTGTCGGGGGATTGATTACTGGTAATGAAGGTTCAAAACACCTTGTCCCTTCGCTTGATTCAGTTGGCACCGGTCAAACCTCTCACGATATCCTTGGTAGTTGTCCTATTCCTGGAGGCAATATTGAATGTGGCATCTTGGGTGGCACTCATTCTTGCCAACACGGTTCCAATGAGTATTGGAGTCAATTTAGTCAATGTTCATGGGCAATACCAGTCACCGACACCGCATGTTTTACTAACAACATTTTTGGCAACGTCTGTGACAACGGTAACACCAGTTGTTATCACTACGGCATGGCAGCCGACTTTCGTTACTCTGGCAACAACAACGGGCCGGTTCATCTGCCCTATATTAAAGGCGAAAGGCTTCATTGGATTGGTTCTGGTTCTGGACCTGGGTGTGGCTATCACATCACCTACAGAGCCACTTCTCAAGACGGAACTGCTTATGAAATCTTTTTCGAACATTTGGGCGAAGCAGCTCTGGGTGAGGGTATGTCAGGTGACATGATTGCTTCCAGTATGCACCCCGGAGGCCCCTCAAGTTGTGTAATTCAAACTCACGTCCATGTTGAACTAAGACAAGATGGAGTCTTTACCAATCCAGAACCGCTATGTACCGAGGCAGGCAGTGGCGGCTTGGTTGACGCTTCAGATCTAAGTGGTTGGATTATCACTTCTTCTAATGTTTCTGAATCAAACCTGGTTGGTACCAACCCCAATAACCCTGGAGAAATGTCGACCACCACTTGCCAATGGGCTCAATCTAAAGGACTCCAGGTTGCTGTAAATTCCAATTATTTTACCACAACAGTCAGTCCTGATGGCCACGTTGGTTATCTAGGCAACTTTACCAATTATGCTCCACTGGAAGGGTTTCAAAAATACAATTTCACCACCCTCACTGTCGATCAAAATAATAAAATTAATATAGACCCCCACCACCAGCTTCCCAATTCTCTTCCTTCAAACTATAAGTTTGCCGTATCTGGAGTCAATTATTATGACAACGTTGCCACTGCCCGAGCCCGCACCCTTGTTGGCACCAGAGGTTCAGAAATTGTGGTTGTCGTCCTCAAGTCAGCTACTCCAGGACAAGCTGATAGTTTGATGAATTCTTTGGGTGTCACCAACGGTTTTTCTTTAGACGGGGGTGGGTCTACCACCTTGTGTGAAAATGGTAACCAAATCTTCCCCTCAGGAGCGGCTCGTGTGGTGGCAACTAGTTTTGGTTTCCATTCTGCCAAAATCACCCCACTTAATTAAAGGCCTGGTACAATAAACCTATGAAGAAAAATGGCATCTATTTTCTCCTCTTACTTTTAATATTAGTACTTGTTGTTGTTTTTTATTTTCTATTCAAATCCAAAGGTTCCAACCCCACAATCACTCCCCCCACCTCTTCACCGCAACAAGAACCCATACCTCCAACCTCTGGATTACCCCTTGAGTTACTCCAAGTCAACCCCACCAACACTTTTGTTTCCAATTGGAGTATTGAACCTATTCTTTTGACTTTTAACCAACCCATAGACTCCAACTCCATCCAATATCAAGTCAGTCCTGCAACCGAAACTAAAATTTCTCTGTTTATAGACGATCCTAATTCATTTAACATAGTTCCCCTAAGTGGATGGAATGAAAACCAAGACTACACCATTACCGTTTCCTCGATAACTTCAAAGTCAGGGTCCCGGTTAAACCAACCAATCACATTCACTATTCGCCGCGAACCCTTGCCAGAAGATTATTTCCCCAAAGTGGGTTACTAACATGCAGCAACACCCTATCCCTCAAAACGTCACCGCCTATGAGTTCCACCTTATAGGCAACATGACTATCAAGCAGTTTCTCGAACTAGGTGCGGGTGTTGGTATGGCCATGCTTTTTTACGCTACCAACCTACCCGACTTTATTAAATGGCCTTTAATTCTCGTCTCTGTCATGCTTGGTGGCGCCTTGGCATTCCTGCCCTTCGACGGCCGCCCACTGGACCGAGTCATTATCGCCTTTTTCAAAGCCGTCTATTCCCCCACCCAATACATTTGGCGCAAAACCCCCATTATTCCGGCCTATTTCAACTACTCACCTCAAACCAAAACCACCGACCACGCCGCTGTTAAGCGTCATGAAATCAGAAAAAACTTAAACGAATATCTCCAAACCCTACCCCGAGAAACCCAAACCGATCCTTTTGATGATCACGAGTCCAAATATCTCTATGACGTCACTCAGCTTTTCCAAACCGTCCCCGCCGCCAAAGGTGTTACCGCATCTACCCAACTCATCATTCCCACCCACCCCTCAATTCGCATCAGAAAAATCAAACCTGCCTCAAAACTCCCTTCCCGAGGCCTTGATTACAGTATCAAGGCCAATTCCATTTCTGTGCCCCAAAACCAACCCGTCCATTTTAATCAACCTAACCAAAATTCAACCCCAGTCTCTCAAAAACCTGTTACCACCGCTTCAGACCAATCCCTCCCCACCCCTTCTCACCAAATCGCCTCTAACACCCAACAACCTTTGTCCATCACCCAAGCCACTCACAACAAAAATCTACCTTTTCCTAGTCTCCCTGACACCCCAAACACTCTGGTTGGCATGGTTTTAGATCATTATGGTCGAATCGTGGAAAACGCCATCATCGAAGTCAAAGACGACAGCGGCATGCCCATCCGCGCCCTCAAATCCAACAAACTTGGCCAGTTTTTCTCCGCCACTCCCTTGGCTGACGGCCAATACCACATCGAAGTCGACAAAGACCAATTAGATTTTCCCCACCTCCAACTCAAGCTTCACGGCAAAGTAGTTCCTCCTCTTGAAATTCGCGCCTCTACTTGATCCCTTAAACATCGTTCATAATTTTTTACACTCAAAAACTTCTTTATCATAATTAATTTCTGACAATCTAAAATTTTATCGTTATACTATTGTCATCATGCCCGCTCAAGTTATTCGCTCTACCACTCAAGACCACCTCGAAATTGAAGATATTCTTGAAGACATAATTCTTCTTAAAAACGGCTCGGCTAATCTGGTTGTCGAAACCAACGCCATCAATTTTGGTCTTCTCTCTGAAGAAGAACAAGATGCTACTATCTATGCTTACGCTGCCCTCTTAAATTCCCTTACTTTTACCATCCAAATTTTAATCCGCTCCGAAGTCAAGGATGTCAGCGGCTATCTCCAACTTCTTGAAGAACAATCCGTCAAACAGTTAAACCCTGTCAAAAAAAACCACATCGAGTCCTACAAAAACTTTATTCGTTCCCTGGTTACTGAAAGAAACGTTTTAGAAAAACGCTTTTACATTGTTATCCCTTTCTCTACCCTTGAATTGGGTGTTAGTCAATCAGTCACCAGCTCGTTTTCTACCAAAAAAACCCTTCCTTTTGATAAAAGCTATCTCCTCGAGAAAGCCAAAACCAATCTTGAACCCAAACGTGACCATCTTTACCGTCAGCTAGGTAGATTAGGCCTTGCAGCGCGCCAACTAACCACTCAGGAGTTGATTCAACTGGTGTTTTCCATGTACAATCCAGGTAGCACCCAAGGTAATCGCATTGGCAGTGCTAGTGACTACAAAACTCCGCTGGTCCAACCAGCATATATTAATTCACAGGAGGTCATCATGTCAGATAATTCTAATAACCCTAACCCCACCCAACCCCCCACTCCCCAACCAGCCTCCACTCCACCTAGTCTTGACCCCGTCACCCCCCCATCCCCCCAAACTCCACCCTCTCCCACTCCTTCTCCGGTTCCCGACTCCACAG
>CAYNMS010000011.1:35719-42073 GCA_964398525.1 uncultured Pseudomonadales bacterium | reverse complement strand
GAGTGACATCGGATTGGCGCCGATAACTTCGGGCAATGTTGATCATGCGGATGGGTGGAGATTGGAGGCGCTGCATCTCCCGAACCTGGCCGTTGCTGGTATGAGGAGAAAGAACCATTTGGCCCATTTTAGTTTTGGGGACATCGACAAAGAATGTTTCCCATTCATCTCGGGCAGGATGATCGGGAGGCATGTTGAGGGCTTCGAAGGCGTACCAGTCCCAATCGACTTCAGGGTGGCGAACTCGAGTAAAGCCAATGCGCTCGAAAATGAGGGTGATTTCGTCGATGGCTAGAGAAACTGGATGGAGGTGGCCTATGGCTGGAGGCTTACCAGGCCGGGTAACATCGAGCCAGGACTCACTTGAAGTCGGTTTGGAAGACTTGAGTTTGATTTCAAAGTGCTGTTTTAAAAGGTTGATTTGTTTGCCAGCGGCTGAGCGATCTGAAACGGGAAGTTGGGGAATTAAAGTGGTTAAACGATTAATGTGGCCACTTTTTCCCAGGTAAAGGGTTTGGAGTTCATCAGGTTTTTGGATGGATAAATCAGCGTTGAATTGAGAACGCAACTGGTTGATGGCTTGAATGACTTGTTTGAGATTGGCAGGAATTTCTAAGGAAGAAGACAGGGGTTTGGGGGCCAGTTTTGAGGCTACAGGTAAGTGAGCGTCCAGGTGAAAATGGAGGGACGAGGTGGAATCGGCATAGGTGATTTCATCCAAAATGACACTACCGACTAGGCCGGTGGAATCAAGATAAATCCCACTGGAAACAACTGGCGAAAAATTGCCAATTTGGACGAGCCGGGGTTTGCTGGGAAGGAGTTGATGGGGTGTTAGCCCCAGGCGGCTTAGTTCTTGAGTGTCTGACGTTTGAATAGTAATGGGCTCATTTGATTGAATGAGTTGATCAAGATGCCTTTGGAGAGTGTCTAAGGCAGTTTCGTCGATAACACCCTGATAGGTGAGATATAAGCCTGAGTGGATAGATGAGCTATCAGGCAACCACTTGATTTCAGGAAAGAAGTGGGCAAGGGTGTGTTCGAGCAGAAGGATGGCGGTATTTAGCCTCAAGTTTTGGTGGCGACGAGTCCAGTCGAGCTTTAAATCTACTTCGTCATCAGGGTTAAGTTCACCTGAGAGTCTACCAAGATGAAGAAGCTGGTTATGGGAAAAAACAGCCGAGGAGACTTTGAAGGTGCCTTTGGGGCCGATTACAGTACCTGAATCTGAAGGATGGACATTGGTTTGGGGAAAAAACAGGGTTTGATCGAGAATGAGGGCAGGACTGCCTTGATAATCTTCGATGGATTTGATTACCGCGGATAAACTGGATTTTTCGGGGTGAGAGTAAAATTTAAGTTGGGTCATGAAGCTTTAGTATAACGAATGTTTGGGGCATAAAAAAACTCCCAAGTGGGAGTTTTTCAAGATCTTTAAAACTCCCCACTTTAGGTGCGGCTAAAAAAGAAAAAGAAAAAGGAAGTTGGTGTCATCTAAATTAATTTAGTTAGTGATTGACTTTGGCAACAACTGCTTTAAACGCATCGGGGTGATTAACGACCAGGTCGGAGAGAATTTTGCGATCCAGCTCGATCTGGTTAACTTTTAAAAGGTTGATAAAGCGGGAGTATTTGGGAGCTTCAGGGATAGCCTCTAAACCGGCTTTGATGCGTTGGATCCAGAGTCGGCGAAAATCTCTTTTTTTGAGTTTTCTACCGTGGAAGGCATAAGAGCCAGCGTGCAAATCGGCTTCTTTACTGACTTTGTATAAACGACCCTTGGTCATCCTGAAACCCTTGGTGCGGTTGAGGACTTTTTTGTGTCGGCGGCGACGCGTGTAACCTGTTTTTACTCTCATGATTAATACTTTAGTCGAAAATAGTTCGAACTAGGCTCAAATTGATAATTTAGGCTCGGGCAAGCATTTGTTTGATTTTTTTGGCAAATTTGCCGGTAAGAACATGGGGAATTCGGTAGCGGCGAATTTGTTTTTTGCTTTTTTTACGTCTTAAATGGCGCATCCCCTGAGTGCGATGCATGACTTTGCCGGTAGCGGTAATTTTGAAGCGCTTGGCAATGGATTTTCTGGTTTTTTGTTTGGTTGGCATATGTTTTACTTTTGTTTTTTATTTGGTTTGACGGTCATGGTGAGCATGCGACCGATCATTTTTGGTTCCTGGTCGACCAAGCCGATGTCGGTGAGTTGGGTTTTGACTCGGTCCATGAGTTCAAAACCAAATTCTTTACGAGTGATTTGACGGCCAACGAATTTGACGTTAATTTTAAGCCGATCCCCTTCTTCGAGAAACTCGCGACCTTTTCTGATTCGGGTTTGGAAATCGTTATCGGCGATAAAGGGGGTGAGCCTGATTTCCTTGAGTTCGGAGCTTTTGGTTTTGCCGCCTGACTTTTGTTTCTTTTGCTGCTGGTATTTAAAGTTAGCAAAATCTACGATTTTAGCAACTGGTGGTTTGGCGGCAGGGGCGACCATAACTAGGTCTTTGCCTTGAGTCTTGGCGGCAGCTAGGGCATCTTGTTTGGTCATGACGCCGAGCTGTCCCCCATCTTTGTCGACCACACGAAGGCGGTCGGATTTAATGTACTGATTTATCTGATAAAACTTTTTACTAATTGCGTCTCCTGGTTATTATCTGAGTGTATAACGAACTTAGGGATTTTATCATACCCACTTG
This sequence comes from uncultured Pseudomonadales bacterium, assembly GCA_964398525.1. Classification (GTDB taxonomy): domain Bacteria; phylum Patescibacteriota; class Microgenomatia; order UBA1400; family CAYNFZ01; genus CAYNMS01. The sequence goes on along the minus strand of CAYNMS010000011.1, from coordinate 39,379 downwards.
GGGAAAGACAAAGGGTGATTATTTAGACTAATCGAGGCTCTTGGTATCAACGTTTTGGACCATGTTTTTGATCAGAGAGTTTAGATCAGTAGACCCAAGATCTTGTTGGCCTCGGCGCCGGAGCGAAACTGTGTTGGCCTTGGCTTCCTGATCGCCTAGGATAAGCATATAGGGAACTTTTAGTTTTTCGGCTAGTCTGATTCTTTTTTGCATGCTGCCACCAGAGAAAATCTCGTAGCGGAGATTGGCCTGGCCAAGAGCTTGGGCTACAACGGAAGCGTATTCCAACTGGTCATCCGAGATGGGTATGAGGGCAACTTGCAGGGGTGACATCCAAAGAGGAAAAGCGCCGGCAAAGTGTTCAATGAGGATAGAGAGGAAACGTTCAATTGAGCCCATAATGGCGGCATGAATCATGACAACCGGTTCTTTGTTGCCTTGATTGTTGGTAAAGTCGAGTTGAAAACGGGCAGGCATGTTGCGATCCACCTGGATGGTGGCAACTTGCCACTCACGTCCCAGCGAATCACGGGTCATGAAATCAATCTTGGGTCCATAGAAAGCAGCTTCGCCGACGGTTTCGTAGAACTCAACACCACGATGGTTGATTAACTCTCTGAGTTGAGTTTCAGCTTGAAGCCAAACATCCTCTGAGCCTAAATATTTATCCATTTGTTTCGGATCATGAAGAGAAAGTCGGACTTTAAGCTGGGGAAAACCGCAACCGGCATAAAAGGCTTCTATAATGTCCCAGATTTTGCTAGCTTCAGCTACGACTTGGTCTTCGCTACAAAAAACATGAGCGTCGTCTTGAGAGAAGGCGCGGACTCGAGAAAGACCAGATAGCTCGCCGGTTTGTTCATCGCGGTAACAAGCGGTGGTGTTAGCGTAACGGATGGGGAGTTCTTTATAGGACCTGGGCCTGGAAGCGTAGATTTGAGTGTGGTGGGGGCAGTTCATCGGTTTCATAGCAAATTCATGGCCTTCACGGGTGATAATTTTGAAAAGCTCGTCTTGAAATTTGTCCCAATGGCCGGAGGTTTGGTAGAGTTCTTTTTTGGTAATGTGAGGAATTTCTACTTTTTGGTAGCCTCGTTCTTGCCTAAGTTGCCAGACGAAATCATCCAGAAGGTTTCGAAGCAGGGTGCCTTTGGGGGTCCAGAGAGGCAGGCCAGGGCCAACTAAGAGAGAGAAGACAAACAGATCCAAGGCTGGCCCGAGAATTTTATGGTCTCTTTTTTTGGCTTCTTCGAGCTGATTAAGATAGGCATCAAGTTCTTCTTGGGAGAAGAAGGCAGTGCCATAAATGCGAGTAAGCATGGGATTTTTCTCGTTACCACGCCAGTAAGCTCCGGCTAAGGATAAGAGCTTGAAGTGTTTGAGGACTTGGCTGGGGTTGTCGACATGGCCACCCCGGCAAAGATCGCGAAATTGTCCTGATTGATAGATGGTCAACTCTTGATCGCTACTGGCAAATTCCTCGATTAGTTCCCGTTTGTAAGGATTATTTTCAAATTCTTTTAGAGCTTCTGATTTAGTGACGGGGTGTTTGACAAACTCCTGCCAAGAATTAACGATTTTTTTCATGCGTTTTTCGATGGACTTGAGGTCGGTATCGGAAACAGGCTCGGGAAAATCAATGTCATAGTAAAAACCGTTTTCAATACTGGGGCCAATGGCGAGCTTGGCGTCGGGATAAAGATCAAGAACGGCGGCGGCAAGGAGGTGGGCAGCGGAATGGCGAAGTTGGTCTAGTTTTGATTGATTTGAGTTAGGCATAGAAATAATTGTGTTTGATAAATGGGTGACTAATGGTAAGTGCTCCAGGCTTGGCCTCTTAGTCAAGGACAAGTTTGTGGAGCAGGATAGTGGTGAATGTTAGTTTCATAATACAAAAAAACCACCTGTGTGTTGGAGTCCTGACGGACGGTTCCATCCAACTTGAGTGGCTTAATTCCCCCGGTTACCCTGGTTTGGGCTTGACTCCCCGGTTGGTGAGGCCGGATCGACATCAAGTGATTCAGTAATATACCAGTTTATTGTGGCGGGTTCAAGTTGCCAGGAAGTTTCATAATTGAGGGGTTGGCGGCAACTTCAGAGAGCTTGAGGAAGGAGTCGAGATAAGGTTTGACATGAGGGAGCAGGTAAACGCTGACCAGATAGGACAGGATTAGAAGGAAGATGAGGTAGAGAACGATTGAACCCAGTGCGCGAGCAAAGCCGGCAGTGAAGTTTTTGAGAAAAATGGAGTGATAGGGTGAGGCATAGATATCGGCTTTGGTGGCGGGTGAAGGTGGAGCAGGGGCGGGGACGTTGTGGGCGATGGGAGCGGGCTCGGGTTTTAATTCGACTTGAGTGGGAGTGGCTGGTTCTGAGGGGGGCAGAGATGATTGAGACATATTATTAGTAAACAAGGTTTGGATAAGGAATGCAAGAAAGGAGAGAATTAAAGGGTCTGGGGTGTGTTAAAATAACTGTCGGCTTGAGAAAAAGGAACTGTAGCTCAGTTGGTTAGAGCGCTTCGTTGACATCGAAGAGGTCAGAGGTTCGAGTCCTCTCAGTTCCACTCAGAATATGTTGATGATTGACGAATGTAGTTTGAGTTCGTGAAATTTAATCCAAGTTTATAAGTGAATTTTTATTTATCCAAAATAATGATGTCTTATTTGACTTAGATACGCGTCATAATCTAACAGTATCTTTAAATGTGTTTTAAATTCCTGGGGATTAATTTCGAATTCCAAGGGACCTACTTGTCCTTTAGAAAAATGTTGTGGTTCTATTGGAGTTTTAATTTCTTGTTCATACCATGACAAATCTTCAAAAAAATGATTAAAAGTTTGTTGGTGAAAATTGTGTAACCAAATGAAATATCCGTATGCGGTACTGGTTTGAGAAGTTATGTCAGGATCAAGATTAAAGAATTTCTCAACAAAGTTTAATTTTTCTCTAGTACTTGAGGGAAGTGAAATGATATATGAAGGGTCTTGTTGGTATCTTGCTAATTGAATAAATGTAAGTAATATGCTGGTTTGAATTAACCTCAATCCAGATGATTTGATACCAAATAAATGATTTTCTTCGTCACGACAAAAATTCACCACTCCATCATCAAGATTGAATAGTCCTTGCCCAGAATATTTTCCAGTGTTTGATGCTTTGCGAAAGCTTTTTCTTCTATGATTTAATGATCTTATTAACGAATAAGACATAGGGCTAACTAAATATTTTGCAGTAATTTGTCTTGCCTGTGAAAGGATTTGCTTGTTTCCTAAGACAGGTGCAGCATCGAGTATTATGTCTGGCCAAGCTCTTTGATTGTGTGAAAAAAGACTTTCTGTATCACCACTTAAAGTTTTTATTTCAACCGCTGATTCTAAAGCTAAGTCAGAATCAATAATGGATTCAAGGATTGTCTCGACTGAGTCTCCATCGAAAGACTCCTCATTTTCTGTAATGATGTACAGATTTGTTTTTCCCGGGGCGGATCTTTCGTATCTGCCATCACTGCCGCAAGTACATACCACACTTTTTTGTGGAATATATTCGCTACATCTTTCCAACACCGAACTCATTTTTTTTATACGTTGAATACTGCAATATTCTAGATATCCAAAATAGTTTTCTACAGAATTTGGGTCAAATAATAAATAATCTGAT
>CAYNMS010000011.1:0-35619 GCA_964398525.1 uncultured Pseudomonadales bacterium | reverse complement strand
ATCTGATTCCAACTTTTTAGTCATAAAAAAACCCTCCGGTGGGAGGGTGAATTAAAAAATTTTTTGGCTAATGGCTCCCACCGCTTTCTGACGCCCCGTTAAGGACGTTAATAAGATTGAGAATAAAAAAGTGAAGTGAGTGTGTCATTAGGGGAACATTATAGGCAGGAAAAAAATAATGGTCAAGTGTTAATTAGTTGAAATGAAAATGACCACTCCCCTACCCTAGTGGATTAACCGGTCTGGGTGGCCACGGTGCGTTCGTGAGAAAGTGAAAACTTAGTGCCGCCAGCCTTTTTACCGGCCATGTGCCAGTAATAAGACTGGTGCTGGCTTCGCTGGTTTTGCATAGCAGCCCAGTTGCGAGATTCGGCTACACGTTTTCTCATGGTGCGCAAGAATTGGGCTAACTTTTCAAAAAAGTTAAGGTGATAGGTGCCTGGGGCAATCACCTCTTGGGAAATAACAGCTTGGGTGGATTGATCCAGGTTGACGATTTCTTGAGCGAGTTTTTTAAGTTCGAGACGGACAGCTTCAATCTGCTTTTCAACCTCTTGTTGACGACGGGAAAAAATGACGGTTTCTCTTTGTTCGTATTCCTGTTGGACTCGTTGGTGGGCTCTGGCGCTTTCTTGTTGGTTGATGTATTCGGAAAAGTCGATGGACTCCTGTTGCTCTTGAGAATTGTCGTTTGATGGATTTGAATAGGAATTAAATAGAGTATCGGCGGTTTGTTTGATACTGCCGGCAATTAGATCTTGACTAAAACCACGGGCAGTATCGCGGGCAATGTCTCCACCGGCGGATTTGAGAGCCTCAATAAAATTGGCGTGAGAATTAACCCGGCGATTGGTTGGCTTGGATTGGTTGGTAGGATTTTTGGTATTGTTCATTTTGATTTACGAAAAGAGCCCACGGACAGGTGGTTTAGTGGTATTTTAGGGGGCAAATGGGTGGCTGTCAAACAAAATTAAGAAAGAAATTGTTTGAGACGGTTAATAGTTTCTTGTTTAGTTAGGACCAATTGAATATTGGCCAGTTCCTGGGGATTGTCGGCGACTTGCTGTTTGAGCTTCTCGTCGGGTATTTGATTGACAAATTCTTTGACCTGATCAGATGAAATTTCGATTTTTAAATCTTTAGCTAAGGCTTGGAGGATAAATTCAAGTTTAAGGCTAGTAATAGCAGTTTGGCGATACTGGTCGGTGAGTTGATCCTTGGTCTGATTGATAGATTGAAGATAAGCATCGATATCTAAGCCAAGGGTGTTAACTTGTTGGAGGAGTTTACTGAGCATACGATCAACTTCACGTTTTACCAGCAGTTCAGGAACTTCAAGCTCTGAAGTTTCTAGTAAAGTGTCGAATATAAGTTTGAGTTGAGCATCCTGATCTTCATTTTGTTCGTCTTTTTTAGGTTCCGGTCCTTGATCGGGTGTCCAAATTTTGGTTTTGGCAGCAGCACCTTTTAAGGCTTTTTGATAATCTCCAAGTTTGATTTCAGGGGCCTCAATTACCTCGGCTTCAAAAACCCAATCAGAATTGGCTTCAACAGAAACAGGCTTGATTTGAGGATATGTAATCGGTTTTAATTTTTTGGCCTTGATTTCTTGAGAGTAAATCTCAGGCAAAACTAGTTCTATAGCATTTTCTTGGAGCTTACTTTGGCCGACATGTTTTTCCACCAAATTAGCAGGAGCTTTGCCTTTGCGAAAGCCTTTGATTTGAGCGGTTTTGGCGGCGGAAGCCAGGGCGCGCTTGTAAGCTTGATCAATTTGATCTCTGGTAACGGTGAATTTAAATTTCATAAAAAGCCTAAATAATTGGTGGATATGACTAATCTAATTTAGATTTATCGGCAGAAGAAGGTATTTTCTCTCAGGTAGAGCTATTTTTCAAGGAGACAAAGGAGAGGCAAATAGTTCAAAAGGAAGATTTTTGAGAAACGGAAAAAGATTATACAAAGTGGGTGCGGTGTCAAGATAGCTTAAACTCTCGGGTGGCAGGGTGCCGCCAAGCTGAGCGAGAAGGAAACTGAGAATTAGAAGGGAAAAAGCTGAAATGATGTGAAAGTGGTGGGCCAAGTTTGAATGACGCTTGAGAAGAATTAGGCCATAAATGGTTTCAAAGAAAGCGGCGCTGGAGATAAGGAGACTGCGGCGAAAGATTTGCTGATATAAAGATTGGGGAAAACCAAGATCGCGAAACAAATCTGGTAGATGGGGAAAAACAAAAAACATCAATATCAGTTCGTTATAGATGGAAAGAAACCCATGCAAAAGAAGCAAAAGAGAGGCAAATTTAAGCAGGCGGTGTTCAAATCGATAATACAGTTCTATGAGCGAGTGTTGGTGTAAAACTTCTTCGGCTTCTTGGGGGGTTTGATAGACGTGGTGAGGCTCTGGGGAAGTAGGCATAAATTAAGACTAGCAAAATGAAAGTACAAAATCTATTTGCTTGGCAAGAATACTATTAATTGATAGTCTCAAGATATGAAGCTGACAATCGAAACCACTAAACCAAGACAAGTAGTGGAGATTACCCAACGAGTTAGAGATTTTGTTTTGGAGAGGAAGTTAACTGAAGGAGTGGTTAGTTTGGCAGTTCAGCACACAACAGCTGCTTTGACCACAGCAGATCTGGATCCAGGTACGGATTTGGATATGCTGGAGGCATTTGAGGTGATGGTGCCAAAACTTAATTACAGGCATCCTCACGACCCGACTCACGTGGGGGATCACATTATGGCAACCTTGATTGGACCGGAAGTGAGTGTTCATGTAACCAAGGGAGAACTGGTGTTGGGGCAATGGCAAGAAATCGTATTAATTGAGTTTAGCGGACCAAGGAAAAGGGAGATAAGTGTGAAATTGATTAAGGCAGTGTCGTAAAGGGAATCGGGCCGTTTACGTTTTGATACCACTTGCCTTGAGAAAAGATTTGTAGATAGTAGGTGGTGGCAGGTTTGAGAGAAGTTATTTCGTACGAATGGACGGTGGAGAGGATTTTGGAGTCTTGGTTAAAATTGAGAGTACCGGTTGAAAAAGAAGGGTCAGGGCTAACTCTCAGAGCTCCGAGGGAGGGGGAATTGGTTTGCCAGGTGACTTTTAAGGAATTTTGATCCGGTGGGGTGAGAATGAGGTGGACGGGGAGATTGTCCGGTCCAGCCTGGGATTGAAGTGAGGTCTGGTAGTGAACAAGAGAAATACCTAAAGGAATGACAGCCAGAACTAAAGCAAGCTTGACAGATTTACCCATGTAATCGTTAGTTTTGAAGGAGGAAAAGATGACACCGATTAGAGTTAAGAAAAAGATAACAACAAAAAAAATAACCGGAATCAGGGCGGTGGGGAGAGTCAGGTCACCCAGGGAAACATCTGTTTTTGGGGGCGGAGGGACGGAGGCGGGATCGACCGGAGTGAGGGCTTGAAGTTGGAGATAATATTGAGATAAGTCGGCGACAGGCGTGGGGGAAGCCATGAGTTGATTGTAGCATTTTAAAGCATTAATCGGATGGTGTATGGGAATCTAGGTCTTGGTCTTGAAGATCGCGGGCAACCACTTCTTCAATTTGATTTTCAAGCTGGTCTAATCGTTGTTTTATGTATTGTGAAAGTTTGACTCCATGCTTGAATTGCTGCAAACTTTCCTCGAGACTGACTGATCCAGATTCGAATCTGGAGACGAGGTCTTCAAGTTGTTTAAAAGCTTCGTCGAGGCTTAAGTCTTTGATTGACTTCATTTTGGTTTAATTTGATTGATAATGGAACTGATTTGGCCGTTACTGAGTATAGTTTCAAGAGGTTGATCCGGTGCAACGTCTTGAATTCGGCTAACTGGTTTGGAGCTTTGGAGAGTTAAGGAGAAACCCCGGTTAAGAGTTTTTTGGAAATCGAGGGCCTGGATGAGACGGTCTAGCTCTTGAAGGCGAGCTTTTGAAAACCGAAGACGGGTTCTTTGGGTGTTAGTTAGGGCATGATTGAGAAGAAGGAGTCTTGACTGATAATGCTTTAAACGAATAAGAGTGTTTTTGGGGGAGAGGTAAAAACGTTTGAGTAAATCTTTGACAGTTTGAACTTGGGACTGAACAAGTTGAACCAGACGTTTGATTAGGTGTTGGTGTTTAAGCTGGTGGAGACGGCAAAGATTTCTGGTTTGAGCGGCAATTAGAGCGAGTTTGGAGTTGATATCATTGATAGCTTCCTTACGGTCAACGAAGAGAAGTTGGGCAGCGTTACTGGGAGTTGAGGCGCGTAAATCAGCGGCCATTTCGACCAAACAGAGATTGCCCTCGTGGCCGATAGCGGCCAAAACAGGAATCTTACTGGCGGCAACTGCTCGAGTGAGGGTTTCATCGTTAAAGGCAATAAGGTCTTCGAGGGAACCGCCACCGCGGGTAATGACAATGGCATCCACGGGGGAATAATTATTAAAATAATCGAGAGCAAGACGCAAGGATTTGATAGCGGCTTCGCCTTGGACTTGAGCGGGATAGTGAAAAATCTGGACGCCACCGATGCGTTCGTTGGTGATTTTGATAAAGTCTTGGTAAGCCTGAGAGCCTCTGGCGGTGATAAGGCCGACTTTTTGGGGAAATCGAGGCAGGGAGCGTTTGGCTGACGGATCAAAAAGACCCTCCTCTTCTAGCTGAAGCTTGAGGCGCTCGTAGGCTAGAGCGATGGCGCCGTGACCGGAAGGGGTGATTTGTTGAGCAAAAAGACTGAAACGGGAACTTTTTTGATGAAGTCTGGGGTTGCCTATAATGCGAACTTGCATACCGACCCCGAGAGAAGAAAGATTGCCTAATTGATAAACCACACCAAAAACTTGAAGAGAAGCGTGGGAGTCCTTGATGGTGGCAAAAAGCCATTTGTTTTGACTGATATTTAATTCAGAAATCTCACCTTCAACGGTAACTGGACCGAGTAGATCGAGGTGGCGGTTGATGATTTGATTAAATTCACTTACGGCAAAGACTGGTTTAAGATCCATGGGTTTCGCAGAAAAAACTACCAATTGGGTTGGCTTCAGGCAGGTGAAGTTCAGAGTCAAGATAAGTTGAGGCGGTACCACCATCGAGATTGAGAGCTTCTTTGAAGCTTAAGTTTTCTTGATTGCCTATGGCTTCAACAATTTGGGGCAACTTGGTTAATAGTGGCCCGGTAAAGAACGATTTGTTGTTAGTGATAACCAGGAAATACAACTCTTGACCGGTTAGAGTTACGATGGTCCGCCGACGAGGCTCGTCGTTATTGAGACTTAGTGAATGGGTCTGGGAATTGGAGATTAATCGGGGACCTGATTGGAGGCCAAGCTGAGGTTTAACGGGTTTATTGGCGGTAATTTGAGGTTTTGATTGTTGATCCAGATAGAAAAAGCCATTAAAAAGCTGGCTGTCTATAGCTGGGGAGACTTCCTTCCCTTGGCTGAAGATCCAGCCAAGGGGTTGGTGGCTGGTGTCATAAAAATTGCCGTTGATTAGAAACGAACAGGAGTGCTCAAGGCTCACGTCTTGGCTGGCGGCTTTTTGGGTGTGGTTGGTTACTAAAATTAATTTCGAGGGGTCTTTTAAGTGATAGAGGCGATAACGGTAGGTGTCTTGGCCAAGGCTGACTTGACTGAGGAAATCAAGCTTATTGGGAGGAGTTTGGGGAGGAATTAAGCTTGGTTGTTCTGAAAAGAGAGAGGGTTGGCAACCAGAGAGCAAGAGGATAAGACTCAGCAGGACGACTAGCATGGGCACATTATAACCCTAGAGGGGTTGAGAGCGAAGCCGACGGCGTAACTGGCGATAGTTGGGAATAGTTTGGGCAACTAAGGCCCAAAATGAAGCGGAGTGGTTCATCTCCTTGAGGTGGCACAATTCGTGGACTACAAGATAGTCGGCCAAATCTGAAGGCAAAAGGGCGATTCGGAAATTAAAACTAAGAGTTTTATTGGCAGAACAACTACCCCAGCGGGATTTTTGGTCCCTAATGGTGATGCGGTGAAAGGAAAAGTGGTAATACTTATTAAAGTGTTCAAGCCTTGATCTAACCAAATCTCTGGCCTGAAGACGAAGAGTGGTTATTTGATGGGGTGAAAGGGAGGCTTTGGGGACCTCAAGTTGAGGTAATTTTTGAAGTATCCAAGATTCGTGATGTTTGGCAAAAGCTAGGGCAGCGGCTTCTGGTACATACCAAGGCCTAGTGATGATGAGACCCGTAGAGTTTAAGGTGAGACGAATGTGTTTGGCACGCCGACTGCGTTTTAGGGTGGCAGTCACCTCGGTGCCTTGGATATTTAGGGTTTTTTGGGAAAGATTGTTGGACAAAGTGGCAATATAGTAACACTGGTGGCAAAAAGACAAAAGAGAGGGAGTTTATTTGGGCTCAAACGAAGAAAAAAGCATGGCACAAGAGCGACCACCACAGGAAACGCAGGCGTGAGAAGCACCGGAGAGAATTGCCTTTCGGTGAATGGAAGAATTGAGCCACCAGTTGAGGGCAGCGGCTTCGGATTCTTGGGAAATCATGTTTTCAGTAACTCGGAAATCTAGATCAAGAGCGTTAAAGCCAGCGTGAATATAACTGTCGCCGTATATTTCATTGTCTAGCTCGGGGGCGCGATTATTGGCAATCTGACAAAGCTCCGGTGACTCTTGAAATGGAGGTAAGTTCTTGGTTTGACGATGATCGTTAACAAGTTGAAAAAGTAACTGGGGATTTAAGCGGCTGGGTGCTGCCGAGGCAGGTTCTGGGGTGGGTTCGGTAATGGGATCTGGTGTGGGGGTTGGAGTAGGTGTCGGGGTTGGTGTCGGGGATGGAGGGGTTTCTGGTTTGGATTCTGATAAAGGGCTAGGACTTGGATCTGGTTCTATGAAATCTAGAGAAGCTGAGGCCAGGCGATAAACTGGAAGAGGAGATTGAGCGATTGACTGAGTTTGGAGGTAGTGAGCGTTATCTGAGCTACAACGAGAAACGGCTTCGTTGGAACTACATACTTGAGGTGAGTCGTTGACAGAACAAGCCGCGGAGGGAATGGGGGCGGATTGAGTGAAAAGAATGAGTGAGGGGAGAGCCTGAAGTAAGGGGTTTAGCATAGGTTACAAACGGGAGAATGTTAGCAGTTTGGTTAGAAAGAAGCAAGCAAAATTAAAATTGGGCGTATAGGTTGGGTAAAAAGGCTGATCATAGAAATATGCAAATGGGTACAAAATGTGAACTAAAAGCTTGCATATAGGCCTATAACATGTATAATTAGGCCGTCTTCAATTCTGATGGTGAGATATGAAGACAAATATGTTGGACAGAACAATCAAACTTAGGTTAAGCAAATTGACTTTTGCTATGATGTTTAACTGGTGGTACTCCCCCACTCTACCTATGTTGGAGTCGGCGATTGCCACGACTAGTGTGAAATCTGAATTTAATGTCGAAGGCTATCTTGATTTACAAGATCAGCATCCCTTAGAAGTGGAAAAGGCTGAGGTAGTGGTCGAAGAGAAGCCTGCCAAAAAGATTGTGGTAAACACGCACAAAGTGCCTCAAGTGGTTCAGCCTGCACCCGAACAATTGGAGGCTTGGTTTAGCCAGTTTGGGGCTCAATTTGGAGTTGACCCCTTGATTTTGAGGGAAATTGCCAGATGTGAATCTGGGTTTAATGCGGCTTCGGCAACTCCTAAATATGGAGGCATGTATCAGTATTTGAGTTCTACTTGGCAATCGACTCGCAAAGCCATGGGCGAGGATCCTAATCCTGATTTGAGGTTTAACGGTGAGGAGGCGATTAAAACCACGGCATGGAAAATAGCTGCTGGTGGAATTAATTCGTGGCCGGTGTGTAGTAAACGGGCTTTGGCAATGCAGTAGTTTAGGTTTTTTTGGTGTGAATTGAAAATAGTTCATGTTTAAGGATTATGGAAGACGGTAACTAATTGAGTTAAAGTAAATTCACAATAAGTTGATGTGAGGCAAAATGGCAAATAAAGACTTGAAGAAAGTAGGTACTGGTATTACTCGATTGGCAGCCTGGGTGTGGATTGGCTTGTCAGGATTGTTGGCAACAGTAATGGGTGTTTTTGGGTCTGATTCTGGTAATGCAGCCAAATGGGAAATTGAATTGGTGATGTTATTTATGTTTATTTTGTTTTCTGCTCCAGGTTGGTATTGAGGTCAACTAACAATCAAAAAGCAAACAAAACAATTAAAAATGAGGCAACAAAAAACGACTCTGCAAGTAAGCAAAAATCTACTAGTAATGGGTGGTTGTGGATCTTAACGATATTGTTGGTTTCAATTTTCGGGTGGAATCTTTTATCTAGTTTGTTGTTTCGATTGATACAGATGAGATAGAAGATTTAGGATTTGGACGGTTTTGGTTTGAGTAATTGAATCAGGTGAAGAGTCAGACCCAAGTAGAAAACGACTTCGAAAGTTTCGCGCCACTGGGTGAGGAACGCCAGGGCTTTGTAGAAATCTGGGAGCAAACCCCAACTGTCGTAAAGATTAAGCTGAGGTAAAACACGATGCGTGAGGGAACGATCTGCATATGGATTAAAAATAAGGGTGGGAATAAAGTAGAGTATCTCTTGGCCGCGAAAGGTGAAAAGTTGCCACCAGGGCAAGTGCTTGGTTTTTATAGAGTGTGTCAAAGTGGCATACTTATTTACTAGCCAAGACGCTAGAGCGTAAATAAATGCAAAGATATAAAGAAAGCCGGTAATTTGGTTGAAGCCATCAAGGTTGTGAAGGTTGGTTTCTTGTTGTAGGTTTTGTGAGGAAACGCTGAAAGGCAAGTCGATCAACCTTTCCCCCCAAGAAATTTCTTCGCCGACAAGAAAGAGAAAGACAAAAGTTCCGAGAAAATAGACAAATGCAAGTTTTTTGTGGTGGCGGTGGCGAAAAGAAAGAAGGCTACTCGTTCCCGCACCGATTAGAAGTACTATAACTTGAAGCCATTCCATGAAATTGTCATCGTAGGTGCCGTCACGGTTGAAACTTAACTTGAGAAAGAGTTCGAAATGAAAGTTAAACAGGTACCAGCAGACTAAAAGAAAGCCTAGCAAGATATAGGTTGGCCAGAAGGTCTTGAGGTGTTTGAGAGGGGAAAAGATGAGATGGGAGAAAAAGGTGAAGAGGATAAAAGGAATTAGGGCAAAATGATTGACGTGGAGGGTGGAGTAAATGTAGTTGGGGAAAGAGTAGGTTTCTACTGCAAAAAGAATAATGGCTAAGAGGGAAATGATAACAAGAGAGAGGCGGTTGAATTTGATGAGTTTTTTGGGAAAGGTTTGGCGAAAGAGACGCGCAGACAACAAAAGCAACAATGCCAGGAAAAGAAGCAACCATGGAGGAGCGAGGTAATTGGTGAGAAATCCGCGGTAAGCCAGAAATTCGAGAGTAAAGAGTCCAAAAATTAAGAAATAGATGAGGCTGATTGGGGATGAAAACGGGTGAGTGGGCATAAGCAAAGCTGAAGTTTAATTGTAAAAAAATTTAGCAACCTTACAGTCACACTACTCTAGAAAAGACAAGGGCTTCGACTTTTTCAACTTCCTCAGGGGACATGTTCATTTTCATTCGATAATGATGTTTAGGCCCAAAAAGATTGACATTTATAAACACGGATTGATTGTCGCCATCATCATGTTCTTCTACCATAATTTTTTGCGTGCCCTTCCTGCCGGCAATTGATTCAGTTTGATTGTAGTGACGTTGTAAATTAAGAGCCGCTTGATAAATTATCTGGTAATTGTTTAAGTTTTGACTTCCAAATTCCTCGTCAGTTCGAGGAATTTTAAAAGGAATGTGGTTATCAGATAAGTTTAAGTGTTTTACATAAAATTCTGAAAGTGTTTTAAGGTTAACACAGTTAGGATCATCTTTTAAATCACTTAAAAAGGAATCTAGTTCTTGATGCGTGTCTGTATATTTTTGAGTGTTTGAATCTAAAGGCAGAGTGGCTTTGATGAGGAGAAGTAAAGCTCTGTTGGCATGTGCAGTAATATCACTTTTACGTTCAACCTCTTCTCCGTTCACAGCTCTAGTGTTGCCTTTTTGTAGGAAGTTTAAAGTGGTGGTTGTTTTTAGAAGTTCAGATAGAGCAGAGAAATTTGAATCTTTCTCAATAACAGGAGAAGTTTCGGTTGTTTCCATAGTCACATTATATCGCAGTAAGAAATTACTGTAGTAATAAAATGGTAAAACTTACAAAATAAATCCGTGTGAAAATTATTAACAAGTGAAAAGGTTAGGCAATTGGTGGTAGATTTATTTAAGTTAAAAGTTTAGAAATTGCCAATGGAAACTAATAGACGTAGGAATAAAGAACTTAAACCTAAGGCTATATTGTTAGTTGAGGAGTGTAGGCAAATTGGAGCAAATACTTGTCTTGAAGATATTCGAAGAGTAATGCAATTAACTAGTTGGTGGATTGAAGCTGGTGCTATAGAGGTGAAAACGGAAAAGGATGTTGAGGGGTTTGTTTATGATTTTAGGACAATGGAGGAGTGTCACATTGAAGGCATGAGATGGGTGACTTTTTTGGTATCTGAGAGTTGGGTGAGAGATTCAAAAAATAGAGTCCAGGCAAGAACGCGAATTTTAGAAGGAGGGGTTTGGGCTGGATTGTTATATCCGGATTATTTTAATGGTATATATCAGGCTAATTTGTACGATGACAGAGCTGCTTTTGTGAATCTGATGATTGAAGCAAACAACAAAGCTAATAACGGAAGTGTTCGAGTTGAGCCTCTTGGTGAAATTGACTGGCCTTGGTACCAAAATACTTTGGGAATTGAGCTGAATGGTTGTGGTCAAGAAAGCAATTTTGAATTTGAAAGAGAACAAGCGATTGAGAGGGCCGAAAGGCAAACAGCAAATTTGTTAAGAGGGTTTTATGAGTGAGAATTTGAAAAAAGAAGTAGCAGTGTTTGCGGGAGGGTGTTTTTGGTGTATGGAGTCGGTGTTTGTGGAAATGCCTGGAGTGGTGAGAGTCACGAGCGGGTATATGGGGGGAGAAAGTGAGAACCCGACGTATGAGGAGGTGTGTGCTGGTAACAGTGGCCATAGGGAAGTGGTCAGAGTGGAATTTGATACGTCTAAGGTAGGCTATGGGGAATTGCTGGAGAGATTTTTTATAAATATTGATCCGACGGATGATGGGGGGCAGTTTGCAGACAGGGGCGATCAGTACAAAACGACGATTTATTATTTGAATGAGAAACAGAGGTTGGCTGCCGAAGGGTATATTAAGGAATTGGATGAATCTGGCAAGTTTAGTAAACCGATAGTCACAGAGGTTGTTGAAGCAAGCGAGTTTTGGCCGGCTGAGGATTATCATCAAGAGTATGCCCGGAAGAACCCATTAAGGTATAAGATGTATGTGATTGGTTCGGGAAGAAGTGTAAATAAGGGATTTAGAAAATAATGGAAATTGGTTTAAATTCGGAGGAAAAACAAACCCGTGTTGGCTTTTTGAGACAATTGGAGGCGAATTTTTAAACTCCCCTACTGGCGTAGACTAAGTTTTTTTCTATTTTGCCGTGTGAATAAATTGTGAATCCATACTTTTGACACAAACATTCGATTCTTTTGGGTGTGAGTGAATTGATTGTGCCGGTTAAAGTGTGAAGATGTTTTTCGTAAGCCCAATCGATAATGGATTGCATGAGAACGGAACCAGTACTGGGAATATAAGACTCAAGGTAAGCGATGTTGGCAAAATCCTTATGGGAAAGTGTTACATAAGCGTAACCAATTTTTTCGCCAATTTCATTTGTAGCGACGAAACGATAAACTTTGGAATCAGCTTTGATGATTTCGACAGAAGACATGGGCCAGATTATATACTCGTCTAGAGAAATTCCGACATTTTTACAGATATTCAGGTTGAACTTGATTCAGGCGACAAGCAAAAAGATTGATGTTAGAATGCTAACATGGAAAGTCTGAATGAACTTGTTTCAAGATTTGCGTATGGATATCACGAGATTGAGCCAATGATTTTGGAAGCTAGGGCTAATTTAGAGAATACTGCTAGGACTGAGGAAAGACTTTTTGTTTTAGCTTCAATTTTTGATACGCTCTGTGACAGAAAACCGAGCGATGAAGTAGCAGAATTAGGTAGATGGATTTCCAAATATATAAATAGAGACAATGTAGAGGTTTTGGGGGACGGCAGACAAACCCGGACAGTGGTAGTGATTGAAGGTATGTTTATTGAAATTCCTAAAAATATTGATTTTAACTATAATCATTGCGAAGCGTGTGGCGGAAAAGCACACAACTGTTTGGAATGTGTGACTAGACGGGTACGGGTGGTTGGAGAGTTGATTTATGCTGCTGGTTGCGTAAGTTACATGGTGAGACAAAGGGGTAGAGAGGGTAGAGAGGAAGCAGAAAGAGAAGGTGTTAGGCTGGAAGGAATGTATTTAGCCAGTGCAAGAGAACTGTGGCCGCAATTGGAATTAAGTCCAAAGCAAATTCACATTATGAATAGGTATAAAGAGGAAGAAGAGATGCGGCTGAATTCTGAATTTTTGCTGCAGTAACAATTCAAATAGTCATAATGACTGAATATTTCTACTAATTGTGGGATTTGAAAGTTAATGTAAAAATTCGGTTCCGAGGGTTAAAATATTGAATTGTAAGCGTAAGTTGAAAAAATACATTTTGATATGTCAAAAATAGAAAATATTATAAGGACGATCATGGGTGAAATTACTTTGAATGATTTTGTTGAAACACTTGAACCTGAATTTCAGCCTGTGGATATTGAGAAGGATGGGAAAACGTATCGCTTACATCGAGAACTTACTTCGATTGATGCTTTTGGTGTATACAATCCTTCAGTAGTAACTTTTATAGTTTATCAAGATGCGAAATCAAAGTTTCATCATATATTCTTTACAGAAAGCCATGAAGAGGAAGGTCATGATGGATTGAGACAGTTGGTAGATGCTCTGGGATTAATGAATCAAAGTCCCCTTCCTAAGGAGACAACACCTGATTCTGGGGGTGGCGGAATTATTCATATTGATCGAAAAAATAAAACGATTAAATATGTAAGAGATTCTGATTATTTTGGAGTTGCAGATAAAGATGTGGTTTTAAATTTGATGGAATTTGTAGCAAAACAGAGGGAAGTAGAGGATTTCCGTGTAGTGAAGCCGGATGATGATTTGTTTTTGCTGAGTCAATATAGAGATAATTTAGGTTAAAGATAAATGACTTCTACTCCCCTAGCCTGTTTGGGGGGAAAGTGGTTATTTGATCAAGTTTGGAATAACTAATGGCTTAGTCCGATTCAGGGAAAAGAAGGTTGGAAGAATTAGAGCCAGAAGAGAACACGTCTTCTAAAAGAGTATAAGTAACCGATAGGAAGTGACCGGTACGGATAAGTTCTTCGTCGGAAACATTGGGATTGGCAGCCAAAGCGTGGGGAGTGTTACGCCTTATTCTTCTGAGTATATTCCAAATGGTTTCTCCATCAGGACGTCTCTCCCAGCGACTCATTATTTCGGCAAATTTTTCCGACACTTCAATTTGTGAGGACTTGGTTAAATTTAAGTAATTGACTTCTGACATACTGGAAAGTGTGGCAATGGAGGTTAAGGAAATCAAATAGAGCATTAAGCTATTGGAGTCATAATCACAATCCTCCGGAATATCAACCCCTAAATCATTTTCCAAAAAACTATCAATAAAATTATAAATAACGGAGGTTACTGGAGTGATTTCAACTAGATCCCTGATTTGATCAAGGCTCCAGGCTTCGCTTCTTTGGGCTAAAGTGAAACCTTCAAGACATGAGCGAGTAATGGCTTCTATTTGACTTATTAATTGTGAATCAGCAGGATATCTGGGTAGGCCAATAGCCTTATTTAATAATTGAAGTCGAAGATTAAAATCAGCTAATTCAAAGGCTTGGTGGACTGGCTTCAAGTTGGTTGGGTTCTCTAGAAAAGACATGTGGGTGATTGTACATAAAAAGAATGAAATATCAAAGAAAGAATATGCTATTTTGATTTCAGGCAAAGATGAGGTGATACAATTTGAAGAAATATAGCTTATTTGTAGGTCTGATTATGGAAGAAGGAGTGGGAAACACACCTGAAAAACCTAAAAATACCGAGTGGCTAGGCAATTTGGCTAATATGCTTTGGGAACATCCACTACTTGATGATAAGACAAGAGGGCACAGGGCTAATTTTCGGTTGGAAGCAGAGAGGATGATAAGACATTTTGGGGATGAACCTGAGAATTATGTCTTAGTACCGGAGGGAAGTAGCGTGTGGTTGGCTGGAGAGAAATCGGACTTTGACATTGAGATGTTTAGGAATGAAAGTGGAAAAATAACCGGAGATAACTTGTGGAAAATTGAAGAGTTTAATCCCGGATTAAGAATTAACAATACAATTTGGAAAATTAGCGATATATTTGAATCCGGGCCGAGAGAATGGGAGATATTTAGTAGCTTGTTGATTACTCCTGACAGGTATTTGGTTGGAAATGTGGAATTAGCTCGTCAAACCAGAATGGAGTTGGTAGGTAAACTGGAAAGTGCTAACCAGACAGAAAGAGAGGTGTTTGAAGGTTGGTTTGGCCAGCACCTTGATAAAATGATCAATTGGCCGAAACTTGATGAGACGGGGTTTGTTGAAAGTGAAGGTAAACGCAAGGCAAGGATCGCGAAAAGATTCGGTGAATTGGGTTTGGATGAAGCCAGTTTAGAACATTACTTGAGTAGGCTAAAGGAAATGGTTGGTGGAGAAGAGAGCCTAGTGGAGAGATTGATTGCGAGCTTGAAGGACACTGAGGGAAGGGTGGAGTAGGCAAAGTTTAAAACCAGATTTAGTAGTCGACTACAGGTTGTGACACAGTTTGGTTAATTATTTCAGTAACTCGTTTAAAATAAGCTGACAGGGTGTTTGGACTTAGATTGTTGGTGAAGAGAGGTTGAACCAATACGGTATCTTTCTCAAGTTGTAAAGCACGGGGTGACTGACAATTAAAACATTCATAGGTGGTTGGTAGAGGATGAACAAGACCATCTTCGTCAGGCTTGTGAATCAAAAGGTTAACATCGTCCCCAAATTCTGATGCAGCGGTTTGCCAAGCAAAGAGTTGGTTATTTGGTATTGGCAGGCTACCTGAAACAATATGATATTCAAAGTAATTTAAAGTTTCGGCGTGAGGCATAGGGGTAAAGTGTTTAAAGTCTTTAGATTATAGCATCTGGATTTTTCAACTTTTTTACTTAGATTGAGAAGATTTATTGGCCACTCCCCTAGCCAATTTGATGCGTGCGATGGGGAGAAGAAAAACTTTTAATATTCCCTACTCAAATCCCTCAAGGACGTAAGTCCGGGGAAGTTTATTGGGAAATTCATTGGTGTGAGAGCTTGAGAGTGTTGTGTCTTAACTATTATAGGCTGAAAAGAAATGTTAAAATATCAAAATGGAAAATCAAAAATATAATGATTTTAAACTTGATCTTAAATCGAATATAGACAGAAGGGGAGATCGCGAAGATGTTGGTTGTGAAAGCCCAGATTATGGGCAAAGAAACCATCATCCGGAATGGGAAAGTAGTGGAGTTATTTTGGCGCAGATTAGGTTGGAGAGAGATATTCCTGATTGACCTGACCTGTTTCGTTTAGGAAGGGTAGGAGTGGAACAAGATATCGAATTAGTTAAGCTTGCGGTAGACAGGCGAAAGAATGGAATAGGGACAGGATATAGACATAAAAATACTTATATAGACGGAGATCTGGGTTTGTTTTTTGATTTGAGTAATGGCTCCCGGCTGTTACTGGGATTATGTTTACATGAAAGTAGAGGAGAATTAGAGATTGCCCAGATTCAAAAGATTAGCAAATCGAGAAATGGTCTCAAAGGTCGGTGGGAAAGAGTTTTGGTGAAATATGGAATATTCGTAGCGGAAGCTTTGGAGCAAAATCTAGTGACTATTCGGCCTGCTGAGGAAAATGGGTACGTAATAGCCGGAAGATACCCTTACGAAAGGGCAAAACTACGATATGATGTCACCGCTAAAAGAATGGGTTTTAAATTTGACCCAGAGAAAAAGCGGTATGTGATGCCAGTTGGGTTGGAACAGGAATGAAGAAAAGAAAAAAGTATGATGAATTAAGTTTGAATGAGAAAGTTCGAGTAGTGAAGCTACAACTTTTAGTCCTTGGGCGCCAGTTAATTCGAACTAAGAATGAAGATGAGTCAGAGAAATTGCGTGAACGGGTGGAAAAAGGGAAAAGATTGTATGCCAGATTGGTAGCAATGCAAGAAGGGACTGAGCCTCATGGTGCTCGGGCATGTCCGGTTTGCGATGGAAAAGGACAAGCGCCTACGCGCTCGATGTTTGTGTATGGTAAGCGGACTAGTGGACAAGTGGGTGATTGCATGACCTGTGAAGGAAGGGGTTGGGTAGAAGAAGTTGTTAATAAGTAGATTTTTGGCCACTCCCCTGCCCTATTGGTAGGTTTGGAAAGAAAATAGAGGGATTTTTTTTGGGAAAAATGAATTGGTTGGGTGGTAAAATGCAAAGGACATGTTTTAGTGGAGAAGAATATGGGTGGAACTACAGCGGCGAATATCGGATTTGAAACCAAATTGTGGGCAGCGGCAGACAAACTTCGTGGAAATTTAGATCCAGGTGAATATAAGCATGTTGTGCTTGGTCTTATCTTCCTTAAATATATTTCAGATTCATTTGAGGAAACATACCAGTCAATCAAGAACGATCCAGAGGCATTTGAAGGTGAGTGTGAGGACAAAGACGCATACAAGGCAAGAAATGTATTCTGGGTGCCTGAAAGTGCCAGATGGAACTTCTTAAAGGAAAGTGCCAAAAAACCAGAAATAGGCAAACTCATTGATGATGCAATGATAGCCATTGAGAAAGAAAATCCAACGCTCAAAGGTGTGCTTCCAAAAAGATTTGCTCGTCCAGACCTCAACAAACAACGCTTAGGTGAAATTGTCGATATATTCAGCTCTCTAGGTCTTGGTGATAAAGAGTCAAAATCAAAAGATATTCTTGGTCGTGTATATGAATACTTCATTGGTAGATTTGCCAGTGCAGAAGGCAAAGCAGGTGGTGAATACTACACGCCAGCATCCGTAGTTAAGCTTCTGGTGCTAATGATAGAGCCATACAAAGGTCGCGTGTACGATCCATGCTGCGGTAGTGGTGGCATGTTTGTCCAAAGCGAAAAGTTTGTTGAGGAGCATGGCGGAAATGTAGGAGATATTTCTGTCTATGGTCAGGAAAGTAATGCTGCTACTTGGAGGCTAGCAAAGATGAATCTGGCCATTCGTGGTATAGAAGGCAATCTAGGTGAATCTGATGCTGACAGTTTCCACAACGATCTTCACAAAGACTTAAAAGCAGACTTTATCCTGGCCAATCCTCCATTCAATGTAAGTGACTGGGGCGGCGAAAGAATCCGTGATGATGTGAGATGGAAATACGGCGTGCCACCAACAGGCAATGCCAACTACGCTTGGATTCAGCACTTTATCCATCATCTATCACCTACTGGCATTGCTGGCTTTGTGATGGCAAATGGCGCGCTTTCTTCTAATACTTCCAATGAAGGCAAGATCAGAGAAGAACTCATAAAGAAAGGTTTGGTTGACTGCATCGTGGCACTGCCAGACAAGCTGTTCTATACCACAGGTATTCCAGCTTCTTTGTGGTTTGTATCTCGCGACAGATACGACCACAACTTCCGAGACAGACATGAAGAGATTCTATTTATTGATGCTCGTAAACTAGGCACTATGGTGGACAGACGACATCGTGAATTATCAGAAAAAGAACTTAAGCAGATTGCAGACACTTACCACAATTGGAGAAATCCAGACGGCGACTACGAGGATGTCAAAGGATTTTGCAAGTCAGCCAAGATTGAGGAAGTAGAAAAGAACGGCTACATCCTTACTCCTGGAAGATATGTAGGTACGGATTTTGAGATGGAAGATGACGAAGTCTTTGAGGAGAAAATGGAAAGGCTCACCGGTGAACTGGCAGAGCAATTCAAAACGTCAAAAGAGCTAGAAGCAAAGATCAAAGAAAATCTAAAAAAAGTTGGTTACGAAATATGACAAAGATACCATTTACTCAACCACAATTTGAATTATCAGGATTTAACTGTCCATATTGTAGCGCATTTTCGAATCAAAATTGGTATGGCATTAAAACAGTAAATGGAAATTTTTTAGATAATACACGAGTTTGCTTTTGTGCAAGGTGTGGTCAGTACTCCATTTGGCATGAAGAGAAGATGATATATCCAGATTTTTCAGGAATAGAGCCTCCTAATGAGGATCTCAATAAAGACATTATTCAAGACTATAACGAAGCAGTTTCTATCCTACAAAGGTCTCCAAGAGGTTCTGCTGCACTGCTCAGATTAGCTATTCAAAAACTTTGTGTTCAGCTTGGTCAAAAAGGAAGAGATCTTAACACTGATATTGCCAATCTGGTGAAAAATGGACTTCCTCCTAAAGTTCAGCAATCACTTGACTCTCTCCGCGTTATTGGCAATGAGGCTGTACATCCAGGTGAATTGGATATTAAGGACGATATTGAAACAGCATCTGCGCTTTTTCAGTTAGTAAATTTTATAGCTGAAAAAATGATAACTGAGCCAAAAGAAATCGATGCAATTTATGACAAGATTCCTGTAGGTAAAAAGGTAGCAATAGAAAAACGTGATAACAAAATTACAGATGAAAAATAATACATTCAAACAAACAGAAATTGGTGAAATTCCTGAGGATTGGAAATTGAAACAACTGCAAGAACTGGCAGATTTTTCAAATGGATATGCGTTTAGTAGTCGAACTTACACAGAAAGGTCTGATAATACTATTCCAGTATTTAAGATGGGAAACATTGATATAGGTGGCGGAATCAAAATCACAGGTAAGGAAGATTACGCAGACCAGAACCTGTCTAGAAAGCTTGCAAGCTACTTAACAGAGAAGGATGACATCCTCATGTGCATGACAGACATGAAGTCGAGTATGAACTTGTTAGGTCACTCAGCAAGAATTCATAATGAAAAATTTTTGGTTAACCAACGAGTCGGCAGGATACGTCCTAACTCAAGTGTTGATAGTGCATATCTATACTATTATTTGAATTCCAGAAGTTATATCGAGAGGTTAAGAACTACAGCACGAAGTGGAGTTCAGGTAAATTTAACAACTGAGGCCATAAAGAAATCTTTGGTCAAGTATCCACCGATAACTGAGCAGCAGCAAATCGCCTCGGTTCTCTCCTCTCTTGATGACAAGATTGAATTAAACCGCAGGATGAATAAAACACTGGAGGAAATAGGCAAAGCGTTATTCAAACAGTGGTTTGTGGATTTTGACTTTCCAAATGAAAATGGCGAGCCATACAAATCCAGTGGTGGTGAGTTGGTAGACAGTGAGCTAGGTGAGATTCCGAAGGGATGGGAAATTAGTAATATTGGAAGTCACATGAATATTCATGACTCACAAAGAATACCATTATCTAGCAGGGAAAGAGAAAAACGTAGAGGTGAATTCAGGTACTATGGTGCCACAGGTATTTTGGATTATGTTGATGATTTCTTATTTGATGGAATATATTTATTACTTGGTGAAGATGGCACGGTTACTACTGAAAATGGTTATCCATTCACTCAATATGTTTGGGGTAAATTCTGGGTTAATAATCATGCGCACATTATTCAAGGAAAAGATAATATTACAACTGAGTTCCTTAAATTATTTTTCGACTCTACGTTAATAGGCTCATATGTCACAGGTGCTGTCCAACCAAAGCTCAACCAGGGAAATCTAAAATCCATACCTTTTATTTTTCCTGAAAAGAAAATATTAGATTCATTCCAAGAATCACTTCTTCCTATATTTACTCATATCAGAATCAACTCTGATGAAATCAATCATTTATCAAACTTGAGAGACTCTCTATTGCCAAGACTCATGAGTGGAAAAATAAGAGTAAATTAATATGAATTCATCTAAAGCATTTATAAGAAACTACAAATATGAATTTACTGCATTTGCTGTGAACGTATCAACAGCGAGTATTACCTATTTGCTAACAGACATTGCAATTTCTTTCCTGCTTACAGTAATCGTTTTTACTCTATCGATGTTTGTAGTTATTTATTTTAGAACAAGAGAAAGAGATTTTTACTACTTACCACTTAACAAGCCTGGTAGTGATAGCGATTGGGTAGGAAGAGGTGTTTTCAAATTTATCAAGAACGAAAAATGTTATGAAATTACAAGCTCAAGTGCTGGATTTATATATCCTGGAACCGCCTTGTGGGATGACTACTACTTAGAATTCGATTTTAAGATAATAAAGACATCAATTGGCGTTATTTTCAGAGCGCAAAAATCTATCAAACTCTGTGATGATTCAATTGTTTAACAAGAGGCTTAAATCTCATTTGAGAGTCAATGGAGAGTGGATAGTATACGTCGATGATGAGACAAAAACAGAACTTAATGTTGATAGCTGGTATAAGCTAAAAGCTTTTTGTGAGAAGAGAAAAATACGAATAAATGTATTTAATGGTGATAATGAACTTTTGAACAGGCACATAACAATACCTGACAATATGGTAGTTGTGGTAAAACAAGCAGATGATAAAGCTGGAGATAAAAGAGATGAAATTAAACAACTTCTTAATATAGATTTCGACTTTGGTGCGATTGGTTTTAGGAATTTTGGAAACGAAAGCGCACTAGTTAAAAATGTATTTGTTGAAAAATTATGAAATATACAGAAACAGATTTAGAATTGGCAACATTGGAATGGCTTGAGGAGCTTGGATACTCTGTGGTTGGTGGTCCAGAGATTGCACCACCACCTGATGGAGAAAGACCTGAGCGTAAGAATTATTCTGATGTTGTCTTGGAAGAAAGGCTCTGGAATGCTATAGAGAAATTCAATCCTGACATTCCAGCCGATGCCAAAGAAGAAGCATTTAAGAAAGTAATGCAGGTTGCTCATGCCACCCCTAGCTTGGTAATGAACAACAAAATCTTTCATGGATATTTGCGTGATGGAGTGGATGTTGAGTATATGCGGGGTGATGGCTCGGTGGCTGGTGACAAGGTAAGGCTTGCCGATTTTGATGACGCTCAATCCAATGACTTTCTGGCAGTCAATCAATATACGATTATCGAAAACAACCGCAATAGACGGCCAGACGTGATAGTGTTTGTGAATGGTTTGCCTGTAGTAGTTATAGAGCTGAAAAACCCAGGCGATGAAAAAGCTACAGTCAAAAACGCCTACAAGCAGATCCAAACCTATAAACAGGATATTCCTACCCTCTTTGCCTATAACGAACTTTCAGTCATTTCTGACGGAATTGATGCTCGGGTGGGTACTATCTCGGCAAGTATCGAATGGTTTACTCGTTGGCGAACGGTAGATGGCGAGGAACTGGCCCCTACTGCATTGCCACAACTGGAAGTATTACTGAAAGGTATTTTTGATAAGAGTCGGTTGTTGGATTTGATCGGGAACTTTATTGTTTTTGAGACTGACGGTGAAAAGACAATCAAGAAGGCTGCAGCCTATCATCAGTATTTTGCCACCAACAAGGCAGTTGAAAGCACTATCACAGCTACTAAAGAAGAAGGAGACAGGCGGGCAGGTGTGGTGTGGCATACACAAGGATCAGGTAAGAGTCTGACGATGGTGTTTTATTCTGGCAAAGTGGTACAAAAACTGAATAACCCCACTTTGGTTGTGCTGACGGATCGCAATGACTTGGATAATCAACTTTTTGGTACCTTCTCCCGCTGTAGTGAATTACTTAGACAAACACCCAAACAAGCCGACAACAGAGAGCAATTGCAGCAACTGCTACATGTAGCCTCTGGCGGAGTTATCTTTACCACGATCCAAAAATTCTTACCTCAAAATGGCCACACCTCATACCCCATGTTATCTGATCGAAAAAACATTGTAGTTATTGCCGATGAAGCTCATCGTAGCCAATATGAATTTATCACTGGATTTGCCCGTCATCTGCGTGATGCTTTACCCAACGCTTCGTTTATTGGCTTTACTGGTACGCCTGTTGAATTAACTGATAGAAATACTCGGGCAGTGTTTGGTGAGTATGTCGATGTTTATGATGTAACACGAGCGGTTGAGGATAATGCTACTGTGCCTATCTACTATGAAGCCAGACTTGCCAGAATCGAGTTGAAGAAAGATGAACAACCCAAGATTGATCCTGAGTTTGAGGAGTTAACCGAAGGTGAAGAAGTTGAGCGAAAAGAGAAACTAAAGAATAAGTGGGCAAGATTAGAAGCCATGGTGGGATCGGAAAAACGAATTGCTTTGGTGGCTCGCGATTTGGTAGATCATTTTGAGAATAGATTGTCGGCTATTGACGGTAAGGGGATGATCGTGGCTATGAGTCGGAGAATCGCAGTCGATTTATACAATGAAATTGTGAAGCTCCGCCCTAACTGGCATAGTGATGATGATAACAAAGGATTTATCAAGGTAGTCATGACTGGAAGTGCTGCCGATCCGATGAATTTCCAGCCCCATATTCGCCCCAAGCACGCTTTGGATCAAATGGCACGAAGAATGAAAGATCCTGAGGACGAGTTGAAATTGGTGATAGTTCGGGACATGTGGCTGACTGGTTTTGACGTGCCCTCACTTCATACCATGTATGTTGATAAGCCGATGAGGGGGCATGGATTGATGCAGGCGATTGCTCGGGTGAATCGGGTGTATAAGGATAAGCAAGGCGGATTGATCGTTGACTATATTGGCATTGCTCCAGAACTAAAAGAAGCCCTTTCCTATTACAGTGAAACCGATAGACAAGAAACAGCCATCCCACAGGATAAGGCGGTGGCGGTGTTGTTAGAGAAATACGAAGTGGTTAAGGGCATGTTGCATGGCTTTGACTATCAAAAATACTTTTCTGGATCACCTGGTGAGCGTACTCAGGTGATAACGGGAGCAACTGATTATGTGTTGGGATTAACCGATGGGAAGAAGCGGTATTTGAAAGCAGTTTCAGAGTTGTCTAAGTCTTTTTCTTTGGCGGTACCACACGAGAAGGCTTTGGAGATCAAAGACGAAGTTGGATTTTTTCAGATCGTTAAAAGTGGATTAGTCAAAATGGAACCTCACGGAGGAGGCCCGACAGATGAAGATTATGATGCAGCTATTAAACAAATAGTCTCAACAGCAGTAACCTCTGATGCAGTTATCGATATTTATTCTGCAGCTGGCATTAAGTCGCCAGATATTTCTATCTTCTCTGAAGAGTTCTTGGCAGAAGTTAAGAATATGGAGCACAAGAATGTAGCACTAGAGCTTTTGAAAAAACTCCTAAATGACGAGCTTCGTATGATGACCAAGCAAAATCTGGTTAAGTCTCGTTCATTTGCGCAAATGCTTGAGGAGACAATTCGAAAGTACCAAAACAGAACCATTGAAGCGGCTCAAGTTATTGCAGAACTTCTGGAGCTTGCCAAGAAAATTAAACAAGAGAAAGAAAAAGGTCACGATCTTGGCTTGAGCGAAGAGGAAGTAGCTTTTTATGACGCACTGGCAAACAACGAAAGTGCAGTCCGCGAGCTTGGAGATGAAACACTCAAAGCCATGGCTCGAGAACTGGTGGACATGCTTCGAAAGAACACCACCATCGATTGGACGATCAAGGAAAGTGTACAGGCAAAGCTTCGTGTGTACATTAAGCGATTATTGAAGAAATACAAGTATCCACCAGATAAGCAAGAAGGAGCCACCAAAATTGTATTAGAACAAGCTGAATTACTAGCTAAAGATTGGACTGGACAAGTTGACTAACTCCTTTAAAGAAGCCGCAATTGAAATTCTGAAAAAGGCAGAAAAACCACTTCATTACAAAGAAATTACTGAGCTTGCACTTTCTCGTAGACTTCTTGAATCTGATGGTAAAACTCCATGGGCTACGATGATGGCCAGACTCTCGACTGATATAAAAGAAAATGGTGAGAAATCATTATTTTTTAGAACTGAACCAGGTCATTTTTCAATAAGGAAGCATGTAAGTGTAAAAGCAAAAACACAGAAGCTTAAAGTTAAAAATTTGAAAGCAAATGCATTTGCAATAAAAGGGATAATTAACAAGACGTTATCCACTAAACAAAAAGGAGACCTGTCTGAAGCAAGGGTGGCAGAATTAATAACCCTTTATGGAAATGAAGGGTTAAGTTGTTATAAGCCGATAAGCGACGATGAAGGGATAGATATTATTGTTAAGAGAAGAGGAAAATTGGAAGTAGTGTATGTTCAAGTTAAGTCAACTTATGGTTACCGGAACGGACGAGGATTTGTGTCAGTTGTAAAGGAAAGAATATTGGCAGATAAGATGAGAAATATTTTGGTATTTGTATATTTTGATTTAACCGAGGGAGATTTGTATGAGCATGTTTTTTGTATTCCAGTGCCTGAGTTTTTGAAGTTAACTGAAAATGACAAAAAGAAAACTGCAGAGAGAGTGTTTACTATGGGGCTAGTGCATCCAGAAAATTCAAAGTTTGCAAAATATATGATAGAAAAAAGAGAGTTGGCAAATAAAATAGTTGAGATAATGGATAAATTATGAATTTTCAGTTTTTGTCACTTTTGATCACAAGCCTGGTGGCGCTGTTTTTGGGAGCGGGTGGTGGTGATTGGATAAGAAGAGAGATTTGGAAACCTAAGCTGGTGTTTAAGGAATTGATGAAGGTAAGGCAAGGAGGAAAAGTAATTTGGCGTCTAGTGATAGAGAATCAAGGCCGAGCCACAGCTAAGAATGTACAAGTAGAAGCGACTAGAATTTATGAAGGCAAAGGAGCGCGAAATGATTTTTTGTCTTTGCCTTTAAGATGGTCGCACATGGATCGGATTGAACGAGAGATTCTGTCAAACCAAACAGCTTATTTGGATGTGTTGGAATTGGTAGATACTGATACTAGAAATATTCGTTCGGAACATAAACTAAAGTTGGCAAGTTACTTTGGCTCAGGTACTCCCCTACCCGAATTAAGTGAAAAAGCAACGCAAATTGATTTGGTTAGTTATCAAAGAAGGGGCATTAAACAAAATATTTCTGTTAAAGTTGTATGGGATGGGGATATGCTTTTGGAGGCGAAGCTGGAGGGAAGTGGCTCAAGTAATAGGTAGAGATAGAGGCTATTTAAAAAGACAAGTTCTCAAGTGGTATGTGGGAGTGTTAACAATATAAAGTATGATGGTATATATGAGCATTTTTTATCTTATTGTTACAATCTTTGCCTTGATTATCGTGTTAGGAGTGTTTATTGGAATCGCCAGTTACATAATTTCAAATCAAAGAGCAGAGATACTGCGACTAAAGTTGGATAATCAAACATATTCGTCAAGGACTAAATTATTAAATTCATCTGAACGATTTTTGTATAAACTATTGGAGGAAAGTACAAGAAATTTACCTGTTTTTGTTTTCGCTCAAGTTGATCTAGCTTCAATCATAAATGTGACGAGTGAGGCTGTTGATTATTACGAAGCGCTAAGAGATTTAGACAAATCGATCGATTTCTTAATTGTAGAAAAAGAAACCACAAAACCGTTGTTGGCTATAGAGTTGAATGGTCCGACTCACGACCAAGCCTCTCGCAAAACTAGAGACAAATTTATAGAACGCCTGTTTTCCGACTGTGAAATTACATTGTTAGTTTTAAGACCATATGATCTGGAAAATAAAGAAAAGGTTGTTCAAATGGTAATGGAAAAAATAAAAGTTAATCATGAAACTAACCAAGAATCCGTATCTTAATCAACAGCCTACATTCAGCCAAAAAAGGATTGCGCTGCTTTCTGACCTGAAAAAGTTGTGGGCTCTGTGGCGAAAAAGCAAAGATAAGCGAAAAAAAGACCAAGTAATGTATAGAATTAATCAAACCCAGGCATTGCTGGAA
This sequence comes from uncultured Pseudomonadales bacterium, assembly GCA_964398525.1. Lineage (GTDB taxonomy): Bacteria > Patescibacteriota > Microgenomatia > UBA1400 > CAYNFZ01 > CAYNMS01. Next base: position 9,641 of record CAYNMS010000011.1, on the reverse strand, counting down.
AAATTAGAAGAAAAACGAAAAATATGATCTATATGCAACCATAGGGTTTTGGTTGCCTGGAAACATCGGGAAAACCTTAGATTTGTTCTCCAGAACTAGAGGTCTGAGTTTCTGGATGGTTAAATCATTGGGATGTCTGATTATAGAGGTTTGAAATCAATCTTTAGAACCATCAATAAGTGAATTGAAATATTGGATTATTGATTCAATGGAAATGAATACCCCTACCTCTTGAAATCGAAGAAGTGCATTTTGCGCATCTAGTTCCTCTGAGAGAGGAAGTTTTGTTTGGCCATCTCTGGTGAGCTGTGGTTCATCAATTCTGGCATCCCGAAGAAAATAATAAAATGTAGGAGGCTCATTATATGTTGGTGTGTTTATCACCGAAAGAACGCAAAATTGATTGCCCCAAAGACCAATTGTTAACAAGTTGACCTATAAAGTCTAATGAGGTTTTTTCATCAGGAATGTGAGCTAATGCAAGTGTGGGTGGTGTGCTTGATCTTTGATTATAAGGATCTGTAATGAAACAAATTAAGTTAAGATCATGAATTATGCCTATAGACAATAACTCTCGAGTGTGTGCAAGAAGAACCCTCCTATCATTTGAATCTACAATGTCTATATGAACAGCTCTGTCTGGGTTTTTTGACATGGATCAAATTTTATCATTTGGCATCATTTGAGCAGCCACACAGTCTATTGGGTAGAGATTAAAGGATGAACCTTTATTCAACCTCAGGGGTTTGCAATATAAGGGAAGGATATCGAGATTAGTTGGTTATGTTGAGCGGTGGCGGAGTGGGAGTAGGTGTTGGGTTTGGAGCCAGTTCTGGATCGAGGGTGGAATTTGGTGTTGGGGTGGGAGTGGGGGTTGGAGTGGGGGTCGGAGTGGCCACAGGTGAAGGTGAAGCTTGATCTTCGGAAGGCATGAGATCTGGTTCGTCAGGCGTAGGAGAAGGTTCAAGAATTGCAGCGGGTTGAGGGGTAGGAGTGGGAGATGGCTGGGGTTCATTAGGCGTTCGTCGAACAAAGACAAAGTAAAGTAAAACCAAAACTAACAACAAAAAGATTATCACAACGATCAATAAACCTTGGCGTCTTGAGTTTGGATTATCAACCGATACCGGATCTTCTTGGTTATCCATGATCAAACAATAACTGGATCGATCCACAAAGTCAATCAATTGTGTAGGCTAGTAAAATGGTTAGCAGGGACTGGAAATTTACTTGATGCTGGTAAGGGACTTTGGGAACTGGGGGGTTTATCGGAAATTAATATTTCCGGAGACATCGACACATTCAGGAATGAGATACGTGGGAAAGTCGGGATGCTTATCAAAAGCACTACAAGAAATGGTGCCATTGCCATCGGCGACAATGTCGATATCCTGACCGTTTTTGGCGGCAAAAACATAGCCACCGCCACCCGGGGCTGATACCGGGACGACGCTACCGGCGATGTATTGGCCTAAATGCTTGGTAATTACTATCTTCATATCGGTTAGGTCCAGGCCTTTATCAATGAGAGCGGATTTGATGGCCTCTGCATCAGCTTCGATAGTACAGTCTCCGTTTAGAAGAGCCCATTCTTCACAGGCGTAATCTTCGAGCTGACAAAGTCCGAACTGGGAACCGTCGGTGTTACTGACAATTTGAAGTTGGCCACCTTGCTCTTGGCAATTAACTGAGGCAGGGTTTGAAAGGGATGGCTCGGAGTCGATGTTGGTATTTTCTTGGCTAAGTGTTTCAATTTCTTGGGACTGTGGATTGTCTGAAGTTTGATTTTTGTACATCCAGGAGAAGACTAAAATAATAAAAAGGACTGGAAGAAGGAAAAGTATTTGTTTCATAAGTGAATTAGATCACTTGTATCAGGGAAAATCTAGCGATGTGGATCAAGAATTTTAGTGGCCGCCGGCGACTTTGAAACCTTGGTCTCTTAAGTCTTGGGCAAGTTGGGCTTCGGCTTTAAGGGAGGCTTGTTTATTGCTTTGAATGGGCCAACCAACGGCATGATGCATGGCCATTTCAAAATGATCGTGATGAAGTAGAATGCGGGCGGGATTAAATAATTCCGCTCTTTAATCCCTGGGTAAAGCGAAGCGGCATCCGGGGTGGTAGAAGGCCACGATCTTGGTTTGGTAGGAAGCTGTAAAATGGCAGAGTGAAAATAAAGTCACAAGCACATGTAGCCTATCAAACACAGTACCACATTGTCTGGATACCGAAGTATAGAAGGAGGGTATTGGTAGAAGGGGTAAGAGAGTATTTGGAAAAAGTAATAAAGTCACAAATACAAGATAGGTATCCAGATTGTTACATTACGGAAATAAACATTCAGACAGATCATCTACACATACTCATGGAAATACCACCCAAGTACGCAGTTAGTACCATAGTAGGATATATGAAGAGAACATCATCAAGACTAATGAGGAAGGAATTTGAATACCTAAGAAAGCAAGAATCAATGTGGTCAGTGGGATATTTTGTAAGCTCAGTAGGAATTAACGAATCAGTTATCAGAAAGTACATCAGACACCAAGAAAACCAAGATCTTGGTCAAGCTGTGCTTGCAATAGACTGATACCACGGGTAGAGCGTAGCGGCACCCGTGGAGTTTCATTTTGTGGACGTGTTGTTGGAAGCGTTTTTCTACCGGGTAATTGGTCTCGCCTACGTAAAGATGCTGGGGATCACCGTTGATTTCGATCACATAGACTTGCCAGTAGGGATTGTGGAGAGGACCGCCGGCAATGACTTCGAAGCCGTCAGCTTCTAGATTATTGATAAGCCGGAGGCAAGCATGATTGGTTTTTTTACTGGTGGAGTAATAGAGACTAGAATCAAACAGGTCTGGTCTGAGAATTGAGTGGCGAAGATGAGGGTGGCGATGTAGGAATTTAGTAAAGGCTTGGTCTATATTGGAGGCAAAATTGACGTAGAGGACTTCCGGGGCCGAGCCGATTTGAATGACATATGGGAAGAACTTGAGCTTAGGGTTCATGGTAGGACGGGAGAAGAAACTTTAAACCATTATAGACCAAGGACTTCAAGCAAGATAAAATTTAAACGGAATTAACCGGAAATTTGGTTACCAAAATGTGGGCACTGTTTTATTTGATTAGTATATTTGTTTGGTTTCCTTATGGATTGTTAATGGCTTCGGGAGTTGCCCTAATCAGAAGGCGAAATCAGATTAAGAAGTCCGCTTTTGCCTGGTATTATTTTACTTGTCTGGTGGCTTATGGTTTGGGAGCAGAACTGAGTTTGGGGGTTGGATTGGTGGTTTTTGTAACAAAGAAGATATTAGATGGCTTAAATGGTAAAGAATCGGAAGAACTCAAGAATGCGATTAAGAGGGCGGAAGTGGTCCATAGGTCCGGGACAAAAACGAATATAAGAAAATATGTTGAAGAGAAGAACCGGGACGAAGTGGGGGTTAGTGAAAGGAATGTTCAGGATAAAGAAGTTGATAGGAAAGCAAAACGGGCTGAGAAAATAAAGCTTAAGCGAGAGAGAGAAAAGCAAATTAATTTAAAGTTGAATCAGGAGATTCGAAAGCGTCTGAATAAAAACAAAGAACCAGATGAGATAGTGAAATATAAAGGGGCATTGATTTATATTTATATGCTTTCGGGCGAGAGAAAGTTTTTCAAAGTGGTAGATTGGGAAGACAAGCTTTTGAGGCAGAACTTTTTAACTATAAAAGAGGCTCGAAGTAAAATATTTAATCTCTACCCAGCTGGTGTGGGGAAATTAGAGTATTTAGCCGCGAAAGAAAAAGAGCTACGACGACAAGAACAAAATATACTGTTAGCTAAGGCTTATAAACGAAGGGCTACCAAAGAGAAAATACAAGCAAATTTAGCATCTATTGATGCTTTGATGGCGTTATCGCCGGTGGAATTTGAGCACTGGGTGAAGAAATTTGTATTTGAAATTGATGGCTGGCAGGTGACGGAAACAAGTGTGACGGGGGACGGAGGAGTTGATTTGGCATTATTGAAAGATGAGGAACATTCGATTGCGCAGTGCAAACGATATCGAGGGACAATAGGTGCTCCGGCGTTGAGAGATTTTTATGGGACGATGATGAGTGAAGGGGTGAGTCGCGGGTTTTTTGTGACTACAGGCCTGTTTTCTTTGGCTGCACAAAAGTTTGCACAGGATAAGCCAATTGAATTGATGGACAGAAGGGTGTTGGCTGGAAAAATTGGTTAAAGACTCAGGAGTGCTGAAATTCAATTTAATATAAAGCATTTGAAACAGAAAACGTTTTAAAATGACACAGGGAAAAGCTTAAGGCGTTGACAGCGAAGGGGCATAGGACAATTAAAGCACAACGGGATTTAATTGATTAATAATCAGGCTATAATTTGCCTATGAGTGAAATGTTGAAGCCAATAGATATAGAAGTGCCTTTTTCACCTCAAATGGTCGAGGAAAAGACTACTTTAGGTAAGTTAACTAGTGAAGTAATGGAGGATCGTTCAAGAGGTATATTTATACCATCGGTTTTTACCCCGATGGTGTTTAATGCCACAGTAGAAGAATTGAACAAGATAACTGCTGATCCGGTTCATAGCAGAAGTTTAATTTGGGAGGCTTTGAAGCGAGAGTTTGGAATCGAGATAGCAAGTGCCACTCTTGAATATGTAGATTCGTTTAACAAAATAGATAAAGACACGGGACTCAATGTTAATTCGTCGGTAACTGAAAAAACTATCGTGACTCGACCGGGCAAGCTTTTGGTAGAGGGGATGGATTTGAAAACAGAGACTGATGTACTGACTCAAAATAACCAAGAAATTTGGAGTGGTGAAGATCCGTCTAAAGTGGGAGGTGAACTGGAATTTGATGATGTTGGGGACAACTGGTAGAAGGAATTTTGAGAGGTAGAGTTGGTGGCTGAAGGGGTGGGGTATGGTTGCGGTTGACTGAGGAAAGTTTGTTTTCAGAATGTTTGATTGAAATTACATATCAGAGATGTAAGTGGTGAACTGATATACTTTGGGGAAATAATAGATGGAGGAAGCATGACTGTTGAATTCAAAACGGTAGGTGGAGAAAAAAGAAATAATGAAATTTTGGATACATTTAATTTGATCAACTCAGAAGTGGTTATTGATGGGGTAGCTGCAAGAGAAATTGAAAGTGATATTTTGGATGTTTTTAGAGAAAGGAGAAGGGTGTTTGCAAATGGAGATACTGGAACTATCAATAATCCCTCAGAAAAAGACTCCAGAACCAGAGGGCTAGTTGAAGCTTACGAGCTTATATTAAGTAGAATAGGAAATCCAGACTCGGTGGAAAGATTTAGAAGATTGTTAACTTGTTATGAGGGAATGGGTCTGAGAGATAGACTTTCCTCAGAGACGGGAATAACTGAAGAAGACTTGTACTGAGTCTTGATAAACTAATTCACGTTTATTAACTGTAGAGATATAGAGACACGAGAGCTTCTCTGATTTGTTTGGAATATCGTTTGTAGCTTGGGGAATCGGGACCAAACCCAGTGCCTCCATTACACCTCGAGCCTTTGGTTTCGATGTAATCCACAATGACCCCCATTTCAGCCCAAATTTCTGATGCAGGTAAGTTGGGGAATTTGCTTTGGAAAGATTGTAATAACTTGGATAAATCAATAGAATTAGACGGATGACTAAGTAAAAAATCTAGAGTTAAAAACTTGATTAAGTCAGGATCAGAGGCAATGGAATCTAGATTGGGATTTTTTGATTGCCTTCTCGTGATTCTGTCGATATATTCAGTCATCTTACTAGCAAGAGAGATAAATTTATCAGGATTGGAATCGAGGGAAAATTGGTCTTTCAGAATTATTTGAGGATTATTTGTTTCTGAAGAGAACCCTGAGTAATAGAAAGCAATATCGAGGGCATAGTTGTTTAACGAACTTTGTGGCCAGGGCAGGATGGTGGCTTCATTTGCCAGAGAAGGCTGGGTTTCAGAAAGGCTCATGTCGAGTAAGTTTTATTGCTTTGGGTGGAGATTGTTTACAAAGATTACATTATTATCGGCTGAATAGACGGCATCTTCAGCGGCAATCTCGACCGCTTGGCTAAATCCAAGTCTTGAGTTTAACATTAGATTGTATTCGGCTAAAGAGTTTAATAGAGTTTTGTAATGGAGAGCTATTATCCTGTCTTGGGGGGTAAATTGATTCAATTCGGCAACTTGATCTCGAAATTCATGATAATTTGGTAATAAGGCGTAGGTTCTGAGTGCATCAAGGGTAGGTCCTTTAATTTCGGGTAGGGTGGCGGTAGGACATCTTAATATACTGTCCCATCTAAACGAGGGACTACTTTCAAAAATAATTGGTACTGATTCTGAGTTTGAAAGTTGGATCCTGTGATTTAAATTTTTACCGTTTATGTAAGCTTGCAAATATAATTGAGTATAAGGAAGGAAAGTTGGTAGGTATTCTGTTCGTCTGTCTCGAAGCGAGGAATAGACTCGAATGCTGTATCCTGCTTGATTTCTCAGATAGAAATTCCGTGAAAAGTCAGGTGACTCTAATTCGATGAATGGATTGTATCGAGCCTCGAGCTTAGATAAATATTGTTGAAAGATGTTGCCTGGAGTATCGAGACGTCGGGCAGGATCTTGTAGTACCTCTGGAGATGGAGGTTGAGGTTGTGCTTGAAGTACTTGGAGTTCTTGAATTGCGGTCATGATGAACAATTTAATTTAGCCATCTATGTATAAAGAAAATATGTAATAAATACATCAGAAGAATGTCGGAATTTAAATAGAGAGAAACAGACAGGAATAAAAAACGTAGTTTAGGAAATTTTGGTGATGGTGTAGGTTTTGGAGCCCATGGGGGTATCAACGGTGACGGTGTCCCCTACTCTTTTACCGACCAGGGCTTGGCCAACAGGACTTTGAAGGGAAAGTTTGTTTTGGGTAGGATTGGATTCCCGATCGCTGACCAGGGTGTAGGTATGGTTTTTGCCGGAGATTTGGACAGTAACGGTATTGCCAAAATCTACCACATCTACTTGAGTTTTTTGAGCGACAAAGCCATAACGAAGGTTATAGTGAAGCTCTCTGAGTTGGCGGTTAACGTTGCCGAGCTCGAATTTGGCGTACTTGTAAGCACCGTTTTCGGAAAGGTCACCCATTTCTCGAGCAGTTTGCAGGCGGACTAAGACTTCTTGACGAAGTTTATTGTATTTTTCTACATCCTTACTAAACTGGTCATATGTGTCTTTTGTAAAAGGTATTTTGGGGGGTTGGTTCATGGATTGATTATAAACTAACATAACTTGGATAGGTTGATGCTTGGTGATTGATGAATCTGGTGATAAAATAACAGGTCTGCCCAACAAGCCTGGTGACAGGCTTTTTTTAAGGAGTAAAAAAATGCAAAAGATAAGAAATATTGCGGTTATTGCCCACGTTGACCATGGTAAGACCACCCTGGTGGATGCGATGCTGAAGCAGTCTAATGTGTTTCGAGACAATCAAGAAGAAATGAAGATAGAGTGCCTGATGGACAGTAATGAACTTGAGAGAGAGCGTGGCATTACGATTATGGCTAAAACTTGCGCGATCGAGTTTGAAGGTGTGCATATCAATATTATTGATACTCCGGGCCACGCTGATTTTTCTGGAGAAGTGGAACGGACATTGTCGATGGCAGATGGAGCGCTCTTGATAGTGGATGCTCAGGAAGGACCAATGCCACAAACCAGGTTTGTGTTGAAGAAAGCGTTGGAGCTAGACTTAAAAATTATTGTGGTAATCAATAAGATAGACAAGAAATTAGCTCGCGTGGAGCAAGTGGAATCGAGATTGGATGATCTGTTTTTGGAGTTGGCTGTGAAGGAAGAGCAGTTAAATTTTGAAAAAGTTTATGCTGTGGCGAGAAGAGGAGTGGTGTATGAAACCATGCCAGAATCGGTTGATCAGACAGGAAGTGTAATTCCACTTTTGACTAAAATTATTGAAAAGGTGCCTGCGCCTGTCGGTGACGAAGCTGGTGTTTTTGCAATGTTAGTTTCGGCACTGGACTCGGATGCTCATTTGGGAAAACTGGTGATAGGAAGAATTGCCTCGGGTAAAGTTAAAAGCGGAAATCAGATTATGATCTTGGGTAAAGGCCAACCGGCAAAAGTAGAACGAGTGATGCAAGACAAGGGTTTGGGTCGAGAAGAAGTGTTTGAGGCTGTGGCGGGAGACATTGTGGCTTTATCTGGAATAGAAAAAGTAGGAATAGGGGAAACATTGGCGGGAGACAAAAGTGTTGTTGCTCTTCAGGCACCAATTGTGGGTGAACCAACACTTCACATGACGATGGGCCCAAATACTTCGCCATTTGCTGGTCGGGAGGGCGAATTTACGACTAGTAGACAACTGGGTGAAAGACTGAAGAGAGAATTGGAGAATAATGTAGGTCTTAAAGTGGACTTTTTGGACAATGGCAAGTTTAAAGTAGCAGGTAGAGGAGAGTTGCATTTATCGGTACTTCTGGAGACCATGAGGCGGGAAGGATATGAGATGGAGGTGGGTAGGCCTGAAGTGGTGGTGAAAAAGATTGAGGGGGAACTGAGAGAGCCAGTGGAGGAAGTAGACATAGTGGTGACGAGTGAATATGTGGGAGTAATTAACCAAGAAATGGGAAAAAGGCAAGCCAGATTACTGAAAATGGACAGCCTTGGTGAGAATGAAATGGAGTTTTTGTACACGATTCCAACCAGGACTTTGATTGGTCTGAGGGGTTTGTTGCTCACGGCCACAAAAGGGACTATCGTTTTTAATTCCCAAGTGATTGGATATGAAAATATTGGTATGGAGCTGGATAAATTAAGGTCGGGAGTATTGATAGCGGCTGAGGCAGGTAAAGCATCTGAGTATGGCTTAAGAAGTGTGAAAGGCAGAGGGACGGCGTTTGTCTCCCCTGGAACCCAAGTGTATGAGGGTATGATTATTGGCCAAAACTCCAAAGATGAAGACATTGTGATCAATGTGTGTCGAGAAAAACACTTGACTAATCACCGGTCTAAATCTCATGGAGGGATTACTCAATTGGCTAGCGATATTGAATTGTCACTAGAGCAGGCGATTGACTTCTTGGAAAGAGATGAACTTTTGGAGATCACTCCCCTATCGCTGAGACTCAGAAAGAAACATTTGAGTGATATCGATAGACGCAGACACCTGAGATCGGCTAGGTATGAACAGACTGTGGCTATGGCTTAGAGTCGGAGCGGGGTTATGCTCCCCGCAGCCACCTCACGACTGCTAAGAAATCTGCTTGGAATACCAACTCCAAGAGGAAAGGTAGAAGCAGAACAACAGCTTTCTTGATGGCGCGGCTCTAGAACCTCACAAAGGGTCTACCCTTTGCTTGCCCGACACAAAAAGTGTGAAAGAGAAGATAACATATTTTGACTTGTTTGTGAACCTAATGGGTGGTGGTTTTAAATACTTTTGAGAAAGTTGGAAACCAAAGCGAGTTTAGTTTTGAAGATTTAGATCAGGGGATGGTAAAATTTGGCAAGAATGATTAAAGATTTTTATGATCAGATGGTGCATACACAACTAACACTAACAGATCGTCTGGCAATTGAGCGAACAGCCTTGGCCAATGAGCGAACTTTGTTGGG
>CAYNMS010000010.1:19354-43117 GCA_964398525.1 uncultured Pseudomonadales bacterium | reverse complement strand
GACGGAACTGGTGACGGCGGTTTGGCCTGCCAAGTGAAAGATGATGTCTTGGCTTGTAACGGATGAGTTGAGGGTTTGAGTGTCGAGAATGTCGGCAGTGATTACCTGGAGTTTTTTTGAGGGAAACTGAGATTTGAGCCAATCAAGATTGGCTTCGACACCGGGGCGAAAAAAATTATCGTAAACGGTGACTTTGTGTTTCTTAGAAAGAAAGTGGGCGGCGAGGTTGGAGCCGATAAAGCCAGCTCCACCGGTGATGAGAATATTCAAGAGAAAAAGGGATTAAGTAATAATGGGTTGATCTTAGCGATTATTGTAGCTTTTCACAACTTGAGAGTAATAATTCTCAGATTGTTTGGCTATTGTTTCCCAGGAATAGTTTTTTGACAGTTTTAAGCCTTGAAGGGCTTTTTCTTGATATAGAGACTTGTTGGTTAAAAGTTTGATGGCTTTGGTAGCTAAATCCTGAGGGTTTTTGGGCTCGAAGAGAAGACCGCCTTGACCATATTGGGTGATTTCCCGGGTTGGAGGAATGTCGCTGTTGACATATGGAACACCTGCAGCTAGCGCCTCGACGGTTACCAGACCAAAACCTTCAACCACAGAGGGAAGGCAGAACAAATGGGATCTTTTGAGAAGTGACCAGGCCTGGGAGTGGGAGAGGGTGCCTTTGAATTTAACATGACTGTTTAAATTTAGTTTGGCGACTTTGCTTTCCAGCGAAGGACGGAAAGGTCCATCACCGATGATGATTAGATTTAGATTGGGAATGGTAGGAAGAATTAGGGGGAGAGCATCGATAATGTCTTGGATGCGTTTGTAGGCAACTAATCTGGCAAGGGTGATGATGGTGGGATTGGTGAACTTGGAAACCTCTATATTTTTTATAGTTTTGGTGTCGGCGCCGCCGTAGATGACAGTGATTTTGGCCTGGGGAACTCCGGCTCTAGTAAGTTTGGCTTTGGTGGTTTGGCTCATGGCAATGACTCCGTTCCAGGGTAAACGGAGGCTGAGACACTCGAGTAGAAAACCCGCAAGGGCGGTAGGGAGTGGAAAAAGCTTGAACCACTCTTTTTGATAGATATCGGCGTACCAAGCAACGGCTGGGACTTTTTTGAGACGGGCGATGAGAAATGCGGGCAGATAGGAATTAAAATTTGAACCTTCGACAAAGTCGGGTTTGAGGTGACGGCTTTGCCAAACGGCATGAACTTGAAAGTATAGTCGAGGAAAAATGGAGAGGAAAGAAACTGAGACGTGGGTTTTGGGGCGGGAGATTACGTGGAAGGGTGAAGTGAGGTTTTGGGTTAGGTAGAAGATTCGGGCTTCAACTCCACCAGTAAACTTGGTTTTATCTCTGGGGAAAAATTCCGTAACGAATAGAAGTTTCATCGAGGCTTTTTTTTGGTTTCGTGGTAGTCCCTGAGGGCAATTTCTCTGGTAAGACGCGTAATTTCGTGGCGAGCATTCTCCAAATGAACGTTGGTTCTAAAATTTAGGTAAAAAAGAAGGACCAGGGAGAAATAAATGACAACGTCAGCCCCCCGGCCGATACCAAGCTGTCTGGCTAAATAGTTAGTAAACCCAGGGTCGATAACACCGGTGACAGCTAAAAAGAAAAGGCTGCCCCAGAAGATGCCTTCACCTCGGGAAAGAGCACGGTCTTTGGCTCTCAGGTAAACCCTTGAGAGGGCAAAAAAGAGAAAAGGGATAAGAATAACTTGAATAGGCTGCATTAGCGAAAAAGACGAAGAATTAATTTGTAAATAATGTGAATGGCGTTAGTGTTTTTTTGGCCTTTGGAACGGGAGTAAGGTGTGTATATCACTTTAATGGGGACTTGGGCAAGTTCTAGCCTGAGGCGACGGATTTCAGAGAAAAGTTCACTCGAGACCTCCATCCGATCCGTTTTGAGTTTGATGGAGTCGATGGCTCGGCGGGAAAAAGCCCGGAAACCCGACTGGGAATCGCTGGTGGTTTGATGAAACAGGAGAAAAGTTAAAGCGTTACTAGCAAGAATGAGAAAGCGACGGTCGAAAGGTAATTGTTTTAAGTTCTGGGTGCGGGTGCCGATGACGATGTCGGCTTTTTTATCCAAGATGGGTTGGAGAGCGGGCATAATATCTGAGGGGTCGTGTTGGCCATCGGCGTCGAAGGTTAAGGCCAGATCGTAGTTGTAGCGTCTGGCAAACTCGAGTCCCGTGGCTATGGCTCCGCCCAAGCCCCGATTAAATGGGTGGCGAACCAAGAGGGCTCCACTGCTTTGAGCCACTTGAGCAGTGTTGTCACTTGAGCCGTCGTCAACAACTAGAATATCTGGCTTGATTGAAACAGTCTTTTTTTGGATGTCACCGATAGTTTGGGCGATGACTTGGGCTTCGTTATACGCTGGAATGATGATCAGGAGTTTCATAAAGCTGTTGGAAAAATTGGGCAGTTTGGGATAAGCCTTGTTTTAGGGCTGTTTGAGGTTGCCAATCAAGGTGGCTTTGGGCTTTGGAATAGTCGAGGCTACTGTGGCGCTGCTCGCCTTTTTGGGATGTGGCATGGTCAAACTGCTTATCAAGCTCAAGGGTTTCTTTCATCAGGTCAATGAGTTGGTTGAGAGAGGTTTGAGTGGCCGTGCCAATATTAAATAGCCCTGTTTCTGAAGAAAAGCTGGCTTTGAGATTGGCTTCGACTACATCCCCGACGTAGACAAAATCTCGAGTTTGCTCGCCATCACCGTTGATTTGAAATGGTTGGTTTTGAAAATGTTTTTGATAAAAGATAGAGACCACACCGGCCTCACCGTGGGGATTTTGTCTGGGGCCGTAAACGTTGGCGTAACGCAGGGAAATAAAGGGCATGCCGTGAACTTGGTGATAGTAATGGAGATAATGTTCTCCGGTTAACTTGGCGATACCGTAAGGGGAGACCGGCCAGGCAGGAAAGCTTTCTGGAGTGGGCATTTGATCGTTGTCACCGTAAATTGCTCCTCCAGTAGAGGCAAAAATGAATTTCTGACTGCTACCACAGGCACGGGCGGATTCAAGGAGATTGAGCAACCCTAAGATATTGGTGTGGGCGTCAAGGATGGGGTCTTTGATTGAGGTGCGGACATTAATCTGGGCAGCATGGTGGTTGATCAATTCGGGCTGGATGGCGGCAATGGCGTCTTTGAGCTTAGACGAGGTAATATCGAGTTGTTGAAATTCGGCTTTGGGATTAACGTTGGCCTGATGGCCGCTACTTAAATTGTCGATGACAAAAACCTCGTGGCCTTGGCTGATATAGGCATCGGTGATGTGAGAAGCAATAAAGCCAGCACCACCGGTAACAAGAATGCGCATGTTGTTTAAATATAATTCATCAAGAAGTTAAGTTTATCAGAGATTTAGGCAACCCAGTAACCCCGGGTGAAGAGAATGGTGTTGACTGCCAAAAGGATGAGGCTAATAACCAGCCAAAGGCGATAAAGCCGGGGCGGGGCATGGTGGGCAAAGTAAATAAACAAGGGAAAAATGACTAATACATAACGGGGCATGCTAGAGAAGGTGCCGGTTAGGGTGGGGGTAAGGAAGGCTAAGACAGAATAAAGAACATAGGAGGGTCTTATGCGCTTGAAGGAGGCTAGGATCAGGCCTAGGAAAGCTGAGGAAAGGGTAAGTTCTTGGATAAGGGTGAAGTAGGTTAGGGAAGTCCGATCCACGGTGACAACCATGCGAGCGTAGCGATAAAAGACTTGATAAAGAAGGATGATTCTGTCTGAAGAGCGATTGGCACCAAAAGCGGGTTGAGAGTGGAGGAAGTACAGGGCATCGGAATAGTTGCGGTGAAGAAAGTACATGTAAAAAAGTAGGCCTGAGACGGAAACGGCAAGGGCAGAAAAAAGGATTAGCCATTTTTTGTTTGAAAGCTTTTTTAATGACGATAAATCAAACCACTCAAGAAAAAGGGCTGGAGCAAGAAAGGCACCAATGACCCGGGTAGCAGAGGCGATGCCAGCATAAAGGGCTGAGCCGGTAACGTTACCAATGCGGGCAATGTAAAAGGCACCGACACTTAACAATAGATATAGGCTTTCGGTGTAGAGACTGCCAAAATAAAAGGCGGTGGGAAAAGATAAAAGTAAGATCAGGGTTTTTTGGGCGGTTTTTTTAGGATAATCCAGGAGAATGAGGCGGTACAAAAGAATTAAGGCTAAAACCAGACTAATGTGACTGATAATTAACCCCGAGGTGAGATAGTTATTAAAAAGTGGATTAATAAATCTGATTAAATACGGATAAAAAGGAAAGAATGCCTGGGTAAAATCGGCTAGATATCCACTACGGGCGATGGTGAGATAGTGAACACCGTCAAAATTAGCCCAGGAATAAAATAAAGGGTGGCCTAAGGGTTGGAGCAGCTCTTGACGATAAGGGAAAGCGTCTTTAAAGGGAAGAAGGTGAATCCCCAGATAAGCCACAATGAGTAAACTTATTCTCCAGAGGACTAGATTTTTAAGTAGTTGTTTTGTGTTCATTTATTGTTTTATGGCTTTTATATAGCTATTTATAGTCTTTGATGCGGTTTGTTTCCAAGTGAACTTTTTTGCATGTTGAATACTTTCTTTGATCATCTTGCTTCTACTTGAGGAGTTAAGGTTAAATGCCTGCTTGATTGTCTTTGAAATTGAAGCTTCATTGGTCGGATCGAAATAAAGAGCACTGATACCAGCTATTTCAGGTAAAGATCCTGCCTTGGCAACAAGACAGGGAGTGCCAGAGGCCATAGCTTCTAAAACGGGAAGACCAAAGCCCTCCCAAAGGGAAGGTTGAATATACCAGAAGGCAGAAGAATAAAAGAGGTTGAGATCTTCAAGTGAATCCAAACTGAGAAAGTGAACTCGAGAGTGTGTGTCTGCTTGATTTAGGCTGGAGCGGATGGCTTGAGCTTCTGGAATTTGTGAGTTAATGTCGGCTCGAGTGACGATAACTAAATGAATTTGAGGCAAGTCTTTTAGAGAGGAGATAAGTTGTGGCAGGTTCTTATTGTAATTTATGTCGCCGACATAACCTAAGAATTTATCCGGAAGGTTGTGTTTGGTCTTGAACTTATTTTGAAGTGAAACAGGTTGAGGGCTAAACTGATGACTAACGGCCAAAGGAATGGTGTCGATTCGATTTTTTGGTTGCGAGAGAAAGTGGTGAATATCATTGGCTGACGCCTGGGAATCAGTAATAATTCGATTGGCTCGGTTTAAAGTAAATCTTTGAATATAAAAATTGATTTTGCCCTTGATTCCAGAGGGAAAATGGGAGGGATAGCGAAGGGGAATTAAATCGTGGATGGTCACCACTGTGGGAGTAGAACTGAATATGGGGAGTGTTTGAAAAAAGAGATCAAAGTAGGGGTAATGAATGAGATCTGCTTTGACAGAACTGGGGTTGGGGGTGAAAACAAAATCAATGTCGGAGTTGACTAGAGGCAGATGCGCAATTAACTCCCGAGTGTAGGTGCCGACTCCCCTACCCTGGTGGGGGGTGGTTAAGGGGCTGGTGTCGATGGCGATTTTCATGGGTTTTTAAAGGCTTTTACCGGAGCCTTAACTTGTTGGTAATACTTGATGTAGGCAATGGGCCAATGAAGGGCCGAAAACAGGGCAAAAACAAAGCCCGGGAAACGATCAAGGAAGGCTTTGTGACGGATGAAGCGAAGAAGAAAGTCAGCGGTAGGTTTGATGAATAAATACCTGAGGTGGTTTTTTAAATTAATCTCCAGTTTTTGATGAAGGAATTCTTTTGCAGTTAAATCAGTGTAGCGGTTGGCTCGGTGGAGATACTTGGCAAAAGTGGGACTGTCGTGATGGAGGAGGTCGTGTTGGAGCCAGTCGATAGCGCCATCGACTTTTACTTGTTCATGGACACTTTTGGCAGGAAAATGGGCTTTACCCCTTTGGAATAGACGAATAACACCGTCCGGGTAAACACCACCATGCTTGAGGGGTCGGCCTAGAAAAAGATTTAGGCGGGGAATAAAGAAAGCGACTATGTTACCAGTATTTTTTAGAGCTAAGTTGGCTTGATGACGAGCAAAAAGGTGGCGTTTTTGGGGTGGAAATTGACGCTGTCTGATTTGTCTTTGGGTCATGGTGATAGTTTCTTTGATTTCCTGGGCCAAATCAGGACTGACCTGTTCGTCAGCGTCAAGCTGTAAAATCCAATCGCCTTTGGCCTCTTTTAAAGCTAATTGCTTGTTAAGGTGGAAATTGGCTTGATTGTCAACTTCGACTACATGAGCCTTAAATGAACGGGCGATGGCGACGGTGGCGTCTGTGGAGTTGCCGTCGACAACGACTATCTCGTCGGCAATGGACTTGACTGAGTGGAGACAGCGGCCTAAGTTGTCGGCTTCGTTGTGGGTAGCAAGAATAACAGATAGAGTTGGCATGATTAGAGTCGGTATTTTACTAAAGTCAAAAGGGCGGTAAAGCCGTCTTTGGTGGTGATTTTTTTGCCTTCTTGGTAACTTCGGGGAAAGGTGGTTATGGGAATTTCGAGAATGGGAATATTGAGACGGGCAATTTTAGCGGTGAGTTCTACCTCAATCTCAAAGCCGTTGCTGGTTAAATTTAATTGATCGATGACTTCCCGTTTAAAAAGTTTATACCCTGTTTCCATGTCTGTCAGCTTAGTGGAATACAGCAGATTGGCAAAACGGCTTAAAAGTTTATTGGCTAGAAAATGAAGCGGAAGTGGGATGGTTTTTAGAGTGGTTAAGTTTAAAGGTAGATTGGCTAAGCGTGAGCCGTAGACTACCCGGGCTTGGTTTCTGAGTAAAGGCTCGAGTAACCTGGGCAAAAAGCGGGGGTGGTATTCCAGATCTGCATCTTGAACCACCAAGATTTCCCCCGAGGCTTTAGCTATAGCCTGCCGGAGAGCAAAACCCTTGCCTTGATTGGGCGAGTGGGAAAGGCAATGGAAGGGATAACCAGACTTAAAGGCTTGGGCTATTTGGAGGGAAGCATCACTGGAGCCATCATCGACAAGAATAATTTCAAAAGCTAATCTAGCTGGTGTGGAGCCGGCTATTTGATCTAGACTTTTTTCGAGACGATTTAAGGCTTTATGAAGGGTGGAGGCTTCGTTATAGACAGGGATTAACAAAGACACTTTTGTAGGTCTGGTAGGGGGCATGGCTTTCATCTTAGCCCGATTTTTCATAGAGAACAAATGTCTCTTGGCCGGAAAGATCGGTGATAGTAGATAGGGGGGTTACACCTGAGGGGAGATCGCTGGGAGTGGTAACAATAAGCCAAGTTTGGCCTTGGGGTAACTCGCTTGGTGGATCGATAAAATAAAATTGACCAAAGCGGTGGGTGAAAGTAAAACCAAATTCGTCCTGGCCTGAATCACGATCTGAAAGGTACTCATCAACGGGAATACGCAAGTAATAGAGAGTGGCGATATAAGCCCGACCTAGTTTATCTGAGATATAGACTCGATCATAGTTTGAATAAATGGGTTTAAGAGTACTAAATAAGGGCTTATAGGCATATTGCCAGGATGGACTCCAATGGGAAGGGGCGTGAAGATAGTAAATATCCAGATACGAGATAAGGGCAAAAGCGAATAAACCGGCCAGCAAGAACTTAATTGTCTTGATGGAAGACAAATTTACAAGGCCAAGAGCAACCAGAAAATAAGGTACGGGAAGAATTTGGAGAATTCGCAAGGCATGGGGGGTTTCCCGAGCGATGCCGGCAGGGATAAAAGAGAGTAAGGCCCAAATGACCAAAAACCACCCCAGTTTGGTGTCTCGGCGAAATGCCAAGAACAAACCAAGCAAAACCAGAGGAAGTTCTATAAGGTACATCTGACCGATATCTCGAACTGAGAGCCGGGGATTGTCGTCGCCGTAGAAGAACAGAAAGTCAGGACGAAGATGGTCGGCGCTGTGGCGTAAAAATTCCCCTGCATACAAAAGACGACGGTTAAATAAGACTTTGGAGAGGAGGGAGTGGTTGTTTAGTTCTTGACGCAGGTTTGCCTCAACCACAGGATCAAGGTCGTTGAAGATGGAAACCTCTTGAAAACGTAATTGAGCCTGGGGAGAGACGATAAACTGGATTAAAGGTAGGAGAATAACCACGGCTGTAAGGACTGACATAAGGGCATGGGATTTGTGTCGGATAAGATGTCTAAAGTGAAAGATAGCCAGAATAACTAGGAACAGGGGCAGGAAAATGCGATAAGCATTGAAGGTGTAGAGAGTGAAGCTGAAGCAAATGGCAGAAATAAACCACCATTTAGGCCGCCTGAGTCCAGCTAAAAAGGCCACAAAGCCTGCAAAGAAGAGTGTTAGGGCTAAATTGGCTTCAAAGGCGGCTCGCGACATCTGAAGATGCCAGGGGGAGATAGTTAGTAAAAAGGCTGAGGTTAGGGAGATCGCCTTTTGTTGTGGATGTTTGGCAAAAAGTAGATTGGCAAGAAGATAAGTCAAAGGAATGGCCAAGATGCCTGCCAGGGCAGAGGGGAAGCGGACGGCAAAATCATTGATGCCAAAAAATGCCATAGAAAGGGAGGTGGCGTAGATATACAAAGCAGGTTTGGCATCGCCGAACGCCAGGAAATGAGTGAGGGGGAAACTGACTCCATGCTCGTCAGTACCATGGGTCAGAATGGAAAAGGCATTATAGCCAAGAGACAGTTCGTCCCAGTAGAGTGAAGGGGGATTTGAAGAGAGAAGGAAAAGCCGGAGAACAGCGGCCAGTAAGGTAACTAATAGAATGGGTTTTATGGACATGGTGAAAACTTAATGATCATTATAAACAGAGAAAGGGGTCTAACTTAATATCAGTTTGAAGAGTTTCTTGATTAGCAACACAGTTTGTCGTCAATAAAATCGAGTACTTGAGTACTCACTTGGTAAAAATCCGAATGAAAGGGGTTTGGTTGGGAAGGTAGACGGTGTGAAGAGTGGTGACGTCTTTTGGAGCGTTTTTCTCAAGATCGACATATAAGGTGTTGGGTTTTGTGGATTTGATGGGGTGAAAATAAAAGTTGGAGAAATGATTGCCCGTTTCGGCAAAACCACCAGATTTAGTACCACCATCCTGGTTGATATAGATATGGGGATCATAAGCCGAGTAAAAAGCCCAAAAGTTTTGGGGTTGAGCTAGATTGGTAGAAATTATGATTTGATCGTATTCATCTTGATGGGCGAGAGTGTAATCAACAGCCTGGTCATACCCATATTGCCATGATTGGGCAAATTTAAGGGGAGACACAAAGTAGTAGTGGTGCCAGAAGTGGAGAACAAAAAAACTAACCATGAAGCCCAAGGCAGTTCGTAAAAGAATAGAAGAAAATTGCTTAAGGCCAAGAGAAATTCCCCAGGCAACAAAAAAGATTAGGGGTAATATCATAAGGTTAGTGCGAGTTGAGGAGGGTGTGTCCCAGGTGAGTGCAGCCGGCAGGGGGGCCATTAAGAGCCAGATAATCAACAACCGAATTGTTGGTTTGGTATTTTTGATTAATGAGACTAGACCTATAATCAGAAAAGGCAATTGCCAGAGGTAAAAAAGGCCAACGTTAGGAGTGTGATTAATTGGTGGCTCCGTTTGTCCGTCAAACAGAAAGGCGAAGGCAAAGTGTTTGAAATAATTGTTGGTTACCAGAGTAGTAGCCGAGAAAACTGGATGGTGAAAGACTGCCAGTTGGCGGGAGTTAACCTGATCTGCAAGAGCAGGTCTGTAAGATCGGTTTTGGTCAATTAGGTTGGTTTGGTTAAAAATACTGGTGCCTTCAAAGCGGAGTCTGCCTTGAGGTGTAAAACTGAAAATGATTACCGGTAAAGAGAGTACAAGAAAGATGGTGGTGGAAATTAGCGCCATACTGATGTGAGAGCGGATCTTTTTGTGGTAGAGGAAGATGAGAGACAGTACAAAAAGAGGTAAGATGAGTTTGGTGGAATGATAAGACCAGAGACTGAGGGCGTATAAACTTGAAGAAAGCGGCCACCAGCGAGGTTTATCTAGACCTTTGAGAAAAAAGAGGGTGGCTGATGAAAATAAAAGTAGGGCTAAATTGGCTTCATAAGCCATGCGTGAGAATTGAATATGCCAGGGGCTAATGGCTAGAAGTCCGGCTGACAAGAGGGGAAAGGGATAACGGGAGTCGATTTTTTTAGCCAGAAAATATGCAACAACGATGGTTAGGGTGCCAGAAAGGGCTGAGATGAGTCTGACAGAGAAAGGGTTGAGACCAAGAAGACCGACAAGGGGAGAAGTCAGATAAATATATAAGGGGGCTTTGTAGTCGTCGTGCGAGCGAAAAGCCACTGGCAAAAACTGGCCATATTCGTCCTGGCCGGTTTTTATGATTGAGTAGGCGTTGTAGCCGATGGCAACTTCGTCAAGATTGAGACTAGGTGGATGTAAACCTAGGTGATAAAACCGCAATAAGGCGGCCAAAGTGAGAATTATTAAAAATGCCGTTTTATTCATGCTTAAATTGGTCAATGACAGATATATCGGAGCGAATTGGCTTGATTTTTTCTTGGTGAGAATTGACTTCAAAAATTTGCATGAGGGCGAGTGCAAAACCCCAGGCAAAAGCACCTTTGGTGCGCAAGCTGGTAACAATAAGATGGTAAGGTGTCCAGAGGAAATGAGAGAAAATTAGTTTTAAGGAAGTGACGTTTTTCCAAAAAAACAGTAGTTGGTTTTTAAAGGCAATGGCAGTTTTTTGGTAGCCGAGAGCCTGAGTCATGGTGGCTTCACCGTCGTGTTCGACGGTAGCTTTGGGTTCAAAAAGGCAAAGATAACCCGCTTTCCAAGCTCGGTATCCAAGATCAATATCTTCCCAGTAGGCTGGTCGGAAAAGCGGATCAAAGCCACCTAGGTTTTGCCAATACCGGCGGCGAAACATGCCGCTGGCACCAAAAACCCAAAGAGTAGGACCAGACTTGAGGGAATTGGCGGGCGCGTGAATCAACAAACCTCGTTTGAAAAAGCCGGTGCTTTTACCGCGGCGACGGCTTTTGGGCAGCTGCTCGAGAGCACCCACAGCAAAGACTTTGGGGTTTTTAAAAGCAGGGGTTAAACGGGGGATGGTGAATTGATTGATGGAAACGTCACTATTTAAAAGCAGAAAGAGATCGGTGTTTAGCGCTTTGACTCCACGATTTACAGACCGGGCAAAACCAAGATTTTGACGATTTACAATTAAAGTGATTTGAGGATATTTTTGTTTTATCCAGGCGACACTGCCGTCAGTGGAAGCGTCATCTACGATTACAATCTGGGCATGATGGCAATGGTCAACGACGGAACGGAGGTGTTTCTTGAGCAAATCCAAGCCGTTGAAGTTGGGGATGAGAATACTCAAAGATGACTTCATGGTTCCCTTCTGGCACAATTGTAGCACGCAGTCCGTACCAATTAATTATTTCTAGAGGTTGGGTGTCGATATGAGCTTGCCAGTGGGGATAGTAGCTGTCGGTAAGGATAAGAAGATTTGAGTCAGTGGTGGAATATTGGACCCGAACCAGATTCGGTTGGTATTCAATAATTTTGGCTGGAGTAATGGTGTTGAGGGTTAGCTTTTCAATCTCGGTGGTGGGAGCAAGAAAAACCCGAGGGTAGACTTCAAGATTTTCATAGAGAAGGGTTTTTCCCTCCTGCATGACCAGACTCCAGGTTGGATCTTGTATAGGTTCGAGGGAAAAGAGGTATCTGACACCGAGAATGTCGATTAACGGCGAATCGAAAGCTGGAGTGGTTAAGATGCGATTGTAAGCCTTGGATTGTGAGGGAAAATCATCAGTTTCAGTGGCATATAGAAGTCGGGCGTATTCTTTTAAGTATAAGGGGTCATAACCTTCGATGGTGGGTAAACCGTAGTAGAGATTTACATTTGCCGGCATGAGTTGAGCGTGGTTGGTCATATAGCGGTAAAGCCCTTGGTTTTGTTGGAGGTACAAGATGGTGTTGGTGCGAGGATAGAAAAACTTTGATTCGGTGAAGGGAGTGAATTTACTGCCAAAACGGACGGCACTGGCGGAGCTGGTTAAGAGTAAAACAACACCAGCGATAACCAGAGCGGAGCGCTGGGAAGGAGTTTGCAGCGGAACTGATTTGAGAAAACTAAACTTACGAGTGGCTAACCAAATGAAGAGAGCGCTGAGTGTGAGAACAATTAATTCTACTTGAGGGAGAATGAGGTTCCGACGGGCAACAATTTGATTTTCTAGTAAAGGTTGCCAAGAGAGGATTTGTGGCTTGAAAGCAACTAGCCAAGTAGTTAGCATGACCAACCACAGAAGGATTAAGGGAATAGGTGAAAGACGTTTTCTAGAGAGAAATTTGTCAAAACCATAAGCTGCAAGTATTGAGAGCGAGAGATTGGTAATTACAAGCCAGCGTGAGGGTTGGGACGAGCCTATGAGCGGCAGTTGAAGGGAAAATTGGAGCGTGGAGATGGGGTTTTTGGTGGCTAAAAGCAAAGAAAGGGCGGCAAAAAAACCGAAAAAAAAGATCCTACTTTTGGGAGTTTTATTGATGAGCGAGTTGAGGGCAAAATATGCCGGAATTATGCCGATAAAGGAGACAAATTCGGTATAGTTGAAGACCCCCCAATAGTTGAGGGTGGCGGGGTTACCAAAAAAATCGGGTACGATTAGTTGCAGAAGTTGAGGTAAGGGCAAAAACCAGTCAGGTTTAGTTAGGAGATTGCCCTGATCAGCTAAACGATTGGAAGCCAGAGAGAACTGCCAGGTTGAGATTAATTGGGGGGAGATAATTGCTAGAAAAATTAAGTAGATGAGAATAATGAGGAAGCTGGTTTTAAATTTGCCTTGAGTAAAAGCGAGATTAAGAAAATAAGATCCTTGCAGGAGGCTTAAGTAGATCCAAGGTTGAGGATAACCAGCTAGGGCTTGGCTGACGAGGGCGACCAAGAGCAGTAAGCTCCATTTAAACGAAAAGCGACGGGTGAGGTGGTCGAGACTTAAAAGGATGACGGGTGACCAAGCCGCGACGTGGACTGCAGTATTCCATTCCAGCCAGGCGATAAAAAAACCTGAAAAAATAAAGGTAATAGCCCCTAAGAGGCAAGAAGATTGAGAGAGTTTGTGATGGCGCAAAAAGGCATATAAAGCGAGACTGCCTAGGATCATTTGCCCGACGACTAAAGCATTCCAGGCGTTGAGAAAACTGGTGAACCAAAAGAATAGATTTAGGGGATAAAAACAGGCGGATTGAAAGTTAGCCAGGTGAGGAGTGCCGGCGAAATTGTAAGGATTCCACCAGGGAATTTGGCCGGCTTGGAGTTGAGAAATGCAAAATTGCCGCCAGGGTAATTGTTGTCTGAGCGAATCGGTAATAAGGAAGTTTTGAAACGGAACTCCTTGAGGATAAGAGGAAGTGAAGGCGTCTCTGAAGGGGTGATAAAGTCCTGGCAGAGTGTCAGCCGGAAAAGGCAGGCGACCATGAAAAAGCAACGGCCAGAAAAAGAATATTATGGGAATGAACAATAATAGGGGGGCAAAGATTCGTTTGACATTCATAAAAGGGCGTTGACGCGCGAGCAAAATTTGGCTTTTGTGTACATTTGGGCAGATTTTACCGCGTTTTTGGATAACTTGCTTAAAAGTGAGGGGTCGTTGACTAATTTTAGAGTCAAGTCGGCTAATTCTTTCTGGCTGGAGAAATGAAAACCGTCGTGACCTGGGGTAACTATGTGGGCAGGCCCGCCAAAATTGATGACAACGGGGACAACGGCGGCTGCCATGGCCTCTGCGACGACGATACCGAAGTGTTCTACTTTTTGGGGGTGGGTGGTGGGATTGACTCCAAATCCGGTAGCGAGCCAAAAAATACTCGCATCAGAATACAAACTTGCTAGTCTTGAAGAGGAAATGTCTGAATATATGTCAATGGGATATCCGTGTGAAGCTTTTTGAAGAGATTTTAATAAGCCACTATCCTCTTGATTGCTGCCGGCCAAGACAAGTCGCCAACCTGTAAAGCCCTGGTCACAAAGGGTTTTGAAAGTGTCAACGAGAACATCCTGGCGTTTATGGTGAAGCGAGGTGGTGAAACGACCGACAGACAAGATGATGGGTTTTTTGTGATGGTTTTTGGTGGTAAGGTCAAAATGAAGGGGTGGAGGGATAACTTGACTTTTTATGGAAAGTTTCGAGTCAATCACCTTGGCAGTAAAGGGAGAATTAACAATTATTTGGTGAATTGACCTGAGTTTGAGCTGATTGATAAGAGAGGGTTTGAGGTGGGTAAAAGGGACTTGAAAGTGAACGAAGTTTCTTTTGGCAAACAGGAAAGGAAGCGAGCCATCGCTTAAGAAAAAGATTAGATCATAGGCGTGAAAATGTTTCCATTTGGACAAAATGGAGCTGGGAGTAGTAAAAAACCTGTAAGCTTGACGATCCATTAGGGGATCGGGGGAAAGTTTAAATCTTGTGGCCAGGGTTTTGAGATCTTTGGGATTATTCCAGGCGATGGTGAGTTGATATCCAGATCGCTGGAGGCAACTGGCAAAATTGAGGGTGTAGACTTCACCGCCGCCGTGAGTGTTTAAATAGGGAGAGAAAACTAGAGCTTTAGGCATGTTTAGGTTTGTAAGCCAAGGTGACGATCAAGGCGGGAGATAAAAATAAGGAAAAGGAATTGAGAAGACTTTTTAAGCGACTACCTTTTTGGTTAAGTTTAAAAAGAGTACCGTCTGGGTGTCTTAATGAGGGGAAATCGGACCAAAGACTAATGCTTCGATCAGGAGCCAGGTCATCCTTGGGAAGTGTTTTAGAAAGCTTGAAGCCGGCGTTTTGGACAAAGGTTTCCAGTTCATTTCTAGTGTAACGGTATTCATAAAACTTTTGGGGGTGTTTGGGGCGAGGTGATCTGAGCTTCAAAGTTTCTACCAGGAACCTGGCAGGGGTTTTTAGCGAATGAATCAGTTTTTGATAGGCCCGGGTAAGCTGGCGAAGGGGGGAATCGTAGGGAACTTCGATGAGAGCAAGGCCACCTGGTTTGAGGACCCGATATGCTTCCTCGAGGGCAACTTGGGGGCCTGCCTCAAAATGTTCGACGACGCCGAGAGAAATATAGGCGTCGATGGAATTGGTTTTAAGGCCAAGTGAGGCGACGTCACCGGCAACCAAGCTTAAGGTAGAACTGTGTGATTTGATGTGGCCAAGACCTTTGACGTAATTATCCAGACCAATAATGTTGTAACCGGCTTTTTTGAGACCAATTACCCATTTACCCAGACCACAACCAGCTTCGAGGTTGACCGAGTTTTTTTTGAGATATTTTTTAAAGATGGGCATGAGTCCATCGGTTTTGATTTTGTCTAATTCCTGTTTGATGGAAGTTTGGGACCAATAGGTATCCCAGTCCTCACTTTCGTCTAGGACGTAGTGTTTATAGCTCATGGCGAATTTTTTGATCTAGTTGATGATAGATTTGTTCCATGGTTTTGGATTGTTGGAATTGCCAAAGCCAGACCTGGATTAAAAAAGCATTAAAGGTTTGGTAGATAATTTCTAGCCAGCCCAAAAAGCCGTCCCTCCAGCCTGAGTGACGAATAGCCCGAAAATAAAACTCACGGGCCATGGCACCAAAGAAATTTCTAACTTTGACGGGGGGGTGGCCAGCCTCATGAAGAAGCTGAGCGTTTAAGCGGGTGTAAGTGATCGATTTGTGAAGCATCCAGGCTAGACCACGGTGACTGAGATGGTAAATGGGGGAGCTGAGCTGGCCGGTAGTGCCGTTAATTAAGGGATATTCGTGGAGGTCTCCAACCCATTGGTTGAGGGCATCGGCCTTGATTAAACGAGTAACGTAGTCTGGATACCAACCGCCGTGTTTGAGCCATCTACCCATGATGAAATTTTTTCGAGGCAGCTGATAGGCGTCTGACTTGGGGTCATTGAGAACTGAGAGAATTTCTTTTTTCAGTTTTGGACTCACTCGTTCATCACAGTCTAGGTACAAGAGCCAGTCACCTTTTGCTTTTTGGGCGCCGAAATTGTGGGCAAAAGCAAAACCTTGCCAGTCATATTTGATAACTTTGGCACCGTATTTTTGGGCTAGGGTGGCCGTGGAATCGGTTGAGCCAGAGTCCAAAACTAGAATTTCATCGGCAAATGAGACAGATTCAAGTGCACCAGAGATAAAAGTTTCTTCGTTTTTGGCTGGAATGATGACGGTAAGGGACATAGGCAATTAATTTTAGCATCGCAACCAGGCTCTTGTGAAAGCAATTAATCTTGAAGCAGATAAAGACTGGCGGCTGAATTGGAAAAAATGGGTTGAAAATTTGAGGGTGGAGTAAAGGAACTTAAATCATTTTGATAGACAAAGAGGTAGTTGAGTTGATGGTCTCTAAGAAAGCCAGCTAATTGGATTGAGCCGGTTTTAGTAAAGTGCCGGTTGAGAGTTTCTTGGCGGGGCTTATAGTCTTCACCCGTGATGATAGAGAGAGTTCGCCCAGAAAAGAAGGTGTCTCGGCCGGAGAGGGCGGCAAATTCGTTGGTAGCAATTGTTCGAGGCGAAGGAGGCAAAAGGACGGGTTTGTGGCGTGGGACTAATTGATTAACGGCAAGATAGGCTTCTTGTTCTTCTTGAGTAATATGTTGAGTTTGGCCGATAATCCGGGCTTTGAGGCTAGTGAAATTTGACGGGGCAGAGGCAATTAGATAAATGATGGCTAAACTCCAGATTAACCATGGATGTTTAAGCTTTTTTAAGAGTCGGTGGAGAAAAATTGAAGTAAAAACGGAGGTGAGTAGAAGAGAGTAAGGAGCGAATTGCTCAATGTCGTAGGCCATACGGCCTTGATTGAACAGAAGAGGCAGAGCAAGAGACAGGAGTGTGGTGACAAAGATAGTGCTAGTAAAGGGGTCGAACCGGTTTTTAAAAGGCTTGACGAGGACATAAATTAGGCCAGGGATACGCAGAAAGTAGTTGCCAATTAAATAGAGAAGCAAAAGTTTGGAATATAAAAGAAAGAGGTAATGGTAACTGCCAACAGAGCGGTAGTGTTCAAGTTTGAAAAAGTCGTTAATTTGGTTGTATCTATCAGCGTCGACAATCATTTTGGTTAAGGTCCATCCGGGAGCCCAAACCGGGCTTGATGAGGTTTTCGAATCAAAATGGGGCAGAAAAATAAAGGAAGATATGACTAATGCTACTAATCCAGCAAAAATAATAGAGAAACGACCGCGGGCAAAATGACTTAGAGCGGCAATGCACAAACCTGCTGCGATTAAAAGGCCACCCCAGGCTTTGAAGCCAATCATGGTGCCTGAGATTAGACCAATAAGAAAAAGTTGTTTGGGGCTAAACTTAAACCGAAGAAGTAAAAGAGTACACAGAAACTGGGCAAGGACAAAGATTGAGGCGGGGTTTTGCAGGAGATCGATTAAGGGGTTGATCATAAAAGTATTGGCGCCCCAAGAAAACTCCGACCCCCGGAAAGGAGACAGGTAAAAAGAGGCATTGCCGGCAAATAAGGCAAAGGCAACTCCCCAGAGAGAGACTTTCCAGGAGCGAGTGAGGAGATTCACAAAAGAGTAAACCGTAAGCTGAAAAATTAAGGAGATAAAAAAGGGGAAAAGCCGGTAGTAGACATGAAAGAGGGACACGAAAGGAAACCTGGTGATAGAGGCAAGGACGAGGTCAATGAGGTAGTGATAATTGGTTAAGTCAGCTCCAGAGAAACCAAAGTGATTAACCTGGGATTGGTGGTAAAGTCGCTTAATGATAGCCAGGTGCTGCATGGAGTCGTGAAAGGAGAGGGAGACAAAGCTAAGGTTGTCTCCAACCAATAAGCCGCTTTTGATGAGGACGGCAGAGTGGATTAAAGCAAAAAGGCTGAATATGCCAATGATCTTGAGATGATGTGGGGAAATGTAAATTGGCTTAATTCTTAGCATTAGTGAGCGTAGAAGATGAATGACTGGCAGCAAAAGACTCAATTCTGCCAACCAAAAGGGTAAAGAAAAAAACCGATAAGTATAGACAACAAAGCTGTAAAGGCTAAGGCCGGTAGTGAGACTTAGGGCTAGTGAAAATGAACGACTTTGAGTGAGACGGTGAGAAAGAAGATGTCCGGGGAGATAAATAAAGATGAAAGTGTAGGGGAGGAAAAAAGTCAGTGTGAGCAAAAAGGAAGCCAGGTCTGGATGCATGGGTAAATTATACTGTTGGCGGGCGGCTTGCTCCAGTGTAGACTTATGCCATGCGAAAAGACCTGTTTGAGGAAATGTACCAATTGGAAGAGTCTTACTGGTGGCATGTGGCCAAAAGGCACTTGGTAAAAACTTTAGCTGAGGAGAAGATGAATTCTTTTAAGGGAAAGATTTATGCAGACATAGGTTGTGGGACGGGAATGATGTTATCGGAGATGAAGCGGTGGAAACGGTGGAAAAAAGTAGTGGGGTTGGACGGATCAAAGGAAGCACTTAAATTTTGCCGACAAAGAGGAATAACTGAAGTCAAGGCGAGTGATTTTGAAAGTAAATTAAACTTAAAGGATAAAAGTGTGGACTTGATAACTTGTCTGGATGTGGTGGAACATGTGGCAAAAGATAAACAGTTGTTGGGAGAGTTTGAACGGGTGTTGAAACCAAAAGGAGTGGTGGTGGTTACAGTGCCGGCGTACCGGTGGATGTGGACTTACTGGGATGATATTTTGGGGCACAAAAGACGCTACACGAGGGAGGAGATGGTAAAAAAGATGGAGCAAGCGGGACTGGTGGTGGAGAAGGCAAGTTACTTTTATAGTTATTTATTGCCTGTGGCGGTATTTTTCAGACTTTTGAAAACGATAGTGCCCAGATATAAAGGGGCGAGTGATTTTATTAGTTTGCCTCAGAGCATAAACCAAATTCTAATTCGCTTGGCAAAGTGGGAGACAAAGGTTGCCCAAAAATTTGATTTACCAATGGGGCTTTCTTTAGTGTGTGTAGCTTCTAAACGAGGTTAAGGCCGATAATAACCACGCAGATGATTGGCACGAATTTGAAATAAGCCTTTGAGTGAAGTGAGGCCGTCTTTTAGGAGATTGACTTTGGTGCGGGGATCGTTGTGCCATTCGACTGGGACTTCTTTGATGGAATAGCGAAAAGTTTGGGCAAGAAAAAGAATTTCGGCGTCAAAACTCCAATCGGTAAGTCGAGAATTTTTAAACAAAATATGGCCAATATCTCCCCGATACATTTTAAATCCACAAGTGACATCAGAGAGATCCTTGGTGGCTAACAGGTTGGTTAAGAGCGTAAAAATTTTGCCAAGGTTTTCCCGAAGTGGGTTTTGACGAACTTTGACCTTGGCACCGCGCATTTTTCTGGAGCCAATAATAACTTGGTGTTTGGGGGTGTGAGGCCAAAATTTTTCAAGTTGATTTATAGGGGTAGACAAGTCGGCATCCATAAAAAGGAGCCATTCTCCAGAAGCTTTGAGCATTCCTGTTTTAACAGCCGCACCTTTGCCGTGATTTTTCCGGTGAGTGGCCAGAGAAAGTAGGGGGTGTTTGGTTTGAAATTTTTTAATCAAGCGAGTGGTAGTATCTCGGGAGCCGTCGTTGACGATGATTATTTCCTTGGTAAAAGATTTGCCTTCGAAGTATTTAAGGATTTCGGGTAGGGTTTTGGTAAGACGATCGGCTTCGTTGTATGCCGGGATAATAACCGAAAGGGATGGATGCTTCATGAAAAGAACGTATGTTTGATAAGGGCTAGTTTAGCACGCATTGGTGCATGGCGAAGACCAAAACGCAAACGGCTTTTAGTTTGAATTTTGGTTTGGCGAGGGGTACCCGATCCAGTTGAACCGGCGTTTTTGTGCCAAACCAGTGAAGTGGGGATGAAGCCGACTTTTAAACCATGTTTTTTGGCGGTGACACAATAGTCGGTATCCTCGTAATAGGCAAGATAACCAGTGTCCAGAAATCCGATAGTGTCGATCGTTTTGGCACTGATGTATAAACAGCAGCCGGTGGCAAATTCCGTCTGAGTGGGTTGGTCGAACTGGCCGTGGTCGTATTCGTTGACCCCAAGCTGGTAGGTAAGGACATTGGGCCAGTCGATGGCTCCACCTGAGTACCAGAGAATGTGTCCCCTGTCCGAATCGGAGTATTGGTCGTGGTGAAATTCACGGCCAGGAGAAAAATATATTTTTGGAGAGGCGAGATCAAACTTGTGTTTGAGAGCACCATCGACAAGTTCAGAGAAAGAATTATCTGTAATGGTGGTGTCGTTATTTAAAAGGATGAAGTGTTTGAAACCTTGATCTTTGGCATACTTTAGTCCGACATTATTACCTCCAGCAAATCCGAGGTTTTTGGGGTTTTCTAATAGTTTAACCTGGGAAAAACGACGGCTGATGGTAGAGACAGAGTTGTCGCTACTATGATTATCTACCACAAAGACATCGAAAGGGTGTTTATGGCGAGAGGAATAGATTGATTCGAGACACTCAAGGGTGTCTTTGAGGCCATTCCAGTTGAGAATAATAACGGCGGTTTTTAATTTCACAGAGTGTTTATTTTATATCGAGCTTGAAGAGCTAAGCAAATAAAGTTAAGTGAATGAGTGAGAAAAGTTGTGTGATAATTGATACATGTGGAAAAAGATAGTGTTATTAGGACTCTTATTGGTTTGGAGTGTGAAGCCGATAAATGCCCAGGAGAGTGACGGGGTGGTGACAATAGTGTCTTTGGTAAGGGAGAAAGATAAGTGGGTGAGTCAAGAAAATTGGTTGTCAAGTCAAGTCGAATTAATTGATGGTAATGGATTAAAAAGTACTTGGCTTTTTGAGGCTGGGGCTTTAGAAGAATCTAGTCAGCAGTTAAAACCCGATTCGGATTTGGAAGTGGGTTTATTAATGGAGGTAGATAGAGCTTTAGCCCAAAAGCTTGGTTTAACTTATGACAAGTTGGGGGCGGAACATGAGGCTAAAAATGTGTTTTTAAGTGGATATTCTCTAGAGGAGAGAAAGATAATAATTGATGAAGTGTTTTATAGGTTTAAGCAAGTTTACGGATATTACCCCAAGAGTGTGGGGGCGTGGTTTATTGACAGTTGGTCGATTGGATACATGAGAGATGTATATGGAATAGAGGCGGTTTTACTGGTGGCAGAGCAGTATGGAACGGATCATCACACAATTCGTGGACATGTATGGCAAGAGCCATATTATCCAAGCCGCAAGCATTCCCTCATCCCTGGAAGAAATGAAGACCTGCTGGACGTAGTGGTGGTGCAATGGGCGGGACGGGAACCTCTGGATGGTTATGGTTATTACCGAGAACATTCGAATTTTAGTGTGCAGGCAAATGATTACACTCAGCAGGGACTGGGAAGTGAATTTTTAGAAAAGCTCATGGAAACTTATCTATCTGGAAGTAGTCTGAAGCAATTAACCTTGGGAATAGAGGTCGGTCAGGAGGGGGCGACTTATTGGCCACAATTTGAGGACCAAATAAATGAGGTAAAGAATCAAGGGTTGGAGACGATGACCATGAGTGAATTTGCAAGGGTCTACAAGGAGGAAAATTTGCAAAATCCGCTTCTGAGGGTAGTGGAGTGGATTGAGGATGATCGCTGGGCGGGGTGGATAACAACTGAGAAGTACCGAATAGGCCTTATCAGCGGACCTGAAGGGATTTATGTTCGAGACTGGAGAGTTTTTCGGGAGAGCCAAGATGACTTGTGGTGGATGGCCGACAGAAGGAGTGAGTTGTGGAGACAAACTGAAGCAATTGTGGATGAAGTGGGATTGGGAAATAAACTTCAGTTAAATAATATTGGGGGAATTCCGGAAATTGAGCAAACTGATGGGCTGAAATTAATCTGGCCGGAGGGGTGGGTGGAATTTGACAGTGAGGGTATGGAAACAAGCTTTGAAATTGATGAAAAACAGCCAGTTTTAGTTGTTGAAAAGGGGGAAACGACTAGAATATATCCGACTGAATTGGAGGGGCTGGTAAAGAATACTTGGCCGATTTTTTATTTACATATTGCATCAGTGGTGCTTGGAGTAGGTTTATTGATGTTTTTGATCACAAGAGAGATGAGTTGGTGGAGTTGGTTAGTGCCATCGTTGGGGGCATTTTGGTGGTGGCAGGAGTGGTGGTTGTTGTCCGGGTTTAATGATGTCGGGTGGAGTTTTTGGCAGAATATAAATTTTAAGGGTTGGACCAATTATTTTATTGCTCCCCTACTCTTGGTGGGTTTAAGTTTGATACTTTATTGGTGGGTATACAAACAAACAAAATCACGCTTTTTTTCATTTATTGCTCAGTTTTGGTTTTGGTTTGGTAGTAATTTAGGCTTTTTATATGTTTGGTTTAGAAAATTGCCTTTAGATCCAGGCTTAATAACAGGAACAAAACCAAATATGGTTTGGGGGTTTCTGGATGTTGAGAGACTGAGTCTGGAGAGATTGAGATATGCGTTTTCGGCTGGCCAAATTCAGCTTCCAGGCTTGGAGAATATGGTCAGGGTTTGGGGCTGGGGAGTTTTTGTAGCCGCGATGATATTTTTGTTGATGAATTTTGGAGGGTTATTGCTAGGACACGCTGTTGTGGCGGTAAATGCCATCAAAACGAAGAAGTGGTGGCTTTTGGGGCTATTGGGGACATTAATGAGTTTGAGTAGCTTGAGTCAAAATAAAGTGGATATTAGATTTACTAGCATTTTTGATTTGGGAGTTGCCTGGATTGGAGCCTGGGGCTTGAGTTGGTGGTTGGCAACAAAAATTAAAACTAGATCGATGAAGGGAATTGTCTTTTTGGTAAGCGTGATAATTGCCTGGCCAATGATTGCAAGTGTCCGGGAGAGAAACACTGAACTAAACTGGAGAAGACAGACAATGGGTGCTGACCGAGCAAAAGCTGTTGCCTGGGCTGATAGCCTGGGAAGTGGGGACTTTTTTACTTGGCAAACCGGGGGTTCTAATCAAGATTATGTAACGGTGCCAGTAGGAATTGAAGAATACGTGTTTGTCAATTATTTTGAGATGAAAGAAAGTTTAGGTGAAAGGCTTTTGGAAAATAGTTATGGCTTGGTAGCCAAAAAAGGGTTTCATCCAACCCAATAAAACTGGCTCCAAGAGAGAAAGAGAATGGCTTGAATGGCTATGAAAGTGAGAAATATGGGAAGTTTTAGCCAAGGGTAGGTGGTGACAAAGTAGGCTAAGGCCAAGGTGAGAGGAAAAAGGAAGGAAAGGTATCTAATTGAAGAGTGAAGGTGGCCATAAACTACCAGGGGCATAAGAATGGAGGCGAGCGAGTAAACAATAAGGGAAAGCGGGAGTTTTTTAGCCCAGGTAGATATAATCAGAAGCAATAAAGCCGCCAGGACGAAAAATTTATCCAGTGGAGTGATGTAGCCGATAAAACCGCGTGGGTTTAAAAGTGCTTGCCAAGGGAGTGAGGTGTGAGTTTGCCAGGCTTGGCGAGCAATCAGAGGGGCTAGGTAATCGCCTACGGCCAACTGGGCAATTGCACTATGAATGACTAAGCCTAGGAGCATAAGGGCAAGAAAGAGTGAGAATTTTAGGCGATTGAACAGAGACTTGTGAGAAACAAAAACTTCGATTAAGCCGGGTAAAAGTAGCAATGGACCAGTGGGGCGAGTAAGGACAGAATATGTTCCTAAGATAACCGCCGGTAACCAAATTCGATTGATGACAAAAATGTAAAACCAGATAGATAAAGCAAAAAATAGGCTTTCGGAATAGAAGGCTGAGAGAAAAAAGCTGCCTGGATAGAC
>CAYNMS010000010.1:0-19254 GCA_964398525.1 uncultured Pseudomonadales bacterium | reverse complement strand
GTGAAGTACCAGTTACTATCCCATCGGCTCCAAATGTCTAAAAAACGGTAGGGAGAATGGACATAACCTTGTTTGATGGCCTGAGAATCATAGTTTGGACTAGAGGGAAGGTACTGGCCGAACCAACCGATATAGGTGAGCAAAAGCCGAGTAAAAATGTACGGAATAAAGATGGCAATGACAAATTCGCGTTTGGAAGGAAGCAAGGATTTAAGAGGGGTGGAGACCATATTTAAAACATTGATTGGAGTTTGAGCCAGATTTTTTGGTGGATCGGGGCTTTGGAGTTGCGAGAGTGGAGAAACCAATACCGCAGTTGATAAATGACACGATTGAACTCTTTTTGAGAATCCTTGAGATCAACGTCCTGAGGTTTGAACCCCTGACGCTCCCAAATTTTGGCAAAGACAACAAACATGTAAAAGGCTTGAAGGAGAGATAAAACCAGACCGTGGAGGCCGTCTTTGTAGCCTTCCCGGGCAAAATAGTTGGCAAGGAAATCTTGTGCCGGAAAGCGGATGGCGTGGTACCAATGGATCTGGCCGTGGTTTTTTAGAAAAGTGTCGACTTCGTTGTCGGAATACTGACGGTCAATTTTTTGGAGGTATTGGGATACGGTGTTGTAGTTGTAGTGAGTTATGTGGCCAGATAGAGTTTGGGTAGTGCCATCAACTTGGAGGAGCTCGTGATTGTGGATGTTGGGAAATTTGCCTTTGCCGGCTTTGAAGAGACGAAGTTGGTGGTCCGGATACCATAAGCCTCGCTGAATCCAACGGCCAAAGATAATATTTTTTCTGGGAATAAGAAAACCATCCGGTTGAAGGGCTGTGTCCTGGCTAAGGATTGATTGAATTTGATCCTTGAGGTCAAGGTCAACCCGCTCGTCGGTATCGAGGCTTAAAATCCACTCATGGCTGGCTTTGGA
This sequence comes from uncultured Pseudomonadales bacterium, assembly GCA_964398525.1. Lineage (GTDB taxonomy): Bacteria > Patescibacteriota > Microgenomatia > UBA1400 > CAYNFZ01 > CAYNMS01. The sequence continues at coordinate 18,329 of CAYNMS010000010.1, read as the reverse complement.
GAAACCGAAATTCTTACTGTCGTTGAGTTTTCTGGGATTGTTGGGCCGAGAAAAAACTTTGGCGCCATTTTCTTTAGCTATTTTGGCGGTGTCGTCTGTGGATTGATTATCCACAACTATGACTTCGTCAGCAAAGTTTATGGATTTAATACAATCTTTGATTGTATCTTGGTTGTTGTAGGCTGATATAACGACAGATAGCTTCATGGTTGTTTTAGCTTAATGAACTTTTTTAATGATTTTAACTCTCTTCGGGTTTGTTTACCAAAAACAATAAACATACTAAGCAGGTAAATTATGGCTCCAAATCCCATCAAAACAAAAACCTGGAAGAGGGATTGGTTAACATAAGGTTCAACTATTTTGATGGAAATATACATGAGTGCAGAGGAGGAAATGGCCGGCAAGACCTCGGGAAAGACATTAATGGGGAGGAAGTGGCGAACCATGGGAATAACAATAAAGGAACTGAGCGAGGTGATGGCCGCGGCGATAGCGACACCGTTAAAACCATAAAGATTAATAAGGGAAAGAGTCAGGGTCCAGGTGAGGGTGATCCACATGAGCATCAGGGCAAGGGTACGTTTGACTTTGCCAATGGAATTTAAAGTGTTGGTGAGAATAGTCGAAACTGAAGCGATGATGATGACAACGCCAAAGTAATTGATAGCGGTGGTGGCTGGAAGCCATTTTTCAAAACGAGGAAAGTTTCTAAAGAAGGGGTCTGATATGGCCATAAGCCCGACGACTGAAGGGACAACGCTGGCGCTGACAAAAAAGATGGCCTTGTTGATGGCTTTGGCTAGTTCGGGTTTATTGTTCTGAAGTCGAGAGAACACAGGAAAGGTGACGGTGAGAATGCTGTTTAGGAAAGCGGTGAGAGGCATCTTGGTCCATTTTTGAGCCCAGGTGATGTAGCCCATTTCGGTACGGGAAAGAAAACCGCCGAGGACAGCGATGAGAAGGTCGTCTTTGACCAGGGCTAAAAGGCTATTGAGTTGGAAGGGTGCACCAAAGGATACAAGCCGTTTGGCGACTTGGAGATTGAAACCAAACCTAGGAAACCAGGGTTTGAGTAAATAGATAGCGATGACACCAATGACACCTCTGGCGATGACAGCAATAGTAAAACTTTGGACACCCATACCTCGCCAAGCCAGGAGGACTGCAAGAGTGTAAAAAACAAAATGTTCTAGAATTTGAGGGATGATGAGTTTCTGAAAAGCTAGTTCTCTTTCAAGCAAGATAGAAGGAATTGTTTTAAAAGATGCCAGGACAAAGGAAGCAATAAGGGCATAGTACAGGTAAGTTTCTGATTGAGTGAATTCATAGTGATTAACCACAATTTGGGTGGCAAAAAAGGAAAGGATGGCGAGAAACCCCGTTAGGGTTTGTTGAACGGTAAAGGTAGTGACCAGGTCTGACTTGGTAAGTTTTTGTCTTTTTTGAATTAAAGCGGCGGCAAGGCCGATATCTGAAAAGTAGTTTAGGATAGAGACGATGGAAAGAACGAGAAAATAAGTGCCATATTCAGAAGGAAGTAAGAGAATGCCAAATAAAATGTTGGCGACAACGGCAAAGCCTTGAAGAATGTATTGCCGAGAGACGAGGGCGATGACGCCTTGAACGGAGCGGCGTTTGAGTAAATCAAGCTTTAACTCGACAGATGTAGATTGAGAGGGCTCAGGCATGTCTGCTTATTATCCCCCATCGACGAATGAGTATCCAGATAAGAAACAAGACTGTGATTAAGCTGATGGTGTCGGCCAGTTGTCGCACTGGAGTATGGGAAAAAGTGAAGGAGAGATGTTTAGAATCTGGAGGGAGATTGACGGTGATTAGGTGAAGTGGATTGTCTGAATTGATGTCTACTGGTCTAGAGTCGACGTAGGCAACCCAGCCGGGAAAATAAAAAGTGTTGAGTTGGAAAGTAGTCGGTTCGATGACCGTTAAGGAAAACTGTTTAAAATGGGGTTTGTTGGTTAGTATGCCTACTTGGGCTCGGCCGTTGAGAACAGAATAAGGACTAATAGGCAAGTTGGTTTGATTAATATCGACTTGGGTAATGCCAAGATCGTTGTCGGTGGTGGTGGCGACTTGTTTGGGAACGAATTCGAAACTGGTTTTGCTGGTATACCAAGAGATGAATTCCTCGGAGAGATAATCCTGATCGGTTACATCGATAAATGTCTGGGGGATAAATAATTTTACGTGGGGTATCAACTGGATAGTGGTGATTGCCAAGGCAAAAATTAAGATCATAAGAGGTTTTTTGAAAAGCTTGGCGAGAAGAAAAACACTGGCACCGGCCAAAAAACTACTAAACAAGGCAGTAAAAGTGAGGAAACGCCAGGGAAATTGAAGATACTGAATGGGGGTGAACCAATCCCAAAACCAGGACGAATAGGAGGTGGTGGCATAGGCGGATAAACTTAAAAGGATAAAAGGGGCAAGAATTGGAAATGATTTGATTTTTTTGGAGTGAAATTTTAAGGCTAAAAATAGAAATAAGCTCAGGGCTGAGGCAATTAGGTGGGGCTTGCCAATTTTGAAGCTAATGCCGTCTAAGGGGCCAAGGCCAGAGCCACCATAACCCCAAAGTGAGTTCCAGAGTTGTTGCGGTTCAACATAGTGAAGGGAATAGGTATAGCGCTCGGCCCGAAGTATGTCATCAACCAGAGTGAATTGCTTGTCATGGAGGGCCGGAAGCCAAAAGAAAGTGGTTAGAAGTAAACCCAGAGTGAGAGCCAGGGTGGTGTGTGAGGCATAAAGCAATCGGGCTTTTGATTTTGACAGGAAAAGCTTGGCAATGAGATAGACACCAAGAATGAGGCTAAAGGGAAGGAAGATTAAGTTGTGAGTGAGCATGAGGGCAGCGTAGCTAGCAGTAAGAGCAAGAAACCAGTGGAATTTGGGTTTAATCCAGAGTTTGTCTATGGCAAGGAGAATTAAGGGCAACCAGACGAAAGCAAAAAGTTCGGCTAAAGCGCCACGAACATAGGCGTCAACTGCGTGATAGGGGGCATAAGTATAAAAAATGGCTGCCACAAGGGCTGGAAGACGCCCAAAATGGTGTTTTGCCCAATAGTACATGGTGAGGGCTGAGGCCAAAAAAGCGGTAGCAAAAACGAGTTTGATGGAATTTATGAAATTGAAGCCCAGGAGGTGGTAAATTTCCCCGAGGTAATAAACAAGGGGCGGATAGAAGATAAATAGAGGGTAACCGAATCCGAACCCTAAACCAGAAAGCCAGCGGACCGGAAACTGGCCTGCCCGAAGAGCTTCGTCGAGCAAGAAAAGCCTGACGACCTGTTGGTCATCGTGCATGGTAAAAAAACCTGGCTCAAAAAGTGGAGCAATTGCCGGTAATACCAGGAAAGGAAAAAGAAAGATAATTAGTCTGACGTCGAGTTTATTCATGAATTAATTTAGTTTTAAGTAAATAAATTAGGAGTAAGTAGGCAAATGGCAAAAAAAGTAGCAGGTAATGAGGCCAACCGCCAATGAAGGTGAGAAAGAGAGAATAGACTAGAAGCCAATGGACTAAAAGGTAGACAGAGGAATGGGAAGGACTTGATCGTGATTTAAGTCGTCGGGCATATTGGAAGGAAAAGTAAATGAGGATAATCACAGCTACTGGCCAAAGGGGCCGCCATTCCTGAGTGGTTAATGTATAAAACTCACCCCAGGCTGCACCCCACCAAACCCGCCAGCGATTGAATAACACCAATAGCCAGTAGGAGCCAATGGGCACAGAGGGGGCACCTGACCTGTAAAACTCATAAATAAACTTTTGAACACCCAAATAAGAACGAAGACTGTTGCCATGAAGAAAATAGTTGGTATAGGAGGCCAGATGAACCAAAAAGGACAACGGAAGGGCGAGGAGGTAGTTTTTAAGATGATTAAATTGGCGTGTAATGAGGAAGTAGCTGGCAAGACTGAAAATTACCAATAGACCGCCGACATAAAACTTGGTGGTTAAGACCCCGCCAAGGCACAAACCAGCCAACATGAAAGACCATTTACCTCGAGGGTTAATAAGAAGGTAGAAAGCAAGAAACAGAAAGGTAAGCTGAAGAGTGTCGAGCATGGGGATGGTCAGAAGGCTTAGGTAAATTCGTTCGAAGCTCATAAGGGCAATAGGCACCAGGGCAAGAGAGTAATTTTTGAGTACCTTGAGGTTGAGGGCGTAGAAACTGACAAGGGATAAGATAAAGAAAAAGGCACTGACAATACCTGGGCGACGAGTAAAGACTAGACCCAAGCCGATGAGATACTTACCTAAAGGTGGCATTTCCGGATTGATAAGAACGGGATTTTCTCCATGCAGGTAGGCCCAACCAGCCCAGGAATAAAGGCCATGATCGCCAATTGGAGACTGAGACTTGGGATTAACCCATTGGGAATCCAAATATTGTTGTTTAGACAGGACGGGGTCGAAAACAGCTAACAGTTCGTGTCTATGGGTGATGGCTTGGGTGAAGAGATTTAAAAAGATGATTAGGAGGGAGAGAAGGCCAAGAGTGGTTTGAAGAGACCGGGAGCGAGCAAATGTTAAGAAGGCAAGGCTTAAGAAAATCGTCAAGGCGCTAATTAGATTGCTGGTGAGGCGAAGAGGGGTTTCGCTCCAGACTAGTTTGAGGTCAAAGCGTTTGTTGGTCTCGGCTTGTGTATTAATAGATGTGGATAAGGTGCCTGTTGGATTAAGGTGAGGTTGAACTTCGACATCATTGACCAGGAGTTTCCAGCCGGGGTAGTAGTGAGTGTTAAAGGTAACCTCTGTGGGTGCATGAGTGATGATTTGGAGGTAGGTTTGGGTGGCGGTTTTAGTAGACGTGATGACTTGAGGTTTGATAAGCGAATCAAAAGAGTAGGGCTTTATGGCCAGTGTTTGGGGATCGGTTTTTACCCAAATAGGGGTGAATTCACGCTGGTTAGTGGTGGTATCAAAATTATGTTTAAAGTATTCTGGGGGAAAGGTTTGGTATTTAAGATTGGTAAGGCTTACTAGGGGAATAACAATTAGAGGCAGTGATAAAAGAGATAAAGGAAGTTTTGATTTTGGCAGCCTGGAGAGGAGATAGGCTAAGAAAAAAGCGCTAAAAAGATGGGGTATGGCTAGTAGTCGGTGAGGGAACTGGACCAGGAAATCCAAACCCCCAAGCTCCCAGAGGGGTTTGGTAAATTCAAATTGCAGGAGAACCGGAATTAAGACAAAAATTGCAATGGGTCTGAGTTTAGATGTAAAGAGGGAAACTATGAGAATTAAAATGGTGATGGGGCCGATAATCTGGAGGAGTTGGGAGAGTGAGAGGAAGTGGTGGGAGAGATTTGATATTTGGATAGACGGAGCACGAGTGAAACCCAACTCAAAGAGAGCAGGAAGAGTGAAAAAAGCGCTCATGCCAAGAGTAATCAGCAAAAGTAATCCGAGTCTGATCCAGAAAGCAGTCGGAGAGCGTTTTGAGAGTTGGTGAAATACAGCGAAGAGAAAAAAGCAAATTAAGAAGATAAGGCCCAGGGTGTTGTGAGAAAGAATGACTAAACTCAAGGAGATGACGGTTAAGAGAAAGGATGAAAGAGTAGGTCTTTGGTGGACTCGGTCAAAAAAATAAAAACTAAAAGGAATTATGGCAAAAGTGAGAATTTCACCTAAAGCTCCTCTTTGGTAAGTATGAAAGAGGCGAAAGGGAGACCAAAGATAAAAAACTGCGGCTAAAAAACTAGCCAAAGGAGGTGCGTGGGCTCTAGTCCAAAGGTAAACACCTATGGATCCGGCAATTAGGGAAAGAACAATTACTAGTTTGATGGACACAAGGGACGAAAGGCTAAGAAGCTGGAAAACTTCGGCGAAATAAAAAGGCAGTGGATAGAGAAAATTGGTTACGGGATAGCCATAGTTTTCGTTTAGTTGAGGTAAAAAGCGGACCGGAATTTGACCATCGATAAACGCCAAATGAAATGCCTGAGCACGAAGGACCATGTGGGGCAGATCATCAGTAATTGGCAGACCGGGACGGAAAAAGGGGTAAGAAAAAATTAGAGCAAGAACGACAATGGTGGGAACAATAAACTTGTTTAAGGCCATGTGATAGTAAACTCCACTTGATGATTTCCCTGAGGGATCAAGACGGAGCGAAAAGTATGATTGGCTTTATAAATACGAGTCGGTAAGCCATCGATGGTGGCTTGCCAGCTGGGGTAGTAATTGTCAGTTAACAAAAGAAGACTGTTGCCCACAGATGTTTGAGTGTCTATGACTACCCGATTTGGCTCATAAGTGACAATTTTAGCACTACCTGTGGCCTGGGAGTGGATTAACTGGAAGGGTTGTTCTTCGAGAATAAGGCTTCGATGAGGGTCAAAGTCCGGCGAATAGAGAGTTTGCAACCTTTGGCTTTTGTCGGTGATAACTTGGAAATTATTGTAAATGCCCACACGAGGCAAAGCATTGAGATTTTGGTAAATTTTAAAAAGGCCTTCTTGCCAAACAAGTTGGAAACGCTTGGGATCGAATTTGAGGGGTTCTTCTTCCCAGGTGTTAGTTGGAGTAGTAACGACAGCAGGTATGTATTTAACGCTGGCAAGATCGATAAAACGGTTACGGTTGGGCTCATTGGCTACGGTAACATCGGCATCAGAGCGAGCAATGGTAGCTGGATAATCACCAGTATGGCTGGCGGCAGTTAGCTCTTGGTAGCTCATAGAATGAAGCGGGTTGTAACCTTCGGAACCAAACAGGCGGAATTGGGTGTGAAGAGAGTTGCTGATTTCTGCTTCCCAGAAGCCCATAACCCGGTCGTAGCCACTGAGTTGTTGAAGTTGGTTGATGAGAATTTGATCTGGGTAAGCGTAAGATCTAGGAGAAAATGAGAGTAGGCGACGGGCTTGATAACCATAATCCAAGCAACTGATAAGGAGCAAGAAGAGGGGCAAAAGGTATAGGTAACGCCTAAGGAATTTGTGGGTGACAAATAGAGAGAACAGAGTAAGAAAAACCAAACTCATGGGGACTAATAAAGCTTTAAGGGTAATTTTTTGAAAGTCAGAAGGAACAAAGAGAGATGAGACCAAAATAAGACAGTAAACGGCTAGAAGTTTAAAAATGGCTTTGGATTTAGAAGGTTGGTGAAGCCAGTAATTTAGCCCAAAAGCGCTGAGGGCACTGAGACTAAAAACTGATAAATAGAGAATGCCAGCGGCCACTCCGGTGGAAATTAAGGGAAGGCGCAGGTGTCCGAGCAGATAAGTCAGAGGAGAATTGATGGATAGAAGTAGACTGACTAAAAGAGCGATAGAAAAGAACCAACTGTTTTTGGTGCGAGATTTAATAAGACCAAAAAGGGCAAATAAGCCAGCGATTGAGCCGATGTAGAGGTTAGCATCGGTGTAATCGACTAGAGTAAAAATGTTAGCCCAATAGTTATCGTAGATTCGGTTGCCAAAATAGTCAGGGGCAAAAAAAGTAATCAAGTGACGGGGGTCTAGTCGGGTGCGTAGAAAAAGGGCTTCAGAGGCGATGCCCTTGAGGGCTGAGAGCTGGAATAACTGAAAAGTAGATAAAAGTTGGGGTAATAGGAGGGTGAAGATAATGAGACCAACAAAGAGTGTGTGTAAGATTGTCCGGTGTCTGAGCTTTTTGTTTAAAGAAAAAAAGAGGAAGAGATAATAAGCAGCAGCTAAAAGAAGGGCATAAACTGATTCCTGAGGGTAGCCAGCGGTGATAGTGGCAAAAACAGAAAACATTAATAGAACAGGTCCAAGTCGATGGTTATTTTTCAACCAAAGATTTAAAGAGAAGAGAATGAGAGGTAACCAGATTCCTGAATGAGTGACCACTCCCCATTCGAGCCAAGAGAGCATGTGGCCGGAAAAGGCAAAAGACAGACTACCGAGTAAAGCTGGAAATTGAGTGAGTTTGAGAGAGCGGAGAAAAAGGAACATAAAACAGGCAGCCAGAAAGGGGGAGGCAATAATGTAAAGACTCCAAGCGATGTGGAAATCAAATAGAAAAAAGATGAGAGTTAGGGGATAAAGAGTGAAAACTTGAGGATTGGCAAATAGAGGTTCGCCTGAGAAATTGTAAGGATTCCAGAGCGGCAGCTGGCCAGATTTGATTAAATCTAGGCTCAGCATCTTCCAGGGAATGATTTGCCGGAAAACATCGGCGGCGAAAAGACCGCCTTTGAAGGGAATTCCGGGAGCGTAACCTTCCCAACCACCGAGTTGATAAGGAAAGTACCAACCAACGAGAATGTTGTAGGGAATGGGAAGATAGCCTTTGAGAAAGATGGGGTGAAAGGCCAGAAAGGCAGCTAAAAGAATAAAACCAAGAGGCCAAAGATTGATGAGTTTTTGCTTCACTTGATCATTGTACCAAGTATGGGGAGGGGTTTGGTAAAATTTGGAAATGAAGACATTGAAAGCAAAGCGATTGAAAAGAGGTGATAAGGTGGCGGTGATATCGCCGTCTCAGCCGGTTGTGGACAGAAAAGATAATTTATTAAAAGCCATTTCTTCTCTTGAGGAAAAGTTAGATTTAAAGATTGTGTTGGCACCACATGCAATGGATGAATTTTTCTATAGTGCCGGGAAAGTTGAGAGGAGATTGGATGATATCCATTGGGCATTTAGTGATCCTGAAATTAAAGCAATATTTATGTCGGTGGGTGGTGGAACGGCAATCGATTTGGTGGATAAACTGGATTATGAATTGATAAGTAAAAACCCAAAGGTGTTGACCGGAATATCTGATGCAACAACTCTGTTAAATGCGATCAATCGCAAAACAGGTTTGGTTTCATTTCTGGGGATGGAACTGACAGATTTTGGGATTGAAGAGATGGATTATGAAATTGAGTGGATGAGAAAAGTATGGTTTGAGGAAGGTCCGATAAATTACTGGCAAAATTCGAATTGGAGAGATTTTGATAATTTACCTAACCGTTATCGAGGTTGGCGAGAAATTAAACCGGGAAGGGCTGAAGGAAAATTGGTGGGTGGAAATTTGAGTAGCTTTTATAGTCTTTTAAATACCCCGTATATGCCTGAAACTAAAGACAATATTTTGGTGATTGAAACCTATAAATTGGCAAAAAAACAAATTCATCAGGCACTTCAAGCTTTGAGATTGAAAGGGTTTTTAGATGAAATTTCGGGTTTGATAATAGGATATCTGATAGGGTCAGACGATCCAACTAAAACCGGTAACGACAGGGATATAGCTGAAATTGTCCAAGAAGTTTGCGGTGGCTATTCATTTCCGGTGATGGAAGTGGGAGAGATAGGGCACAATGTAGAAAATTTGATACTACCAATTGGAGGAAAGGCTACCTTTGACACCAACAGACTTGAGTTTAGTGTGGAATCAGCGGTTGAGGAGTGAAGATAAGGGCTCGTAACGGAAAGTTAGCGAGTAAGATCCAGGTGGAACGGGCACTGCTCTGAAAGCATAATGAGCCCGGTAGATGGGGATTGGTTGATGGTTGATATAAGCTGTCCAACCAGGATAAAAAGCATCGGAGAGGAATAGAAATTGAGGTTTGGTTGAAGACACTGAAAGTTTGATAAAGGTGGAATCGTAACTTTCAATGGTGATTGAATCTTTGGAAGCTGGGGGTAAGATGGTCTGAATAGGTGGAGAGGGTTTGTCTTCAAGGATAAGGGTTTGGTCGGGATGGAAATCAGGATTAAATAATAGGTCGAGAATTTCCTGATCTGAAGATTTGATGGTGTAGTCGCTGACAAGAAATACCCTGGGGAGGGCGTGAAGGTTTTGGTAAATCTGGTAGTTTGCTTGGTGCCAAATTAGTTGATAGTCAGACATGGGAAATGTTTGAGTGTCGGGAACTTCTGGTGTACTAGAGTTATGGAGTAAATGGGAAACTGAGAGAAGATTGAGGAGTGGCTGATTTAATGAGTTGATTCCTTGAGCTGGGATATTGGCGTCGGATCTGGGGACAGAATCAGTAAGTTTGCCTTGGTTGCCTGATGCAGCTAGCAATTGGCCGTAACGGGATAAATAGAGTGAATCGTAGCCTTCAGGAGAAAAGAGACTGTAAGGCAGCCAAATGTTACTCATGACAGAGGCAGATTCAAGGCCGAAAAAGCGTGAGTTGCCTGATTTTTTTTGGAGATAGGCAAAGACAGGATTGGGGGCAAAAGTAAATTCGGGTTCGGAGAAAGGCAGGTATTTATTAGTAAAGTAGGTAAATTCAATTAAAGCAAAGAAAATTAGTATGCTTGATTGAAGGCGGCGGTTGACGAAAGAAAGTTTTTTGACTTTGAGAAAAGATAAAAGAATTAAGCCAGCAAAAAGGCCGGAAGGCAAAATTAGATTTCTCACAGACACTCGCCACTGGGCTTGATTGACGGGGCTGGCGGCAAACTGCCAAGACAAGATGGCTGTTAGCCAGGCAAGAGCGTAGAGAGAAATTAAAAATATTATTGGACGGAGGGCTTTACTAGGTTTTTTAAGCCAGAGCTCCAGACCAAAAGCAGCCAAAATAGCCCCGGAAAACTGGGTGATGAAGAGCCACCTGGAAGGGGCGGAACTTTGAAAAACAGGAAGATGGAGAAGTCGAGGCAGATGGGCAAGAGGTTGATCTAGGGCGAAAAGAAGTGAGAGCAAAAAGGCTGCTAGGAAAAATTTATATCCCTTAGGGCGGTTGAATATGGCAATTAAGGCAAAAAAGAGGGCAACAACGCCAAAATAGGCCATAAATTCCCCGTAATCCTCTCCCCAATAGTTATTGGTTGCAGGATTGCCGAAAAAATCAGGGGCAATGAAGGTAACCAGATGTGAGAAAGGGAGGAGAAATTGTGAAAAAATAGTTGTGTCCGTGCCCTGGCGGGGAGAGTGGGAGAAAAGCTCTAGTGAAGGAATTAATTGAGTTGAAAACAAAGCCAGAGAAATAACTAAGGGGACAAATACGCTTTTGAGTTGGTCAAAATCCGCGAGATTTGGCTTTTTTAAATGAAAGGCATAAGCAAGTGAAAAAATTATAACCATGAAAGAGGTTTGCAGGTGGCCGGCAAAAAAAGATGCTGTATAGGCAAAAGTTAGAAGCAGGGAAAATTTAAACTTGACTCCCCTACTCTTGACTTGGGAAAGATTTTTGAGAGAGAAAAGAATTAAAGGCAACCAAAGAGCGGCGTGGCCGACGGTGTTGAGCTCAAGCCAAACAGTTTGATAGCCACAGAAAGCAAAGCTTGTAGCCGCAAGAATGGATGAGGATCGTGAAAGTTTGAGGGAGCGGACGAATAAATAAGTAAAGATAAAGGCGAGAATGGGTTGAAGTAAGACTTGTAGATACCAGGTGAGGGAGAAAGGGAGAAAAAAGTAGAGTAAGTTAAGCGGATAGAAAGGGGCTGATTGGAGGTTGGCCAAAAGAGGAGAACCAGAAAATGAATAGGGATTCCACCAAGGGATTTGACCTTGTTTGAGCTGACTAATGGCCAAAAACCGGAAAGGATAAGTTTGACGTACGGCATCGGCGGCGATGAATTCCTTGTAAGGAACGCCTGTGGGATATCCTTCCCAGGTTTGAGCATTAAAGGGAAAAAGTCTACCGGCCAAAAGATTGCCAGGAAAGGGGACTAGACCTTTTAGGGGTATTTGCCAGAAGACTGTTAAAGCAAAGATGATGGCTAAGGGGATTGGCCAAAGGCGTTTGAATGGCATAGACTTGAAAAAAATTGTATCACTGTCTAGAGATTTTGACGGGAAGAAGCTTGCCCCAAGCTAAGAAACTGAAAATGAAAGCCAAGGCAAAGAGGATGAGCCGGGTTTGGATGACCCAGGGGGTGTAGGAGCCTTGATAAATGTAGGGTAAATAAAGTAATAGCAATGCCGGGGTAAGAGAAAGCATTAATCTTAAATTGAAGCGCCATGAAGGCAGAAGGCTGGTTAAGGCAAACGGGGTGAGAGCGTACCAAGGCAGAATTTCACGCTTAAAGATGACTATTAGGGTGGTTAGATAGACAAAAATGATGGAAACTTTTAATATTTGTGGCCATTGGGAGGGATGGCGCTTGAAGACAATGAGAAATGGTAGAAGAGAAAAGGTGACAAATTTAACTAACCCGGAAATGACTAAGCTCACCCAGGCTAGTGGACGAGAGTGACTAAAACTGGCAAAAGCAAACACTGCCAGCGCGGCCATAGTGATATCAAGATGAGAAGAAACAAGACTTTCAATAATAACCAGAGGGTTGAAGGCAAAAAGAAGTAGGGCGAGGGTTTTAACTTTGGGTTGGTGACGGGAGGTGAAGTGCCAAATAGACCAACAGGCTAAAAGATAAGAAAGTGAGGAGAGAAGTTTAAAGCTTATTAGAGTGAGCGCGAATTTACCAAGCCCAATAGCATAAAAAGGTAGGGTTATTAGAAGCCAAGCCGGTCCATAGGGATAAGAGCGATGAGTCCAGCGCATAAATCGGGTCCAAGTATCAGCGGGAAAATCCAAGGCTGTGTGAGTTAAAGGGTTGGATTGGTGTGTAAGTAAAATTCTAGCGTCGAAAATGTAATTAAACAGATCGTAGGAAAAAGCAGGGTAGGCAAAAAGTAATAGAAAAGTAGTAGTTAGCAATAGTTTGATTATGTTGCCAGAAGTGAGTCTTTTGTCTTTAGATTGGTGTATCATTCCAAAATAGCCTAGGTGGAGTAAAATAAGTATAGCTATGTAGATCAAACTGGATAACGGACGATTGAAATAGCCGATGGCAGTTAAGGGCTCTTGAAACCGAAGATAGAGCGGTAAGGAAGATAAAGTGAGGTTTAAATCAACTTGAGTGTAAGAATAAACAAGCAAAAGAACGAGTCCAAAGCAATAAGAAAGTAGGCTTAGACGGAGCCACATGGTGTGTTTAAGAATATCTTCCCGTTAGATAAGCCCAACGGATTTTAATGATGTCGATCATCATGCGCAGAGAGTCTTTGAGGGGGCTTACTCGAGAGGTATTGACATATTTCCAAGAAACTGGGATTTGGCAAATCTTGTAGCGGCGTTTTCTGGCCAGAAATAATAGTTCGACATCAAAAGCCCCGGTATAGGCATCGGCAGACCGACGGTTTTTGTAGACAACAAGCCGATTGAATAAATCTTTGGTGGCTGAGGCGGAAAAGGCTTTGAAACCACATTGGGTATCGGATATACCTCGAACGGCAATTATCTGGACAAAAAGGTTGAAGACTCGCCCCATGATATGGCGCAGAGGTGGTTCTTGATGGCGTTTAGCACCACTTAGTTGTCTGGAGCCAATGACAACCTCACAACCTTGGTTAAATTGGTCAATGACTTGTTTAACGGCAGTGATGGGAGTGGCTTGATCAAAATCAGTAAAAAGTCTGATTTGGCCTTTGGAATTAAGCATGCCGGTGGCAACGGTTTTAGATTTACCGTAATGAGGGTTTTTGATTAGCTTCCAATGGGGTTTGTCTTTGATCCAAGCCTTGATTAATTCAGCGGTTTCGTCACTTGAGCCGTCGTCGACGACAATTACTTCCCAATTGTAGGGCTGTTTGTCGAGAAATTGGTGGACTTGATCGAGTTTGTTGTTTTTAAAGTTTTCAACTTCATTGAAGGCTGGAATAACAATAGAAAGAAGTGGAGCTTGGGCCATAAGAGTTATTTTAATCTATTGGTTGAGAGAAAGAAAAACTTTAACCGCGAGGGGCCGGTTGACCTATCAGATGACGACTGTCCGGATGGTGAACCAGGCGGAAAATTGTAATACCTGGATAAACGAGGGTAGTTTGTTCAATTTCTGCCCGACCAAAACCGGCAATTTCCCAAAGGGAATTACCAAGAGGGAGACATTCTGGCTCTGGTAGCTCACAAACAATTATCAACTGCGAAGTGACTGATTCTTCTAAGGGAGTAGGCCGGGCATTTTCGATTTCGAGAAAGAAGCGATAGGCATGATCACTGTTTCCCTGAGCGATCAGGGCAAAATTGAAAGGTTGTGAATTGGTTAATTTTATGGCTTCCAAGGCGACATTGTGGGTTTGGTCGATAAGATTTGAGCCAGGTTTTGCTCCTGGCTGATGGGTAAGAAGGAAAGCGGCAAAAAGCAGAATGGGTACTGAGAGAACAATTTTTGAAGTGCGGCTTTTGAGACCGGAAAGGGACATACCTAACACCAAGAAAGGGGCGGGAAATAATAATTGGAAATAGTGATAATGAAGATGGCCTTTGTACATGGCCAAACCAAAACTGGCAGTAAGCCAATAAATGAGAATAAAGCGTAACGGTAGACTTGACCGGCGATGACGAGAAAGGAAAAGAAATGCCAGTACGCCTGAGATGAGAAGCAGAGTTAGGGGTATGGTTAGACCTAATAATTTTTGACTGAAGATGGCCTCAAGGTTAAAGCGATTAGTTTCAAAAAAGAGCAAGGGGAGATTAAAGCTTCTGGGACCGGTGGTATTGCCTCCTCGAGAAACAAACTCGATGACAGAACGAATGTTGGGAAAACCGTGTCTAAGTTCGAAGGCAAAGTAAGGTGAAGCTCCCAGAATAAAACCAATGATTTGATAGACAATGAGCTTAGGCCAGTTTTTCCTGGGAGCAAGTAAGAATGTCAGTAAGGCCAGGACAGGACCGAGGACTAAGCCTAAATAGTGAAGCTGAATGGCGATACCAAAAGCAAAACCTGCCAGAATTGCCCAAACCAAGCGGTGGCTTAGACTAAGATAGAAACTAGCCAAAAGAATGAGAGTGAAAAGAGGCATTGGGTTGGGGTTCCAGGAGGAGCGGGAAAAAGAAACTACTCCTGGGGCAAAGGCATAAAGAAGAGAGGCTAAAAAGGCTGGCAGAAAACCAAACCAGTGTCGGATGAGGCTATAGAGAATCATGATTGTCAGTAGTCCCATTAAGGCGATCATGATGGCTGGACCGACAGGATCCAAACCTGAAAGAAACATGAAAGGAACCATGAAGTAGTAATAGACCGGGCCGAGATAAAAGCCTCCGACGGAGGCAGTTGGTCCCAGCAGTGTTAGTTTGTGATCGACAAGAATTCGTTTGACCACTAAGGCGTCGCGGCCTTCATCGCCTAGAAAGATAACGGTGGAGCGGAGATTATGAAATCTAAAAAAAGCAGCGAAAACTATCAGGGCAACAAAAAGAGCGGTTTCCAAGCGATGAGTGTTAACAAATGAAATGATGCGACGCATAACTTGAGACTGGTGGCTAATTTACCTGCAATATTAGCGGGTAGCAGGTTTGTGTTTCCAGATGATTTTACTGTACATGGTGTAATTCCAAATAAGCCCCAAGAAAATTCCGGTAATGTAGGCAACCCAAGTAACAGAATCAGAAGTTGAGATAAAAGTGTTAGCTAGTTTAACGGTGGCTCCCTGTATTAGAGGTGAACCAAAAGAGAGCAGATTAAAGCTGACAAATTTGGAAAGAAGCACAAGAGGGGTGGAAGTAATCTTTCTATCTGAAAATGTCCAGAAGTTATTGAAGATAAAATTGCTGATGATGGCAAATTCAGCACCAACGATGGTGGCTAAAGCAGGATCAAGGCCGATTGCCTTCCAAAAGAAGTAATAAATGATTGTTTGAATGACAAACCCAAAGGTTCCGACAACTAAAAAGCGAAGTTGACGGGGTGGGTTGGTGAGATCAGAAATGATGAGGTATTTAACTAAATTAAAGATGTATTCACTGCCGATTTTGGATTTTCCATGGACTCTATCGATAAACTTGTTGGGTATTTCACCGATCCGGGCGCCCTGTAAAAAAGCTTGGTGAAGAAAAGCGACCTGGAAAGTGTAGCCCTTGTAATCTTCAAGCTTGGATCTGATGTTTAAATATAGCGGTGTCCGGATGGCTCGATAACCGTTGGTCCACTCGTGGTGGCCAAAATTAAATAAAGCGGTTCGGACTACTAGGTTGCCAATTATGGAAAAGAGTTTTCTGTGCCAACCCCAATTTTGAGGAATGGAGCCGCCTTTAATATAGCGGCTGCCGACAACCAAATCATAACCTGATTCCATTTTGTCCAGAAAAGCCGGAATTAATTTAGGGTCGTGGGAGAAGTCTGCATCCATTTCAAACATGACATCGGCTTGGAGTTTTTGAGAGGCGTATTTCATACCTCGAAGATAGGCTTTGCCCAAACCTTCTTTTTTGCCGGTAATCAAATGAAGATTTTGATATTTTTTTTGAGATTTTTTAACTAGATCGGCGGTACCATCGGGAGAATTGTCATCGACAACCAAAATACTCAAATGGTGGGATTTAATTGACTTAAAGACCTGTTCAAGAGTATCGATGAGTTTTTGAATGTTCTCTGCTTCGTTATATGTCGGGACTATAACAGTGACCTTCATTTGTCAGCTTCTCCTTTAAGATCGGCCTCAATCATGATTTTAACTAGTTCCTGGAATGAGACTTTGGGAGTCCAGTTAAGTTCTTTTTTGGCTTTGGAAGGATCGGCAACTAATAGGTCAACTTCGGCTGGGCGAAGATATTCCTGGTGTTGAGAGGCAACATAATCTTGCCAATTGGAAATACCGATAGCCTTAAAAGCTTCGATAACAAATTCCTGGACTGAGTGAGTTTCGCCGGTACCAACAACATAGTCTTGGGGTTTGTCTTGCTGGAGCATTAGCCACATGGCTTCGACATAATCTGGAGCGTACCCCCAGTCACGTTTGGAGTCGAGGTTACCGAGTTCAAGTTTTTCTTGTTTACCAAGTTTGATTCGGGCGACTGCATGGGAAATTTTGCGGGTGACGAACTCTAGACCTCGTCGGGGTGACTCATGATTGAAAAGGATGCCCGAGACGGCAAACATGTCGAATGATTCACGATAGTTGACAGTGATCCAGTGGCCGTAGACCTTGGCTACACCATAAGGACTTCGAGGGTAAAAAGGAGTGTCTTCGTCCTGGGGGGTTTGGCGAACTTTACCAAACATTTCGCTACTACTGGCTTGGTAAAACCTAGCGTCAGGTTTGGCAAGGCGCAATGCTTCTAGAATGCGAGTGACTCCCAGAGCTGTAAATTCGCCGGTTAGGACTGGTTGGTTCCAAGAAGTGGGGACAAAGGATTGGGCGCCCAAGTTGTAAACCTCATCTGGCTCAATTTCCCTGACAGCCTGAGTAAGAGAGTGTTGATCGAGGAGATCGCCAGGGACAAGGGTGATATCGTCGACAATGGATTTGATGCGGTCATAGTTGGGGGTGGAGGTGCGACGAGTGACTCCAAAGACTTGATAGTCTTTTTTTAGTAAAAATTCGGCTAAGTATGAACCGTCTTGTCCGGTAATACCGGTAATAAGGGCTTTTTTTGCCATAAAGACTCCTAGGTTTGACTAGTTGATGCCAGATTGAGATCATGCTCAACCATTTGAATAATCATATCTTTGAAGCTGGTTTCAGGTTGCCAACCAAGTTTTTGACCGGCTTTGGAAATATCTCCTTGATAGGCAGTTTGCTTTTCTTTACGAGCGTAACGCTCGTCAAAAACGACGTAGTCTTGATAGTTTAACCCGAGATGGGAGAAGGCAGTAGAGGCAATGTCGGCCACAGTGTGAGTTGTACCGGAGGCAATAATGTAATCGTCAGCTTGTTCTTGCTGAAGCATTAGCCACATGGCTTTAACATAATCCGGGGCAAAACCCCAGTCTTGAGCGGTATCCAGGTCGCCTAAACTCAGGTTTTGGTCAAGGCCCAGTTTAATTCTGGCGGCTGACTGGGTGATTTTTCTGGTCACAAATTCAGGGCCTCGACGGGGAGATTCATGGTTGTACATGATACCTGAGGCCAAGTAGAGACCAAAATGATCACGAAAAATTTGAATTAGGCGATGAGATGAGGCTTTAGAGATGGAATAAGGATCGAGAGGGTTTAGGGGCGTATTTTCCGTTTGAGGATTTTCTTCGGGTGAGCCAAATATTTTGGCTGAACTGGCCTGAAAAAGTCTGATGTGGTGGTAACGCTGGGAGAGGAGTTCAAGCAAGCGGGACAAACCAAGGGTATTGATATCAAGGGTAAGAGTTGGTTTTTCCCAAGAAGCAGGGATGAAAGTGATGCCTCCCAGGTTGTAGATTTCGTTGGGGTTATGCTTTTCTATAAGTTTTGAAAGGGAAGCTTGATCGAGTAAATCCCCCTCTTCTAGGGTGAGTTGATCTTTGATGTGGTTGATATTGTCAAAACCGATATTGTGTTTGGGGCTAATTAAGCCGACGACTTGATATTGCTTGGCTAGTAAAAGTTCGCTCAGGTATGAGCCATCTTGTCCAGTGATTCCAGTTATGAGAGCACAAGGCATAAAAGTGATGCTGACTGATAGTTAAGAGCCTTGGGAGCGGCC
>CAYNMS010000009.1:0-46706 GCA_964398525.1 uncultured Pseudomonadales bacterium | reverse complement strand
TTCCTCCTGAATACTTTATTTATTCAAGAGTCCAATATGTATCGCGACTTATTCAATTAATTGGAAAGCAGAGTATCGTGACGGGGTAAGTAAATGATTTGATTAAGTCCTCCAGGCAAAAGAGAGATTGCTATAATAATAGGGAATATACTTAAGGAGGAAAGTTATGGCTTATGACTTTGACATTTCAAAGCAAAAATTTGATCAAGTAATTGAAGTTGTCGGAAATGATTTGAAACAGATTAAAACCGGAAGGGCAAAACCCTCTTTGGTTGAAGATGTGATGGTTGAGGCTTATGGAGGGAAAATGCCGCTTAAGGAACTGGCTTCAATAACAGCTCCGGATGCTAGTTTGATTGTGATTCAACCATGGGACAGAAGTGTGATTGAACCGATTGAAAAAGCGTTATCAAGCGGACAAAATCAGTTTAATCCAAGTGTGGATCAACAAGTAATTCGGGTGGGGATTGCACCACTGACAGGGGAAAAACGTGAAGAACTGGTCAAGCAAGTACACCAGCGAGTGGAGGGAGGTAAGCAGTTATTAAGAGTGGAAAGGAATAATATAAAAAGTGAGATAGAAGGACAGGAGGGTGCCTCAGGAGTCAGCGAAGACGATATTCGAACTGAGCTAGAAGAGTTAGACAAATTGACACAGGAGTATAACCAGAAACTGGAGGAGATGGGGGCGGAGAAAGAAGCGGAACTGACTACAATTTAGGAGTAGGGTTGTCAGACCAAAAGCCAACGGGGCTGTGTTAGAATTGAGAGATGCTTTTGACCATTGGGGTATTTGCTTTAATTCTCTCATTTTTGGTTTTTATCCATGAAGCTGGCCATTTTTGGGCAGCTAGAAAGTTTGGAGTCAAAGTAGATGAGTTTGGTTTTGGATATCCGCCTCTGGCTAAGAAGCTGTTTAGGCGAAATGGGACTGATTTTACGTTAAATTGGCTGCCGTTTGGCGGGTTTGTGAGGTTGGCCGGTGAAGAGAGATATTTAGAGGATGAGTCAAAGGCAGGTAAGGGTGAAGGACAAATGTTTTATGCTCAGAAAAAGTGGAAGCGGATAGTGATTATTTTGGCAGGCGCGATGGTGAATTTTGTTTTTGGATTGTTGGCATTTAGTTTTATATTTTCAGTGGAGGGAATTCCAGAGGAGAAACTTTTAACTGACAGAACTTTGATAATTGCCGTATTTGAAAATTCTCCGGCAAAGCAGGCAGATTTGAGAGCGGGTGATATGGTGCTGGCAATAAAGGATGTGGATGAGCCAGACCAATTTTTGGAAACGGCTGAGATTAACCAGATGGTGGAATTTTTGGATAACCAGAGGGGTGAGGAAGTGGAACTGTTGATTAGTCGTGAAGACGTGGAATTGAGAAAAGAAATGTACGTGCGGACCAGGGAGGAAACCTCTGCCGGCCAGGGGGCACTGGGGATTCAGATCGCGGGATCTGAGATGGTTTATCAGAAATATCCGGTTTGGCAGATGCCTTTTAGAGGAGCCTGGACGGGGACACAAGCGGCAGTGAATTTTGGCTTGATGATTGTTAAGTCTCTGGGCCAAATGGTGGCTGACGGGATAGGGGCAGGGCAGCTACCAGAAGAGGTAGCGGGACCAGTGGGAATTGTTTATGTAGCCCAAAAGCAAGGGATTATTCAGGAGGGTTTTTTGGGAATTCTTAACTTCGCGGCTGTGTTGTCGATTAATTTGGCGATTGTGAATGTTTTGCCGGTTCCAGCTTTGGATGGTGGAAGGGCGATGTTTATATTTTTGGAGAAAATAATGGGAAAGAGATTTAAGCCTGAGTATGAGCGTTATGCCAATATGATCGGCTTTGCGCTACTTTTACTGATGATTATTTTAGTGAGCGCCAGAGACATTCAGTATGTTTTGAGGGATGTGGGGTTGATTTAAGTTTGATGGAGTTCAATTTCAACCAGTTGTTGGCCAACTTCTTTGTACAAGGGTAATTTGTCGTTGATGGAGCGTTGAGTAAAGAGGATGCCCTCCAAATGGTCATATTCGTGTTGAATAACACGCGCTTCAAAACCAGTGAATTTACGGCGATGGGTTTGGGGCTCTTGGTCGGTGAGAGTTTGATATTCGAGTTCAACCCAGAAATGGCGCCAAACAGCGCCGTAAATGTCTGGGATAGAAAGACAACCTTCAAGATAGGGTTTCTTGGGGTCGGGGCCGAGAGTGAGTTTGGATGAGGTTTTAGTAATAATGGGGTTAAGGTAACTTTTGAGTTGGCGGCCGGAATCGGTTTCAAGATAGGTAGAAAAAAGTCTGATATTTTTACCAACTTGGGGAGCAGATAGGCCGACACCCTCGGGGTTTTTTTTGTTTTTAAGGGTGGACTCTAAGTCAGAGATAAATCGAGTAAGTTTGGTGTCAAAGGTGGTTATCGGTTTGGAAACCGTGGTTAAAGTAGGGTGAGGAATGGTGAGAATTTTCATGAGGGTATTTTAACAAATGATTATTCAGTGGTTGGTTTTAAGGTCTCTAATGCCTCAAGCGCGGGAGTACTTTCGGGATTGATGTAATTTAATATGAATTGATACTGGGTGAGGGCGGCTTCGGTATCGTTGGCGTTTAAAAGAATTGAGGCAAGTTCGAGCCGAGCGGCTTCGTAATTGGGTTTAAGGTTTACTGCTGCTTGAAAATGTTCTTGAGCGCTGGGGGTGGCGTCTTGGTCGAGGGCGATTAAACCCAAGTTGTAGCGGAGTTTGGCATCGGTGGGGGCTAGACGGGAGGCTTCGGTTAAAAGATTGGTGGCGACGTCAAGAAGGTCGGGATCTAGATTGGAGAGACGGATATAGACTCCGGCTTGAGTTTTGTAGAGATTCAGGTGAACGGGATTTAGAGTAAGGGAGGCAGATGAGTGGTAGTAGGTCTGGTTAAGAAGTTCTTGAACTTGGGTGGCACGAAGAGTGTCGTCAATGTCCGGATTGGCGGCGATGGAAAGGGAGAGTTTTGAGAGAGTGTCGGCTAGTTGGGAGTGGTAGAGAGCTTGATTGGGGGAGAGATCGACGGCCTGCTGGTAGAGCTGATAGGCATTAAACAATTGGCCTGAACTTTCCTCTGATTGAGCCTTAGCATAGACTTGGTCGGCTTTGAGGTAAATATAGGTTCGATAAAGAGAAAAGATACTTAGAAATAATATTAGAGAAAATATGACCCAGATTTTGTGGCTAGGATGATTGATTGTATCCTGGAGTTTGATTTGAAGCTGGTTGGGTGGAAGGATGATTAGAAAAGAAAGACTGATTAGAAGAAAGAAAGCCAAGCCGACTGAAACGGTGGAGAAACCGAAAAAGTTGGAGACAAAAAGAGCCAGGAAGCCGGAGATTAGACTGGGGATAAAAGAATATTTGTTTGAGGACGGAGAGACTATCAAAGCGCTCAGAGCTAGTGCAGAAAGGAGGGCGATGAAATGGAGAATGAGTGTTTGTGGACTAAAGTTTAAAGGGTGTGAGCCAAGGATAAAGTAGGAAAGAGTAGATGAGAGGATTAATCCTAAAATTGGGAAAAGAAGAATCAAAAGGGTTTTGACGGTTGAGGTGTGAAGGAAGTGCTTTAGGGCAAAATAAATGAAGGAGCTGACTAGGAGAAGATAGGTGGCTAAGCCAAAAATACCGGTGGTGGAGAGATAATTTAAAAGTTCATTATGGGCTTTGTTGTAGAGAAAATCCCATTCACTTACTAGGTTGTGGGATTGAGGCCGGTGGTTATAGTAAGAATAGGCGAAAGTTTCGACGCCACTACCAAAGAGGGGATAATTTAAAAAGACATCGAGGGCACCACGCCAGACAATTTCCCGGATTTGGCCAGATTCGGTACCGCCTTGGTTATTGGCGGGAAGAGTGATATCGCCGGATTCTAAAACAGAACCAGTCAAGGGTGGTGGAGGCGGAGTAGTATCAAGATTTAATAATTGGGCTACTGATGGGGTAAACGGAGTACCGGTAGCAAGGACTAGCAGAAGTGTGGGAATTAACAGACCAAGAGCCGGTTTGAGAAATTGAAGACGATGGCGGAGGTATTGGAGGGAAGTAAACACACTAAAAGAAACTAAAAATCCGAGGAGGCCTGATCGGGAACGGGTAAAAACCAAGACTGCCAGAAAAAGCAGGTGGACGCCGAGCCATAAAAGGCGGTGGTAGGGAATTCTTGATGGTTTGAAGTATAGAGACCAAGTGAGAGGTAAAAGGGAGATGATGTAGGCGGCAAGCCAGTTGGGCTGACCAAAGGTGCCGAAGATGCGGTGTTGGACATCTTGGACCCAGCAGGTGGCCTGAGGTGAACCAGTTGCAGCCCAGCAGCTAAATGCGAAGCCAAAATGCTCAGGGAGAGCATAAAGGGCAGCAAAGATACCGCCAGCCAAAAGGGAGTAAATAAAGGGACGGAGGTGAGAGCGGTTGAGGTGAGTGAGGGCAGCGTAAAATAAAATTGAGTAGGAAAGAGTGGAGTAAAGGCCGCCATGGAAACGAGAATAGTACCCAAAGAGACTGGTTTGAGGATGGATTGAAAGCAGAGTGGAGATCAATTGAGAGAGGAGAAATAAGGCTAGGGGCAGGTCTAGAGGGGAGCGACGGAAAAGCAAGCGGCCATGAAAGAGACTAGTGAAAGCCCAGAGAGTGATGATGATAATGGTCATGGCGTAAACAAAAACCATCTTGGGAAATTCAAAGAGCTCGGATGTTTGAGTGGTCCAGATTAGGGGAAGCAAAAACACCAGAAAATAAAGACTGAAACGCAGAAGTCTTTGGTAGAAGTAGGAAGATGAGAGTAGTTGGGACATAAGAATTTGGTCTGTGATTTTTGCCAGAGAATGTGACAAGTTTAGCAGATTTAAGCTAAGGACGAGAATTCTGAAGCTATGTTATCATCGAGAGAGTAGGAAGAGTCAATTTAGGATGCAATATGATAAGTAAGTTTTTTGGATGGTTTTCCCATGATATTGGGATAGATTTGGGAACGGCTAACACAATGATGTTGGTTAAGGGTAAGGGGGTGGTGGTGCAAGAGCCAACGGTGGTGGCCAGGCATAAACAATCGGGGGCAGTGTTGGCGGTGGGTTCTGAAGCCAAAAAAATGGTGGGTAAAACTCCAATGGCAATAGAGGTGGTCAGACCTTTGGTAGATGGAGTGATTGCGGACTTTGATGCGGCTGAGGCGATGCTTTCATATTACATTAAAGAAATTCATGCGGGTGGATCGCCTTTGATACCCAAAATTCCCAGACCACGAGTGGTGGTGGGAGTGCCGTCAGGAATTACTGAAGTGGAGGCCAGAGCTGTGCAGGATGTGGCCTTGTCGGCTGGCGCCAGAGAAGCATATTTAATAGAAGAACCGATGGCGGCGGCAATCGGAACGGGGCTAGATGTAACTGAGCCTAGAGGAAGATTAGTAGTGGATATTGGGGGTGGAACTACCGAGATTGCAGTGATTTCATTGGGTGGAATTGTATTGAATCGATCGGTTAGAACTGCGGGTGATGAATTGGATGAGGCGATAATTACATTTGCGAGAATGAAGTATGGTTTGGTAATCGGCCAACCTACAGCTGAGGAGGTAAAGATTTCGATTGGGAGTGCATATGACTTGGAGAAACTTAAAAAGGACAACGACAAGGCGGAATCAAAAACAAAGAAAAGGATTAAGAAGGTAGAAGAAGTAATTGATGAGGCGGGAGAAAAACAGGCAGAAAAAGGGCCGTTGTACGCCGTGGTTAGAGGCCGAGATATGGCTACCGGTTTGCCCAAAAGCATTAAATTTTCGAGTGTGGAGATTCGTGAAGCTTTGGCCGGGGTTGTGAGACAGATAACAGCTGGGGTGATTGATATGATTGAGGAAACGCCACCGGAGTTGATTGGAGATATTTTGGAGCAGGGAATAGTTTTGGCTGGAGGCACGAGCATGTTGAAGGGCTTGGATGCCATGTTGTCAGAGGAGACTAAGATGCCGGTTTGGAGGGCAGAAGACCCACAAATGGCAGTGGTGCGAGGAGCGGGAAAGACACTTGAAGACGAAAGGTTACTCAATATGGTTAAAGTGGTAGGAGGAGTAAGGTGAGCAGGAGAGTTAAAAAGAGACAGAAGAGGCTAGCAAGACTAATTTCGGACGTGTTTCATCCAAACTTTTTAATTCCCCTAACACTGATAGCTGCGGCTTGGGGAGCTTTTGTGAATGGAGAAAGATGGAGGTTCCTGTCTTTATTGTTGGTCTTGGATGGAGTGTTACCTGGATTTGTGCTGATATACCTCCTCAAGAAAGGCAATATTGCCTCTGGGTTTGATATAAAACAGAGAAAGGAGAGAGTGCCATTTTTCTTTTTTGTGGGTCTGACGCATTGGTTGGGAGTAATGGGGGCTTGGGCTTTGGACAAACATCCTTTGGCTGAGTACTTAACCACATTTTGGGTACTGACGGTAGTGTATGCGATAGTGACCCTGGTGTGGAAGATTAGCGTGCACACGGGAGTAATGAGTGCGATGGTGATGTTTTTGGTGTTAACCCAGGGTGTGGTCTATGCTTGGTTGTTTGGTTTGGTGTTAGTAGTAATTTGGGCGAGAGTGGTGGGTCGGAATCACCGGTTGAGCCAAGCAGTAGCCGGAGGAGTAGTGCCGATATTGGTGATGCCATTGATGTTTAGGGTGTTAAGTCTGATGTAGGTGAAAATTTTTTCATGATATTATCGGATTATGGATCAAGAGAGTGTGTGGAGTCGAATTGGAGTATTTGTAGCGGCGGCAATGGTGTGTCTTGCACTGTTGGCTTTTGACTCTTTGGGATGGTTGTCTGGAATAAAAGCAGGGGTTCAAAACGGATTGAAACCAGTAATGGTGGTGGGAGAGGAGATTACTCAAGTAATTGGTAATCCGATCGAAATGGTAAGGTTTTATAGGCACGGAGTGGAGAGATTGGCGGATATGGAGGCCAGACTGGCTGAGGCCTTGGTGGAACAAGAGGAGATAGAAAGACTTAAAGAAGAGAACGAAAGAATGAGATTTTTGCTCTCGGCAAATGTTCCGGCCTCCTGGCATTTTGAGCCGGTGAGAGTTATCGCCAGAACTGACAATGAATGGCTAATAGATGCAGGAGAAAAACGGGGGGTTAATAAAGGCATGATGGTGATGGAAGATGAGATTTTTTTGGGAGTAGTCGGTCAAGTTTCTGAGGCTGTGAGTCAGGTGGAATTGGCTGGAGTGGGAAATGCGAGCTTAGAAGTGAAAACTGCATTTGGTAGCCGAGGAATACTCAAGAGAGATCAGGGTAAGTTATGGATTGAACAAGTTTTGCAAGCAGATAGACTTGAACCGGGTGACAGAGTGATAACTTTAGGGAATATGCAATTGAGTGAAGGAGTGGTGGTGGGGGTGGTGGGAGAGGTTGAGAGGCAAGAGAGTGATGTTTATAAAAGAGCAGTTGTGGATTGGCCGGTGGTAGAAAGACAAGGAGATATCGTGTTTTTGGTTAGGGGGAAATCATGATGGCATCATTTTGGATAATCGGTTTAGTGGTAGTAGTAATTCTGGAACAGGTTGGATTACCCGAAGTCTTTAGTTTACCGATGCTTTTGATTTTGGGACTGGGAATTGAAGAACCCAGGAAGGCTGCGACAATGGTGTTGGTAGGAAGCCTGCTTTTAGATTTGATAGCCAGGCTGCCGGTGGGAATTACAGGTATCTTAGTGCTGTTGGGAGTGGGAATAATTCGTCAGGTTTTGAGCCAATGGGGAACTAAATGGGTGTGGGCTTTGGGATCGTGGGGTGTTTTTTTTGTCTACATGGGAATTGTCACCAAGGAGTTTGATTGGTGGTTACCAATTGTTCAAGCAGGGTTGGTGGTGGGACTTTCCGTGTTGTGGCCCAGAGCGGGTGGTAACTTGGGTGGAGTTCGGGTGCGTGGGGGTAGGTAGGATGATAGGATATGAAATATGAGATGGCATAAATTTGATGTAAACCAGGCGACCGGCTGGCAAGTGGGGATGCTACACAAAAAGAGTTTGGAGACTGGTAAGAGAAAAGTGGATACTTCCAGGATTGGAGCTATAAAAGTAGTGGTGGGGGCTTTGAGTTTATTGATGGGACTGAGACTGGTTTTTTTGCAGGGAGTGATGGGGGCGGAAATGAGGGAAAGAGGGGATAATAACCGAATTTATGAAAGAAAAACTGAAGGAGTCAGAGGAGTGTTTAAAGACAGAAATGGTGAAGTGTTGGTAGTCAATGAACCGGTTTATCTAAAGATTATTGATGACGAGGGAAGGTTGATGCCTCAACCCAAAAGAGTTAGTCGAGATGAGGCGATGGCATTGGGTGGTGAGGCCGGAGGGGTGATTTATGAGATAGGCAGAAACTATACCAAAGGCCAGGCTTTGGCCCATGTATTAGGATATTTGGGAGAGGCAACTCAAGAGGAAATTGAGACTCAAGGATACAGTTTAGGGGATCGCATTGGGAAGATGGGACTCGAGAAACAATTGGACGCGGTGATTAAAGGGAAGACTGGCACGGAACTGATTGAAGTGGATGCAAGTGGACAGGTGATGAGACGGATTGGAGAAACTCAGGCAATGCCCGGTAGTGATGTGAGATTGACAATTGATGCAGGGCTTCAAGAAGTGCTATATGAGGCATTGGCGGGAAGGAAGGGGGCGGCGGTGGCTAGCAATCCGGAAACTGGGGAGATTTTGGCCTTAGTGTCGTCGCCATCGTTTGATCCGAATATGTTTTCTAGGAGGCAACTTTTAGACGAGCAGGCGGCCAAAATTGAGGCTGAAACTATTGGAGCAATTTTTAATAGCCAAGATAAGCCAATTTTAAATCGCGCAATCAGTGGCGCGTATCCGCCGGGGTCGGTGTTTAAAGTGGTACCGGCAATGGCGGGTTTGGAGGAAGAGGTGTTAAAGAGAGATACTGAAGTTGAGGACATGGGGGAGTTGAGGGTGGAAAGTTATAGTTACAAAAATTGGTTTTACACTCAGTACGGCCGGACAGAAGGATTGGTGGATGTAGTGACGGCGCTCAAACGGTCAAATGATATTTTCTTTTACAAAACTGCGGAGTGGTTAGGGGCGGAGAGATTGGCCAAATGGTCACGGGAATTTGGTTTGGGTGAGGTAACAGGGTTGGAATTGCCCGGAGAAGTAAAAGGGTTGGTGCCAACACCCTTGTGGAAGGAAAGGTATGTGGGGGAAAAGTGGTTTTTGGGTAATACTTACCATTTTGGGATTGGACAGGGTGACTTACTGACAACACCAATTCAAGTCAATCAAATGATGGGAGTTATTGCCAGTCAAGGAAAGTGGTGTCAGCCAATTCTGGTTGCCGGAATTGGTGAGGAGGGAGAAATAAAAATTGCCTGTAGAGAGTTGGGTGTAAACCCTGAGAATTTGGAGATTGTGAAGAGTGGACTAGTGGAGGCTTGCAGCAGTGGAGGGACGGCTTATGTGTTTTTTGAGTTTGACCTGGCTAAGTTTGGTGAGGAATATGCGACAGAGGGGCGTAACAGAGTAGCTTGTAAGACAGGTACGGCACAGTTTAACAACCCTGACGATAATACCCATGCCTGGTTTAGTGTGTTTGCGCCTGCCGTGAAACCCGAAATTTTGGTAACGGTACTGATTGAAGGAGGGGGAGAAGGATCGGCTGAGGCGGCGCCTGTAGCCAAAAAGGCTTTAGAGTATTGGTTTGAAAGTAAAGAGTAAATGAAACAAAAACTTTCGGGAAAGCAAAAAGAATGGTTGGTGTTACTGGTGACAAAAGCAGGATGGAATACAAGAGATTTGGTTAAGGTAGCCGGAATGGGAGGATATGACCAGATAAGAAAACTATCAGCCAAAAAGTTGGTAGAACTGGGAATAAGTGAGAAAAAAGCAGAGCGGGCAATGAGTTTGTCTGAAGCTGATTGGTTGGAAATGAAGGAGAAACTTGCCCGAGTGAAGGCGAGGGTGATAGTTAGAGGAGAAGAAGGGTACCCGAATAAATTGGGAGAGCTGATGCAACCGCCGGAAATATTATTTGCCCGAGGGAGGGTCGAGAACTTGGATAAAACAGTGGCGGTGGTGGGAACCAGAAAACCAAGTGAATATGGCAGACAAATGACGAGACAAATTGTGGCAGAATTGGTGGCTCAAGGAATAACGATAATTTCGGGTTTGGCTTATGGGGTAGACGGTTTGGCTCAAGAATCGGCAGTAGAAAATGGCGGAACAACTATTGGGGTGTTGGGACAGGGAATTGATCAAGTTTATCCTAGTAAACACTTACAACTGGCTCATAAAATATTAGAAACTGGCGGGGGATTGGTAAGTGAATACCCGCCGGGTTATCCGGCACTGAGACAAAACTTTGCGGCAAGAAATAGGATAATTTCGGGAATGTCCCAGGGAGTGGTGGTAGTAGAGGGGGCACTTAAAAGCGGCACGATGATAACGGCTGAATTTGCGCAGTCCCAAGGAAGGGTGTTGATGGCTGTACCTGGAATGGCAAATAGCGTTAATAGCCAAACCCCAAATGAATTGATCAGAAAGGGAGCGGTGCTGGTGAGAAACGGAACGGACGTTTTGGAAGCTTTGGGATGGAAAGGAGGAATTAAAGGCAGAATGGAGCCAAAACTCTCGGATGCTCAAAAGTTAATTTATGATTTGTTAAAATCCCAGGGACCAATGAGTTTAGATGAAATAGTGAAGTTGGCTGGTGTTGACTGGGAAAGGGCTAGTGAAATAATCGGAGGACTAGAGCTAGAAGAAGTAGTTAGAAGACAGAGAGAAGGAAAATTTGAGATAGGATTTTGACCGATGTGCTAACATTGGTTTTTACTTTGGCAGTTGTGGAGGCAAAGGGGGTCTGATAAGTTAATTGAGCTTAAATATAGGAATTATTGGAAATTAATAGAGAATTTAGAGCAAAAAATATGAAACTGGTAATTGTGGAATCACCAACGAAAGCAAAGACTTTAGGTAGGTTTTTGGGTAAGGACTATGAAGTGATGGCGAGCATGGGCCACATCAGAGATTTGCCCTCAAACGGGATGAATATTGAAATTGAAAAAGATTTTGAACCAAATTTTGAACTGGTTAAGGGTAAAGGCAAAATTGTCAAAGAGATGCAACAAAAGGCCAAAGGCGCAAGTCAAGTTTATTTGGCAATGGACCCTGACCGCGAAGGAGAGGCAATTGCGTCTCATGTGAAGTATGCGCTGGAGCATGGATTGAAGAAAAAGAAATTAGATTTTAAGCGAATTACGTTTCACCAAATAACCAAACAAGCGGTAGATGAGGCAATTGCGAATGCTGGCAAGATTAATGACAAACTTGTTGACGCCCAGCACGCCAGGCGAGTTTTAGACCGTTTGGTTGGGTATAGCCTGTCTCCGGTATTGTGGAGGAAAGTGAGACGGGGGTTGTCCGCTGGTAGGGTGCAGTCGGTGGCTTTGAGACTGGTAGTGGAAAGAGAGCGGGAAATAGAGGCGTTTAAGGAAAAGGAATACTGGGATATAAAGGTAGAGGTAGAGAAAGAAAAGGATAAATTCTGGGTGGATTTGGTAAAAGTTGAGGGAAAGGATACGGTGATTGGCAAGGCTGATGAGCGGAAGTTTTTGATATCAAGCCAAGACAAGGCTAAGCCGATTGTGGCTGACTTGAAAAAGGCTAAATACACTGTAGTGAGTGTGGAGCGGAAAGAGCGGAAACGTTACGCCAAACCTCCGTTTACGACCAGTACGCTGCAACAGGCAGCGGGGAATAGGCTTGGCTGGACGGGTAAAAGAACCATGAGTGTAGCCCAATCTTTGTATGAGCAAGGTTTGATCACTTATCACAGGACCGATTCGACATACTTGGCAGGTGAGGCTGTGGCGGCAGCCAGAGATTATATTGAGAAAGAAATGGGAAAAGAATACCTGCCAGAGAAACCCACTTTTTATAAGACCAAGAGTAAAAGTGCTCAGGAAGCTCACGAGGCGATTAGACCAACAGGGGTTAAAGTGGACCCAAAAAGCTTAAACTCTGATGTGGATGCGGCCGGTAAGAAATTGTATTTGATGATATGGCGACGATATGTGGCTAGCCAAATGATGCCGGCTATTTATGACGCTACCACGGTAGTAGTGGATGGTAAGGGTGAGAAAGATTATCAATTGAAAGCCACCGGCTCGATCATGAAGTTTGAAGGATGGCTTAAAGTTTATGATGGGAAACAAGAGGAAGAAGTAGAATTGCCGGTACTCACTCAAGGAGATGGCTTAGCGTATCAAGATATTGCTTTTGAACAGAAATTTACCCAACCGCCGCCAAGATACAACGATGCCTCATTGGTTAAGACTCTGGAAGAGTTAGGTATAGGTAGGCCGAGTACGTATGCACCGACGATAAGCACACTGATGGGTAGGGGTTATATGGAGCGGAATGAAAAACGATTTGAACCAACGCCGGTGGGTATGACGGTGACGGATTTTTTGACGGAAAACTTTAAAGATGTGATGGATTATGACTTTACGGCGGAAATGGAGAATGAGCTGGATGAGATTGCTCAAGGGGAGAGGGATTGGGTGGGGATGATGAAAGAGTTTTGGCAGCCGTTTAATAAAAAAGTGGAGACTGTGACTGAAAAGGCACCAAGGGCAAAAGTGCCTGTGGAAAAAACGGGAGAGAAATGCCCTGAGTGTAAAGAAGGAGAGTTGGTAATAAGAAGTGGTCGATTTGGTAAATTTATTTCCTGCAGCCGATTTCCGGAATGTAAGTACACCGCCAAATATGAGGAAACGGTAGATGGGATGAAGTGTGAGAAATGTGGTAAAGGTGAAATAGTGATAAAGCGGACCAGGAAGGGAAGAACTTTTTATGGTTGCAGCCGGTATCCGGAGTGTGATTTTGCAAGTTGGACCAAGCCGAATAAGTCATGAGCATGGATAGATTATATGAACTGGTAGAAGAATTGTATCCGGGAGATAAGAACAAAATTGTGAAAGCCTTGGATAATAGTTTTGATGGTCAGGTTTATTCCCAGCGAGATGAGAAAGACTGGTACAAAAAACTGACTATTTATGTAACTTATCCAGATGTGTTTATCGATGAAGATGGTGAGGCAGACCTGAATACCTTGAGGTCAAAACTGGGTTACATTAAGCAACTGGGCTGCAATATGATTCATGTGTTGCCGTTTATGAGTTCACCAATGATTGATAGCGGGTTTGACGTGAGTGATTATTTTTTGGTGCGGGATGAACTGGGAGGGAACCTGGCATTTGAAAATTTGTTTGAAAAAGCCAATCGGCAAGGGATTAAAGTCTTGGCAGATATGGTGTTAAACCACGTGTCGTATCAGCACCGTTGGTTCCAGCAGGCGATATCCGGAGATAGCTTTTATCGGGATTTTTTTATTAGCCGACAAAAACCACCAAAACTATTGAAACGTTTCACCGATGATAAGGGAGTTTGGGCTAGATATGATTTGGATGGCAGAGAGGTTGAGTGGCGGATAATTTTTCCGGAACAGTGCGGAGAAATTCCACATTGGACTCAAGCTGAGGATGGCTGGTGGTATTATCATACGTTTTACCCGCATCAACTGGATGTGAATTGGGACAATTACCACATTTTTGTAGCCTATGCGAAAACATTGGTATATTGGGCAAAGAAAGGAGTTCACTTTCGTCTAGACGCAGTTCCATTTGTAGGTAAGGATTGGCAATCGGGACAAGTGGAGACGACAAATAAAACCCACCAGATTGTTCAGGCTCTGAATTTGGTCACCAATCAAGTGAATTCAAGTTGTGTGTTTTTAGTGGAGGCCAATCAGGAATTAGAAGTGACAAAACAATATTTTGGAGACAAACAACCGGAAGCTGAGATGGCGTATAACTTTGAGATGATGGTGGCAATTTGGCAAACATTGGCCGAAGAAAAAGCAAAGCCAGTGTATGAGACAATAAGAAAAACTGGAGATATAGCGATTAGGAACTCATGGGTAAACTTTTTAAGAAACCATGATGAATTGAGTTTGGAGTTTGCAAAGCCTCAAGTCAGAGGGGGAATTATAAGAGCTTTTGGAGTTGGGGGGAGAGACTTTAGAGAAGGATTTGGTCTGGCGGGAAGGACACTTTCTTTGCTTGGTGGTGATGAGAGGCGACTGCAATCGGCATATTTGATTTTGGCAAGTTTGCCGGGAAATCCGGCAATAATATACGGCGATGAGATTGGAAAAGAGAATGAAATCGAATTCATGAAAGAACAGACTCTGTATAAGAGGGAGAGAACGGGTGACATGGAAATGGCGGATGACTGGCGAGATATTAATCGAGGGGTGATGGAGCCTGAAGAAATTGAGAGGAGTAAGGGAAGACGAATTTATCGAGGGATGACAGAGATATTTCAAACACGCCAAAGATTTGTGGAGTTTTTCACAAATCTTCCAGAGGAAGTAGACGGTATGAATGATGAGGTTTTGGCCCTAAAGTATGACTCGCAAGGTGAAGAGTTGGTTATATTGATTAATTTAACTGAAGATGAAAAGAGAATACCGTTTAAGTGGGGGAGGCTAGTGTTTGAGGTGAATGAAGCCCGAATTGAAAATAAGGAAGTGGTTTTGCCGGCATATGGTGGGGTGTGGGTGGTGGGGTGGAAAGAGTAGCAAATTAGCTTGATTGATTTTTAGGATTGGATATAATTGCGTATCTTATATGTATAAGATGGTGAGAATATGAAAGGACTTGAGAGAAGGCCAGGAAGCAAAATTGGTGAATTGAGAATGGGTATGAAAGATTTAGACGCTGGAGTGTTTAGAGAATTATTCTTAGATGCGGGAACGGAGAAAATCGAACAAGCTGAGGAATTAGGTAGAAGAGTTGGCGAATTTATTTTTTCCCAACGATATGTTTGGGAGAATAAAGCAGAAACAGAAGCTGTGCCAATTAGTACATTTGCAAATGCTAATGATGCACTGGGGGATCATTATGAAAGAGCTTTAGTAGTGAATTTGCCGTTTGAACGATACGTGATTGTGGTTGAGGAATCGAGCAGAGACTTGCCTCTTTTCGGTGAAGGATCGAGATGGCAATTGAGGATACAGGGAGGAAACCTGTTTGTACCAGGGGAAGAAAGGACCAGAGGAGACACAATTCTAAGAGCAGAGGTTGATCACTTAAATTTGCTAAAAAATGAACTTCAAGATAGAGCTGACAAACTAGCATTTAAAGATGAACAGGAAGCAAGTCTTAAGAGAGGAAAACAGAGAGTAGACTTTTTGAGGGGAGAATTAAGTAACACAGTAGTAAATTATGTGCAGTTTTCTTTAACTGAAGCTTCGTTTGATCCAAATACATTTAACGAAGAGGCTAAAAGGTATGGGAAAGTTGATTTCAAAAGTTTGATTACTTGCAGAGTAAGTGAGCTTGTTGGATCAAATGAAGAATTGGAAAAGGGTTATGGTCCATTAGTAGTTGATATAGGTAGAGCTACAGGTAATTTGTATGAACAGTTTGTGTTGGAAAAAAGTCTAAGAATAGGTCATTATCATCCTATGGCTAGGTTCCTAAAACAAGCAGTTAAAATGAGATATCTGGCGGAGTTGTATCCTCAAAGATACGAAAGATAGGGTGGTTGCAGCAAAAGGTTAATTAGCGTATTATCCCTAACATGGATAACGGGCAGTGGCCGATTCTTTATAAAGATATTTTGAGAGTGAAAGACCCGAGTCACCATTTAGGCGTGTGTAGTTTGTGGACGCAGCGAGATGTAGTGCAGAAGCTGTTGGAAAAGACTCAGTACTGTGTGGTGGGGAACTTATATAGCGCTCAAGGGATAAATGCCATGATTAGAAACGTAATGGCTAACCCTAGCATTCGAACGATAGTGATATGGGGGAGTGAGATGAGTTTGTCAGGACATTCGCTACTCATGTTTATGAAAAAGGGAGTTGATGAAAAAAGAAAAATTATTGGTGGCAGGGGGGAGATTGAAAAAGAAATACCTGATTCAGTCCTTAAGGAATTTAGGGAGAAAGTGGAAGTGGTGGATTTAAGGGGCAGGAACGCAAAGGATTTTATAAGCGAAGTGAATAAGTTGTCGGAGATGAAAAAGACCCCGTTTGCCAAAAAGACTAGAGTCTTTCCTAAGTCGGAACCTAAGGCGCAAGTGTTGCCGAGTGAGCAAACCGGGTTTAATGTGAGAGGGAAAACGGTGGCAAACACTTGGTTGAAACTGTTAAATGAAATTTATAAATATGGCAGACCCAAGTTTACCCGGTATAGCCAGGATAACGAGATTAAGGAGATATTAAATCTGACGGCGGTGGTAACCGATGAAAACCCCGACAATGAATATTTTCCTGAGTATTTGCCGTTTTCGATGCCGGAACTGAAAGCTTATTATGCCGAAGTGATGACGGATCGGGAAATACCTGGAGTGGCTTATAACTATGGCAAGCTACTGCGGAAAGATTTTGGGATTGATCAGGTAGCGGAGGTGAAGAAGTTATTAAAGAAAAGGCCGACTAGTAAAAAAATGACGATGACTTTGGTGGACCCAAAAAAGTTCTGGAAAGATGCCCAAACCAGCGACACGCCGTGCTTGACTCAAGTTTATGGTAGTGTTCAGGATAATATGTTTTTCATGACGGCACATTTTAGAAGCCAAGATATGGTTCATGGTTGGCCGAGAAACACGTTTGCATTGAGGAAACTTCAAAAAGATATGGCTGATAGTGCAAAGCTTTCAATGGGACCGCTGACGATGATTACCCACAGCGCGCATATATATGGGGATGATTTTATGTTGGTGGAAAATTTATTGATGGAGTGGTATGGGAAAGAGATGGGGTATACACCGGCAGTCCACTTTGATTTTGATCCAAGAGGGAATGTGATAGTGGAGGTGATTAAAAAGAGCGAGACGATGGTGTGGGAAGGGTTCTCATCCAAATACGAAAATGAAGCGGTACCTTATGCAGTTTCTCAAACGCTCAAGCGATTGCCGCAAAAAGGTAGAAACGCAGGGAAAATGATTCGGGCAACATTGTTTGCCCCGGATGGGGGAGCGCCGATAAAAATGTTTGAGGGTCGGACGGCTCAGGAAGTGGCTTGGCAAATAAGTGATTGGGGATATCTTAGAGACCCAGGGCATTTGATGTACATTGGTTTGGAGTTGCAAAAGGCAGAAGAGAGAATTGTGGAAGGGACTAGGTACGAGCAGGATCCGGCATAAAATTGTTGGGGGTGATTGATCTTGAGGGGTATGAGTGGTAGATTAGGGCCACGATGTTATCAGACCGGGATATATTGAAAGAGATGAAGGCGGGAGAAATTAAGATTGACCCCTTTGAACCAGAGCAATTGCAGAGTGTTGGTTATGACTTGAGGCTTTATAAACAGGTGAGGTTTATGCGCATTGGAGACGTGACGCATCTTGATGTGAAAGAAAAATTTGAAATAACGGATTTGTACGACATTGGTTATGGGGGTGAGGTAATAGTAAGACCGGGAGAAATGCTTTTGGGGGCAACACATGAGTGTGTAAGTTTGGGCAAAAACGTAGCTGGGATTTTAACCGGTAGAAGTAGTTTGAGTCGGATTGGGTTGGTGGTGGATACCGGGGGCGGCATGATCGCACCGGGGCATGATGCTCACATTACTTTTGCGATAAGAAATACTTTTGCCATGCCGATAAAGATTTATGTGGGTATGAAAATTGCTCAGATTTCGTTTGTAAAATTATCCAGTCCAGTGATGGCAGCTTACGGGAGCAGGAAACTTAAGAGCAAATACAAGGATAAAGAATTCCCGGGGGCGAGTAAGATTTGGAAGGATTTTGAATAGATTGTTTGAGTATGTATGTATTGTTGACTCAATTGGTAGTCTCTGTTAGTTTGGTGGTTGGAGTTAATATGATTGAAGCAAATAGACCTTCGTTTTTTTGGAGCGACAAGTCATTAGAAGCCGCTCTTGAATTAACTGAGATGCCTTATAAAAATCAAGATGATTTCAATGACAGTTTGACGATAGTTTTGGATTTATGGGACAGTGAAAGACCAGGTTTAGTAAAAGGCATAAAGGCAATTGATTTGGTCAGGCTGTTAGCCTCAGAAAATAGAGAAGTAAGACAAGCACCGGAAGATCCGTCTGAGCGTGCAGATGTGATAATTTTTTGCAATCGATTGATGAAGGTACTTGGTCCAGAATGTGAATTATATGGGAAAGTGAAGGAAAGACAGTTGGACCACTTGAATTGGATGGTGAAAAAAAGCTTGAATCCTCAACAAGTAGTAGGGGAGAAGATAAAAACTAATTATTGGAATTATCCACCAGCCATGTTTGGAAAAGATGGTGTAGAAAGAAATCTAGCTTCAATGCATGTATTAAGATGCTTAAGGGATGAAAATGGTAATCTAGAAAAATTGCTTCCAATTGAAGAAGAAGATGAGTTTTGTGTCTGGAGAATGGTTGGGTTAGAATTAGCTGGATATGATAGAGAATCCGAAAGTTGATTGGAGGAAATTCGAGATAGTTGTAATGTGTGGGTTGCCGGGGAGTGGCAAGAGTTATTGGGCTAAAAGATTAGCCAAAGAAATGGGGGCAGAAGTGGTGTCATCGGACAGGCTGAGACAGGAAATGTTTGGGACAGTGAGGTTGGATTTGGCTGGAGATAAGGTGGTGATGAAACAAAGACGAGAGGCTTACATTAAGTTATACGAGTCGGCTAGTGAAAAAGTGAAAGAAGGTATAAAAGTGGTGATTGATGCGACTAATTTGAAGGGAGAACGCAAGGAAGGGATTGAAAAGTTAAAACAAGTGACGGATAAGATTGTGATGGTGGTGGTTAAGGCTAGTAAAACCAGTATGAGGAAAAGAATGAAAAGTAAGCGAGGATTAGCTAACGAGAAGGAAACTTATTTACAGGCGTGGCGACGGGTAATTGGTTATTTTGAGAAACATTTAGAAGTGGGAGAGTACTCCTGGCCAAGTGAAAAGGAGCTGGGGATAAAAGTGATAGAGATAGACAACAATTGGAGTGAAAAATGAAAAAAATGAAATGGATTAAGGAAATTAAAGCAATCGGTTGGGATTTGGACGGAACGCTTTATCCCAATAATCAAAAGCTCAACCAGGAAATTGAAAAGCATAAAAAGGAGGAACTGGAGAAGCTGGCAGGTAAAGACGCGGCTAGACAATTTAGTTTGTGGCACAAGAAACTGGGGAGTTCGACAAAAGTGATAACCAAAATGGGAGGGGACGGTTTGGAATTTTATGCCAAATTGTGGGATAGTCTGCCTTTAGAAAAATATATAAAAAGAGATGAGAGTGTGGTGGAGATGTTTGAAAAACTTGGTAACTTTCCGCAAATGTTAATAAGTAATAGCAATAGACTGGATCAAATTGAACAGAAATTAAGACTAATTGGTTTGGAATCGAGCCAATTTGAGGTAATTGTATCTACTATTGAGCTAGGTATTGTAAAACCTGACCCGGAGCCGTTTGAGGCGGCTGTGGCAAGACTGACAGACAAAACCGGTAAGGCTTACAAAATGGGAGAGGTGCTTTATGTGGGAGATAAGATTCGAACCGATATTATAGGAGCCAAAAAGGTGGGGATGAGAACATGTTTGGTGGGTAAATCGAGCGAAAAGGCGGATATGTGGCTACCTAAAGTAACGGATTTGGTAGAGCGGTTGGGCTTGTGATTTGGCAAAAAGGGAGGTAAATTGAGTGAATATTAGCTTGGGAAACGATATGGCCGGATCAAAAAATTTATTGGAAAAGCAGTTGGTTGAGTTGGGAGTTTATCCACCCTTTGCCCAGTGGCTTTCCGAGATGGAGTTACCTGATTGGCGTCAGGTCAAGGGAAGTGGGGTCTGGCCGAGGATTGAGGTGGGTGGAGACAGCATGAGAATAGGTAAAACCACGGCAGTTAAGGTGATTGGAGAGGAGCTTGAGAAACTTGGGATACCGGTTGAATTGAGTCTGGAGGATTGGGAAAGCAACCCATATTTGAAAAGTAGTTATGAGAAGTTGTCTGAGGAGTTATTAGAATCGCAGATGTGGTTTGCCAAGAGAAAGTATGAGCAATTGGCGGGAGCAAATGATAGAAGCGCGCGAATTCAGGATGTGAATCCAGAGATGGATTATTGTTTTGCGGTGACTAATGTCATAATGGGCCGACTGTCACTCAAGCAGTTTGAAAAATATGTGGGGTTTTATCGGGCTTTGAATTGGGAAGAGCTTGCCGCTTCAGATTTACTGGTTTATTTAACCGGTGATGATGAGATACTAACGGAGAGGGCAAACCGGTCAAAAAGATCATTTGAAAAAGTAGATACGGAATATTTCTTGGTGATGAAAGCAGTAAATCAGCAGTGGTTGTCAGGGATAAATAATCGGCCAGTTCTGATTGTGGATACAAGTAAATTGAATTTTGCTAAGGAAGAAAAAGCAAAGAGGCAATTAGGGGAAATGGTAATAAAAGAGTTGACTAAGAATAATTGGCAAATGCAAAAAAAAGGCGGGAAGAAATGAAGATTTATTTTGCGGCTTCGATATCGTTGAGTCGGGAAATGTTGCCGATATATAAGAGGATTGTGGAAGTGTTAAAAGCTCAAGGCCACGAGGTGTTATCCGAGCATGTGATTGATCCAAAACTTAAACCGGGTATGGGATCGTCGCCGGGGAAAGTGTTTGAGGAGCAAACGGCTAAAATCAAAAAAGCAGATGTGGTGGTAGCTGAGGTGACGGCGCCTTCCTGGGGAACGGCTTTTTTAATTGAGGAAGCCTTAGAGGCTGCCAAGCCGGTGCTGGTACTGTATTACCAAGAGTCGACAATCCCCCTGCCGGTGATGATTGAAGGCCATCCTGAGCTTTACGTGGAGCATTATGATGAGGACAACCTAGAGACGATTTTAAAAAGAAACCTGAAACATTTTGAGCAGGTGAAACAAATGACGGGCAAGTTGGTAGTAATTGATGGAGCTGATGGGTCCGGAAAGGCAACACAAGCAAAGTTACTTTTAGAAGTGCTAAAGCAGAAGAGAGTAAAACACAAACAAATTGCTTTCCCCAGATATCACACTTCGTTTCATGGTAAACATGTGGGCCGTTTTTTAACGGGAGAGTTTGGAGGCAATACTGAAGTAAGTCCATATTTATCCTCACTGGCATATGCCCTTGACAGACTGACTGCCAGAGAGGAGTTGGTGGAGTGGTTGCGGGAGGGGAATGTAGTGGTGGCGGATAGATACGTGTCGGCGTCGATGGCTCATCAGGCAAGTAAGTTGCCGAAAAATAAACAAGATGAGTTTGTGGAGTGGCTTTATGATATGGAGTATAAGGAGCATAAGTTGCCTCGGGAAGATGTGGTGATTTATCTGTACGTACCAGCAGAGACTTCGCAAAGGCTTTTGGAGGTGTCAAAAGGAAAGGGAGCAACCAATGAAAAGGATATGGCTGAAAAGGATATTAGGCATCAAAAGCAGGCAATAGAAATGTACAAGAGACTTTGCAACAAGTATGAACATTGGGAGTTGATTGAGTGTGTGGACAGTCAGGGAAATTTATTGTCAAAAGAGGCAATTCATAAAAAAGTTATGGAAAAGTTAAGTGAGAGAGGAATTGTTTAGTTTGTGTTGACAAAGGGGTTAGTGAACGGTTAGAGTAAAGCTCCAGAGCCAGTTTAGTTGTTAACTAAACCCTCTGGTTTTTTATAGCCAATTTTCTAAGATGAACGATTGCTGGACAACATACCAACTCTACAAAAACAATTTAATCAAATGTTTGTTATTGATTTAACCCGACTCAAGTCGGGCTTTTTTTAGCAATTATTAAGGGTGTTCCCATGAAACACTTTTTGCGTATCAATGATTTTAACCCGAAAGAATTAGAGACGGTTCTTGATCTTTCACTAAAAGTGAAAAAAGAACTAAAAACTAAGGGCAGGAATAAACCGGTTTTGGCAGGTCAGACATTGGTGTGTATTTACGAAAAACCGAGTTTGAGAACTCGGATTTCTTTTGATATTGGAATGCATCAATTTGGTGGTTATTCCATTTATTTGGGACCATCGGATATTCAGATGGGTGAGCGTGAATCAGCCTCAGACATTGGTAGAGTTAGTAGCAGTATGGCTGACATCATCATGGCTCGGACGTTTAAACATCAAACAATCGTTGAGCTTTCGAAAGGCTCTAGCGTTCCGGTAATAAATGGCTTGTCTGATTTTGAGCACCCTTGCCAAGTATTAGCTGACTTTCTTACTATCAAAGAGCAGTTAAAAAGAGTCAATGGACTTAAAATTGTCTTTGTGGGTGACGGAAATAATAATGTGACTCATTCACTGGCGATAATGAGTGCCATGCTTGGCAATCAATTTGTCTCTATTGCCCCTAAAGGTTATGAAATGGATCCAAAGATTCTTAAGGACGCGCAAGCTTATCCCGGGGAAGTAGTAACGACAGACGACATGTCTCAAGTAAGGAATGCTGATGTAGTGGTTACTGATACTTGGGTAAGCATGGGAGATGAGGCAGAAAAGGAAACACGACTTAAAGTCTTTGGTCCTTATCAAGTTACTAAAAAGGTCATGAAAATGGCCAAACCATCTGCTATTTTTATGCACTGTCTGCCAGCCTACCGGGGCAAAGAAGTAGCTGCAGATGTCATTGATGGACCTCAATCGGTGGTTTTTGCTGAGGCGGAAAATCGGCTCCATGCACAAAAAGGTTTAATTCTCTTTTTAAAAAACATTAATTATTAAAAATTTTATTTGGGGATCTATGTCTCAAAGTAGTTTCTATAAGCAGCCATTTATTTCTATTAATCAAATTAAATCTAAAAGTCAGATCAAGGAGATTTTTTCGGTTGCCGACGATATGAAGGCGTTTGTTGAAAACCACACTCTAGATGAGCCGCTTAAAGGCTATTCGGTTGCTATCCTTTTTTACCAACCCAGCACTAGGACTTTTACATCATTCGTAGCGGCAGCTCGACAACTTGGCGCTTATGTGACATCGGTTCATGGAATGGAGGAGTTTAGTTCGGTTACAAAAGGTGAAACCTTGGAAGATACCATTAGAAGCATTTACCAAACTACAGCAGCGGACGCAATTGTGCTTCGTCATCCGGACAACAATAGCAGTGAAGTTGCCGCGAGTGTGTCGGACGTTCCGGTTATAAATGCCGGAAGCGGAAAGTTGGAACACCCAACACAAGCCCTGCTCGATCTTTATACCATTTACAATAAGATTGGACGGACCGACAACCTGAATGTGGTTATGGTTGGTGATTTACTTTTTGGTCGCACAGTAAAATCCTTAGCCCAGTTGCTGGCAATTATGAATGGAAGCACACAAATTACTTTTGTTTCACCAAAAGAATTGGCACTACCGACTGAATTAATCACTAAACTGAAAAGAAAAATCAAAATTGTTGAGGCCGAAAGCCTTTCTGCAAAAATACTTAAAAAGGCTGACGTGGTTTATGTAACCCGGGTGCAAAGAGAATGGTTCGAAAAAGCTGGCAAAATGGATGAATACGAAAGGCTTAAAGATCGATTTGTCTTAACAAGGCACATGGTTTCTCAAATGCCAAAGGCGTCTATTGTTATGCATCCGTTGCCTAGGGTAGGCGAGATTCTAAGAGAAGTTGATGAGGATCCACGAGCTGCTTACTTTGAACAAATGCGCTCTGGGCTTTATACCCGCATGGCCTTATTAAAACTAGTAATTTTGGGTAAGTAACAGGAATAGCTATTATAGATTCAACCAATAGGTATAAGTTTCGGATTAGATATTCAAAAAATATTAATTATATTAATTTCAGTAATCATCTTAGAATTCAGATTTATGGTTATATAAAAGGGTTAGAAAAATAATTAAACTAAGCCTATGCCTTCATTTAATCAAGAAGAGTTTAATCGGTTCATTATTGATCAAAAGATAGTTGGGTTTTTTGAAAAGCCCATAAAACTGGTTTCCGGAAGAGAGTCGGTGTTTTATGCCAATTGGCGGAATGTAGCTGAGGATGTATTTTTGATGGACAAGCTGAGTGATTTTTTGCTGGCGTTTGTGGCTGACAAAAATCTGGAAGTGGATTGTTTTTTTGGGACGCCTGACGGGGCAACAAAACTGGCGGTGATAACTCAATATAAGTTTGCTAAGGCTCAAAAAGATTATGGTGAGGGTAAATATCCTTTGGCGATGGGACGAAAAACACCCAAAGACCACGGGGAAGAAAAAGACCGGTATTTTGTAGGTGCTCCAATGGGAAAGGTTGTGGTCTTGGAGGATGTGACCACAACGGGCGGGTCGTTACTTAAAAGTGTAAAGGGGTTGGTAGACATGGGTATAGAGGTGGTGGCGGCTGTGGCTTTGACTAACAGAAATGAGGTAATGGATGATGGCAGACACGTAAGGGAGGCTTTGGCAGAACTTGGTGTTGATTATTTGGGAATGAGCCAAGCCAAAGAACTGCTGCCAATGATTTGGAAAGAAAAAGGTAGCTTGGAGGAGCTGAGGGGGGAAATAGATGAAGAATTTGGGAAATATGGTGAAGAACCAATTGAATGGGAGGGAAAGTGAAAATATTGGAAAAATTGGAGAAAATTCAGAAAAAAAACCAGAGTCTGGTGTGTGTGGGCTTGGATAGTGATAGAGAAAAATTGCCTGGACGATTTCAGCAAATGAGCCAGCCTCAATTGGAATTTAATAAATGGGTAATAAACCAAACAGTAAAACAAGTGTGCGCGTATAAACCGAATTTAGCCTTTTATGAAGCATATGGTGAAAAGGGTTGGAGGGAATTGAGACTAACGATTGAGTATGTGAGAGAGAAGTATCCGGAGATTGTGACGATTGCGGATGCTAAAAGGGGAGATATCGGGTCGACAAATGAAGGGTATGTGAAGGCAATTTTTGATGATATGGGATTTGATGGTGTCACTCTAAGTCCATATTTGGGTGAGGAGGCACTTAAGCCTTTTTTGGAGCGGGCGAATAAGGCATGCATTATTCTGGGAAGGACCTCAAATCCGGGAGCGGGGGAATTGCAAAATTTGGTGGTGGAGACTGATGAGGGAAATAAGAAATTGTGGCAAGTAGTGGCAGAAAAGGTTTCCGGGGCATGGAATAGGAACGAAAATGTAATGTTGGTAGCCGGAGCAACCTATCTTGAGGAATTGAAGGAAATAAGAAAAATAATCGGGGAGATGACGTTACTGGTGCCAGGAATTGGAGCGCAAGGGGGAGATTTAGAGGCGGTAGTCAGAGATGGAATTAATAGTAAGGGATTAGGACTCATAATTAATTCTTCTAGAGGAATTATTTTTAGCGACAATCCAGGTGGAGAGGCTAGTAAACTGAAGGAACAAATTAATAGTTATAAAGACAGGAAATGAAGAATGTACAGGTGGTTGATCACCCGTTGGTGGTGGATGGCCTGGCTCATTTAAGAAACAAAAATACCCAGCTGGTGAAATACAGGTATTATTCTGATAAAGTGTGCCAGCTTTTGTTTTCAGAGGCGATAGAAGGACTTGCCTATCGAAGGGAGAGGATTGAGACTCCTTTGACAGAAATAGAGGTAGAGAAGTTGTCTGAGCAGATTGTGGTGGTGCCGGTACTGCGCTCCGGAATCGCGATGCTATCGGGGGCGATGTGGTTATTGCCAAAGATTAAAGTTGGGTTTGTGGGGATGGAGAGAGATGAAGAAACGGCTGTAGCTCGGGAGTATTATTGGAAAATGCCGGAAATAAATGGGGAAACTACGGTAATTGTAACCGATCCAATGTTGGCGACAGGTGGTTCGATCTTGCATTTGTTGAGACGAGTAAAGGAATTTAGACCTAAACAAATAAGGGCCGTGTGCGTAGTGGCAGCTCCTGAGGGAATAGAGGCAGTGCACCGAGAGTTTCCTGAAGTGAAAATTTATACGGCAGCGGTGGATGAAAGACTGGATGAGAGAAAGTATATAGTGCCGGGGATAGGAGATTATGGTGACAGGTATTTTGGGACGGTGGTGTGATAGAATTTGATAAAGGTCTTTGCTTAAAGCAACAAGAAGGCACCCAACTTATCTTGTCCCCGAGGGAGGACTGGTAGGGAAAGCGAGAGCTGGAACCTATCCGGCAGGTAGCCGTTAACTTCTACCTGACTCTTGAGAGTTGCCGAGTTCTTGTTGGTGACAGCAAGAAGAAGCAAGGTGGTAACGCCATAGAAGATAATTTCTAGGCCCTTGTAATTGACT
Organism: uncultured Pseudomonadales bacterium; assembly: GCA_964398525.1. Taxonomy (GTDB): domain Bacteria; phylum Patescibacteriota; class Microgenomatia; order UBA1400; family CAYNFZ01; genus CAYNMS01. The sequence continues at coordinate 20,477 of CAYNMS010000009.1, read as the reverse complement.
AGTAATAGTTGAAATAAGGGTCTTTTTTGTAGGAAAATAAACGATGAATAAAGTAGAGGGTTGTCATAATTGTTGGAATAATTGTCCTTGTGAAGAAGGGATTTGCGATGATTATCAGAAATTACCTGATTTTGACATTGGAGCTATTCGTAAACGGGCGGCAAAAATTTGGGATAAGGGTGGGGCGATACCGTCATGTGGAGCATCTGATGCTCTGCGGCTGAATACTGCCGGGGAAAACGAAGCAGTAGATACCGTTTACATTTAATTAAGGAGTTATCCATGAAATATTCAAAATTATTTGGTCGGTCGGTAAAAGGAGAAGTAGCGGAGAGTAAGTTTGCCAGCCACAAATTGTTACTTAAGGGCGGGTTTATACAGGAATCAGTAGCGGGGCGATACTACTTTTTGCCGTTGGGATGGAGAGTGCATGAGAAAATTAAAATGGTGATTAAAGAGGAAATGGACCGAGTGGGAGGACAAGAGATGTTAACACCGGTACTGCACCCTTTGGAGCTGTGGAAAGAAACTAATCGAACTAGTACTACTGGATTTGAGCTGATGAGAGTCAAAGATAGAAGAGAGGCAGAGTTTGCTTTGGGTGGAACGGCTGAAGAAATGTTTGTGGATTTGGTACGTAGGTACCAGATTTCTTATAAGGATTTGCCATTTACCTTGTATCAATTCTCAACCAAATTTAGAGACGAGCTGAGAGCCAGGGGGGGGCTTCTTCGATTAAGAGAATTTGTGATGAAGGATGCATATTCATTTCATACAGATGAAAAAGATTTTAAGCGAAATTATGAGGTAATTGCTCAAGCTTACACTAGAATTTTTAAGAGACTTGGATTAGAAACGTGGAGAGTGGAGGCTGACAATGGATATATTGGAGGGGAATATAGTCATGAGTTTGTTGTAGAACACACGGAAGGAGAGAGTAGATTTTTTGTCAGTGAGGATAACCAATATATAGCGCATGAGGATGTGGCTAAATTTGTCCGGCAAGAGATGAATGTAGAGGAGGAAATGGGTGAATATAGGCAGGTGGAAGCGGTCAGAGGAAATAAGATGAAAGACGGAGTTAAGACTCATAATTTACCGTTGTGGCAGCAGATTAAAGATGTGATGTACGCGGACGAGAAAGGGAATTTGATACTGGCAGTGATAAGAGGGGATTTGGAAGTGAATGAAACTAAACTATTAAAGTTAACGGGTGCGGCTCAGTTAAGACCGGCAACGGCTGAGGAGATTAGAGGGGTGGGAAGTGAACCAGGATTTATTTCTCCAGTAGGACTTGAGGGTAATGTCAAAATTGTAGGGGACAGTTCACTAAGGGGAGTTCGGAATGCATATGGAGGGGCTAATAAGAGACATGAAGACGCAGTTAACATTAATGTTGACCGGGATTATCAGCTTGACCAAGAGGGCGATATTGCTATGGCTCGAGAGGGATTTGAGGCAATCGATGGACATGGGAAGTTGGTGGAAAAGAAGGGGATTGAAGTGGGAAACATTTTTCAGCTGGGGTATCACTATACCAAGCTGATGGCAGGATCGGTGTTTACCAATGATCAAGGCGAGACGAAACCTTTTTATATGGGGTGCTACGGAATTGGACTAGCAAGAACCATGGCCAGTATGGTGGAAGTACATCACGATGATCGAGGAATAGTTTGGCCGAGTAATCTGGCGCCTTATCAAGTGCATTTGGTATCTTTAACTGGAGGAGAAGAAAAAGCAGGAGAAATCTACAAGGAATTAATTGATGAAGGAATTGAAGTGTTGTGGGACGATAGGGACGAATCTCCTGGAGTCAAGTTTGCTGATGCAGATTTAGTCGGGTGTCCGGTGAGATTGGTGGTTTCGGCTCGGACGGGAGAACAACTAGAATGGAAATTAAGAAGCGAAAAAGAGTCTGAGTTGATTGGAATGAAAGAAGTGTTGAGCCGGATAAGCGGGATGAGTAAGTAGAGACTTACATAGTAAATATTTTGCTACAATGCAAATGTATCAATACATTTGTATTTATGGCACAGGTATCAAAGACTAAAATTTCAGATAAAGTTTGGGAGAAGGTTTGGAAGGGATATGTTGAGGTTTTAAGTCGGCAAGGCTCTCGGTCGGCCATTGACACTTTAATGCAAGGTTTGTTAACACAAACTGAAAGAAGTATGTTAGCCAAAAGACTAACTGCCTGCGTGTTACTCCTTTCCAATTGGCCAGTGACAGAAATAAGTCGTCAATTGAAGATGGGCACGGCGACGATATATAAATATCAGGCGTTATTGGAAAAAGACACTACTTATAGAATGCTACTTATAGGTTCAATAAGTAAAATAAAACAATACAGCAAAAAAGATGACAAAGAACCAAATTTCTTGTTAGAGTTATTAGAGAATATGTGGGTAGGAAGGACAAAAAGATCTCGTTTGATTCACGGTAAAATGTAATAAATGCAAATGAATCAATTCATTTGCATGATATAACAGATTTTATTGGGGTTAAATGAGTTAGAAAGAGATAGATTTAAGGGGTTAAATATGGTAAGTGACATTAGACGATTTTATGGGGGAATGATTTGGACGAATCATGCACTGGAGCGGTTGGATAGACGCAAAATCGACCAGAGTGATGCTTTGGCGACATTGAAAAAACCAGACAAGACATTCCCTGGTAAAAAAGAAGAAAGCGTGAAGTTTATTCGCTTTATTAATCAAAGGCAGATTCACGTAGTAGGGAAGCTGAATGAGGATAAACAGTGGGTGATTATGAGTGTTTGGGTGAGAGGAGAAGAAGACAGACAGTGGTGGCTGGTACGGGTATTTAAGACTTTGGGGAGGATTGTAAAATGGGTTTGGAAATGGAGTGTAGGGGTGCTTTTTAGGCAAAAGTGAAATAAGCTAAATTTTAGGGAAAAATTGATAACTGCAAATATTACGGGTATAAAAATCAAGGAGTAACTTGTGTGTTTCGATTGGGGTATTTTAGGGATTGTGTAGGGTCGGGGAGGAGCTTATACTATCGCCATTAATCCCGGTGAGGGCGCGCACATACCACTGAATGCACAACTGTTTCAGTGGGTGTGCGTATTGTATGGCAATAAGAAATCCCAGTAGAAAGGGCGGTAATCGTGAAGTTTAAGCTGATTGTAACTCACATCAATCCAGATTTGGATGCGGTGGCTTCGGTATGGTTGTTGCGGAAATTTAACGCGCGGGAGTTTGGAGATGCAGAGGTGTATTTTGTACCTGCGGGGGAGAGAATTAGTGAAGAAACCCTGGAGGCTAAGGAATTGAGTCCAGACGAAGTGGTGCACGTGGATACTGGACTGGGGAAGTTTGATCATCACACTAGAGAATTGGCTAGTAGGCCAGTTTGTGCGGCTTCGCTAGTGAGAGATGAACTTGTAGAACTATATCCTGACCTGGAAGAGGATGACGCTTTGGCTCGGATGATAGATTTCTTTGTAGAAATTGATCATTTTAAGGAAGTGTTTTGGCCTGAGCCGAATGCAGACAGGTATTTGTTTCAGTTGGATGAAGTACTGCATCACTTAAAGGACATCGGTGTGGATGATACAGGAGTGGTGACTTTTGCCTCTAAAGCATTGGACAGTGTGTATGCGGCATTTAAAGTGAGAGTGGCGGCAGAGAAAGAAGTCAAAGAGGGGATTGAATTTGAGACGCCTTGGGGAAAGGGTTTAGGATTAGAAACGGCTAATGACGAAGTGATTAAATTTGCCCAGAAGGCAGGCTACAGTGTGGTAGTGAGGAAAGATCCCCAAAAGGGGAATGTGAGAATAAAGGCAGTGCCTGAAAAGGATATAGATCTGACCGAAGCCTTTGAAGCAATTACTGCTAGGGAGCCGAAGGCAACCTGGTATCTGCATCCGGCTAAGACTATGCTTTTGAACGGTTCATCCAAACATATTAATCAAGTAGCTAGCAAGTTAACATTAAGAGAAGTTATTGATATATTAGAAAGGACTATGGCTAAGTAGTGTAAAATAGGGATTTATGAGTAAAAGTTACACACCAGGCTATCATAAAGATTGTATTTTTTGCCAAATTGTAAAAGGTGAAATGCCTAGTCATAAAATTTGGGAAGATGAAGATCACATTGCGTTTTTGTCAATTTTTCCCAACACAGATGGTTTTAGTGTAGTGGCAACCAAACGACATTATCCTAGTTATGCTTTTGAAGTTAGCGACGATGTGTTGGCAAAAATGATTTTGGCTGTTAAGAAAGTGGCAAGAAAACTGGACGCGGCGTTTGAAGATGTAAGCAGAACGGGTATGTTTTATGAAGGTTTTGGAGTGGATCATTTGCACGCGAAGCTTTTTCCGATGCACGGGACTGGCGACATGAAGAAGTGGCAGGCTATTGAATCGGGGCAAAAGAGAGATTTTTATGAGGTTTATCCAGGTTATTTATGTTCTAATGATAGTCTACGAGCAGAAGATGCAAAATTAAATGAAATAGCAGAGAAAATTCGATCTGCAAAGGACGAGGGGGGAGGTGTTTTTTAGGTGGCAACGATAATTAGAGCCAAAAAAGATGAAAGCAACGACAGCGTAATCAGACGATTTAAAAAGCAAGTTTTGGTAGATCAAGTTTTAACTTTGATTAAAAAACGTGATTTTTATATAAAACCATCAGAGGAAAGAAAAGAAAAGAAAAAAGAGATGGAGAGGATGAGAAGGCGAGAAAATAGACTGCGAAGGGCAGGATATTAGATCATGATTAAGGTTGATATAAGCGCTGATAGTAAGTTCCCGGTTGATCGGGCATCTATTCGTGCCCGGATCGCGGAAGTTTTGGGCTTGTATAGAGTAAGAGGAGACATGTATGTGTCGGTGATGATAGTGGGGGATAGAAAGATGAGATGGATAAACAAAGAGTACCGCAATAAGGATTACGCGACGGATGTCTTGAGTTTTCCAACGGAAGACCCGAGTCAAAAAATGGAGGAAGTGGGATTTAAACAAGAAGGGGAGGATTACTCAGTCTTGGGGGATATTGTGGTGAGCTATCCTCAAGCGGTTAAGATTGCGGCGGAGAAAGGCAAAAGATTGGATGAAGTGGTGGGCAATTTGGTGGAACATGGCATGCTTCACCTGTTGGGGATTCACCACGACTGAGAGACAATTTACGAAAGAATTACAGTTTTTATCAAAGCGATGGCATGGTATGGTGAGAGGTAATGATACAACTGGCAAGTAAATACCGACCAAGCAAATTTAGTCAACTAGACCAAGAGAAGGTCAGGCAATTTTTTGAGCGAATGTTGAAGAGCAACCAGGTTTCTCAGGCGTATTTGTTTACCGGACCAAAGGGAACGGGAAAAACGAGTGCGGCTCGGATTTTGGCGGCGATGTTGAATTGTGAGAACAATCAGAACCGTAAAGGAGAGTGGAATGAGCCTTGTGGTGATTGTGAGCGGTGTGTGGCGGTTAGGAAAGGTAGAAGTGGGGCAGTGGTGGAGATTGATGCGGCATCTAATCGAGGGATTGATGATATTCGAATACTTAGAGAGAGAATTGGTCTGATGCCTACTGACGGGGATTATAGTGTTTATATTGTGGATGAAGTGCACATGCTGACGAAGGAGGCTTTTAATGCCTTGCTTAAAACATTGGAAGAGCCGCCAGAGCATGTGGTGTTTTGTTTGTGTACGACTGAAGTAGAAAAATTGCCGGCAACAGTGGTTTCCCGGTGCGTGAGGGTGAATTACAGTTTGGCCAGCCAAGAAGAGCTTGTTAGGAGCCTGAAACGAGTGGTTAAAGGCGAAAAAATAAAAGCAGATGAGGAAGCGCTTAGACTGATTGCCAATTATAGTGAAGGCAGCTTTCGTGATGCAACTAAGTTGTTGGGGCAACTGGTGAGTGAGGAAAAGATAACCACGGAACTGGTATATGAGGCACTAGGAACCAAGCCAGACCAAAGTGAAAAACTGTTAGAGTCAATACTTGCAGGGGAGGTACCTCGTGCTTTGGGGGTTTTGGAGCAAATGGAGGAAGCGGGAATGGAAATGAGTTTATTGGCAAAGAGTTTGATGATGCTTTCGAGCCAGAGAGTAAAACAGGATTTACATAAGGGTGGACAAATTGACAAAAAGGTGTTGACTTGGATTGAAGTGTTGGGGAAGGCATTTGCCAGATTTGAACAAGTGCCGATACCAGCCTTACCCTTAGAGATGGCAATAGTGGAATTTGGTTTGAGTAGAGGCAAGATAAGTTACAAAGAAACGAAAATGGAAAAAGAAGTAAATAAGGTGGTTGGGGTGGGGGAAGAGAAAGTAAGGGAGAAGACAAAAGCGGAGAAGGTAGTGAAAGAGGAAACAACTAATCAGGTGAAAGTAGTAAAGGATATCAGTAAAAAAAAAGTCTCTAAAGAGGCAATTAAATTAGAGCCTCAAGATAATGAGGTAGTGAGTCAAAAAGAAGTGCTTTTGGAAGATGTAATGAGACACTGGAGCGGGGTTTTAACCAGAGTTGAGGAGGCAAATCATGGGTTGTTGGCGTTACTTAAGCGAGCCACAGTGAGTGAGTGTAAGGGCAATGTGTTGTGGATGAGAGTGGGGTATAAGTTTCACAAGGAACAATTGGAACAAGAGAGGTATTTGGTTGTGTTGGAAAAGGTAATAGAAGAAGTGTTGGGGGAGAGGCTCAAGCTTAAAGTAGAGCTTGGAGAGAAACCCAATGTAACCGGATATGATGCAAATTTGGAGAATGTCTCGGGGACGATTCCGAAAGAGGATCAAGTGTTGATTGAAACGGTGGAAGAAGTATTTGGAGTGGAGACGGCGGCTTAAACGGGGATTTTAAAAATGGCTTTGGTCTGGTAGACTTGGCCATGTTAGTAACAAGGAGGAATCATGGCAAATCCATTTGGCAAACTGGGAGACTTGAAAAAGTTAAGAGATCAGGCGATGGCAATTCAAAAACAATTGCAGCAGGAAGAAGTGGTGGTTGAAGAAGGTGACGTGAGAGTAGTGATTTCCGGGGATCAGCAAATCAAGGAGTTTACCGTGTCTGGAGTTTCGTCACCTCAGGCTGTGGCGACTTTGAATAAAGCGATCAAGGAAAGCCAAAAAGTGGCCGCCAAGAAATTGCAAGAAATGGGTGGGGGACTAGGTGGCATGTTGGGTGGCGGGGCTTAATCTAAGTTCGCGTTTGATTTAGGGAATTGTTTTAATCCTATAGTCTAGGTTTGGTATAATGCCGGATCAAACTTGTGGAGGTATATGAGTGGTGAGATGATTCCTTGGCTATTTGATTGCTATTCTGGTGAATCAGATTCAGATGAACATTCAAATTATTCGGTAAGTATTCTTAGCGAAGGCGATGAAGACTGGTTTTATAGATTGAGAATGGATGCTTTTAGACTTTTTAGAGATATTAAAGCGGATAATCCGGAGAATGATCTTTTAAAGGGAGAAAATCAAATCGATACGGCAGAGAACTTAATTGCCTCTGCAATTGGTAAGGATAAAAGGGTCGTTGTGGCAGAAAGAGGAAAAGGTGTGGTTGGGGTTATGGGCTTTGAGTTGTTAACTTACTCTGAGGGCATTAAGGTTTATAATATTTTTTTTGTGATTGCGGGTGATAATGTGGTAGAGCAAAGTATGAAATGTGGAAGTGCGTGGGGTGCAAAGGTGGTTCAAACAATGTTGGAAGAAATAGAAGACCAAGCTAGAAGAGAAAAAGTTGGTTTTATTACAACACAAGCTGGAGAATTAACAGAAAAGATGACAGAGTCAGGCTGGAATTTAGTTCCCAGAAAAGGAGAAGGTTTAAGTAAAATATTTAAAGTGGTTGGGGGTAAAAAAGTTTAATCCAGTGTTTCGAAATGGATGGGGGACTCGACGTGAGGCTCAAAGAAGAGTTGGTGGGCGTTGCTGCCCCTTAAGGATATTTCCATAAATCTGTCTTTGCCGCCGGAAGAGCCAGGAGCAAAAACCAGATCACCGGCCTTGACAGCAAAAATACCGTCAGAGTAAAGGGCGGTTCTGGTGTTGTCGGCAATTTTGATACGGATTTTTTCGCCAGGGGCATAAGGGACGTCGGATTGGCGGATGGTGGTTTTGATGTTGCCGTAACCATCGACAAACATGAGGCGGTTTTTGGGGATATCCGGAATGGAATCTAGGCTCATGGTTTCGCCAAGGAGAGAAGTTTCGCCTTGGATAATTTTGGCAAAGGCTTGAGGATAAAAGTCACGGGAGCGGAACTGAGAGCCTTGGTTGGCGACTTTGACAGGGCGAAAGTCTTTGAGGTGGGGTTTTAAGAAAGAAAAAGCGAATTGGGCGTTGACGGCAGTAAGCTGGACGCCGTTGTCTAATTGAGCAAACATTAGGTGTTCGCCGGCGTTTTTGTCTCGTTTTTGATCATCGTCTTTTCTGGGGGCGGTGTTGGAGTAAATAGCCATACCTGGAGTGGGATCGTTTAGGGCAAGTTGGGCCAGGACGAAGCCGGTGGCGATTGTAGAAAAGGCAGGAACGGATGTGGGGAGGATGTGAGCTTGGGGGAGTTCTCGGCGAAGACGTTGGATGACTTCGGAAAAAGCCAAGTCCCCAGTGCCATAGTCTGCGATTAGATGGATGAAAGGTGTTGGTTTCATGGAAGTCATTTTAAGTAATTAATAGAGTTATGTCTAGGTAATAAATACGTAAGAATTGGACTTAAAGTTAGATTAAAGCTTTACAACGCGGGATATTTTGGTAAGCTGGTATAAGAAATGTGTATCAAGTGAATAGTAGATAAAATGGGCCACGAGACAAAACTAATTAAGTTGACTCCGTGGCTTTTTGCAAAATGAAACTGCCACAGAGCATTCGGAATTTAATAGAACAATTTGAAAAATTGCCTGGCATAGGACCAAAATCGGCACAGAGATTGGCGTTTTATTTACTACATGTACCAGAGAGTGAGTTGGAAAAAATGGGCAGAGCGTTTATAGACCTTAAGAAGGGTACAGTGTTATGTGAGGTGTGTCACAACGTCGGAGAGGGGAAAGCCTGCCAGGTGTGTCTGGACGAGGGTAGGGATAGGGCGAGCCTGTGTGTGGTGGAACAACCCTTGGACTTGTTGGCGCTAGAGAGGTCGAATAGTTATCACGGCCTATATCATGTGTTACATGGGGCCATTTCGCCCCTGAACAATATCGGGCCGGAGCAAATATTCATAAGAGATTTGAAAGACCGTATAAGTGATGGTAAAATCTCTGAAATCATTTTAGCCACCAACTCCACCATGGAGGGGGAGGCTACGTCTATGTATATCAAGAAAATGATAGAGGATATGAATTTAGAAGGCGTAAGAATTACCAGAATTGGCCTTGGCCTACCGGTTGGGGCGGATATCGAGTATGCGGACGAGACGACTTTGTCGCGGGCATTAGCAGGAAGAGGGGAGTACTGAGATGGAACAGGGAAGATTTGGTCGAGAGCCGGTTTACCTAAATTATGCTAACGAATCAGATTTTTTTCGTGATCTGGCACAGAGGTTCAGTTCCAATACGGTTATTAATTGGATGCTAAATGTGCTAGGTCGCAGATCTGATTTAGAAATTAATGATATTCCCCCATATGAAGAAAGGGAATGGGGAGAAGATTTAGATAATCCAAAAATTCTTGAAACATTATTAGCATATAATCGGGGTGCAGGATTCTATGCGGACAACATAGAATGGGCGGATAAATGGGAATCGACAGCAATGGGACCAACTCATTTATTTTTGGATTTTCTACCGGATGAACAAGACGGAGAGACTACTGGTTGTGTGTATGATTTTGGATGTGGAACTGGGAGATTAATTCATGAAATGGTTCAAAGAGGAAAAGTTAATGGGTGGAAGATTATAGGTTTTGATTTTTCTGAGGGCATGGTTAATGAAGCGAGAGTAAGATTGGGAGGAGAAGGGTATGACGAAGAAAGGGTTCAAATAGAGATTGTTGATATTCGAAGTCCAAATCTTGAGCCACAAGCAAGATTGTTTGCAAACGATGAAAAAGTATTGGGAATCGCATGTAACAGTGCGGGTACACATATTCCAAAAGCTGAACAGGATGATTTCCTTGCAAGAATTTCTAGTATATTAACCGAAAATGGAATTTTTTATTATGGTTTAAAAGTATCAAGTGATGGAAAATTGTTTTCAGATGATAAAATTGGTGACAGAAGATGGTTTACCACTTATAGCAGAGCCGAGCTTGAGAAAGTTGTGAGCATAGCAAAAAAACATGGTCTTGAGTTAATCACGAGTTTTAAAATAGATCATCACGATAGAGACAAGCCTGATTGGGTAGAATTATATTTTAGAAAAACTTCTGAAGCTAATTAATGAAGGTATATTTCGTAGGCGCCATCTCTCAAAAGCAATTGTACGGTGATAATTACGAGCGAATTATTCAAGCTCTGACGAATAAGGGTTATGGAGTACAGTATGACCATATTATGGATCAAACTGAAGTTGATATTGTCAAGGAAACAGATGATGAAAAGGTCAATTATTATAAAAAGTTTCTAAAATGGCTAAATAAAGCGGATGTGGTGGTGGCCGAAGCTTCATTTCCTTCTACGGTACATGTTGGACATGAGATAAGTCTGGCTTTAGAAAAAGGTAAACCGGTTGTGGTTCTGTTTATGAAGGGGAAGGCACCTGTTTTTCTACAAGGAATCGTTTCTGACAAGCTTTTTGTACAAGAATACACTGACACTGATCTAGAAAATGTTGTAGTAGATACTGTTGAATTTGCTTCACAACAACAAGATACTCGATTTAACTTTTTTATCTCGCCGCGGATTGCTAGTTATTTGGATTGGATAGCCAAGACCAAAAAGACTCCTAGAGCGGTTTATCTCCGAGATTTGATCCAAAAGAGAATGGAAACCGACAAGGAATATCAAGCATAGAACTATTATGAAAATCTTTTATAACGCATCACTAACCGGCAAGAGCGAATATTCGGAGTTCTACGAATTGATAAACGCGGCGATTGAGAAATCGGGACATGAGATTTTGGCGGCACCTGTCATGAAAAAAACGGTTGAGGCAGTGATTAAGGAATCGACTAAAGAGGCGGGGGATTATGCCCAAAAATTGCAGAAATGGATTAAACAAGCGGATGTGTGTATTTTTGAGGTGAGTTACCCATCAACGAGTATTGGATATGAGGTGGCCTTGGCACTGACAAATGCCAAGCCGGTGGTGGCTCTACATGTACATGACGCGCCAGTGAACTCGGTTCTGGACTCGATTAAGGACGACAAATTACAGTTAATTGATTACCGAGCACATGAAATTGAAGGACTAGTGGCAGATGCCATTGAATATGCCGGGGAACAGATGGATACCCGGTTTAACTTTTTTATATCTCCTGAGATTGGAAACTATTTGGATTGGGTGGCAAAAGAGAGAAAGCTGCCCCGGGCAGTATTTTTGAGGCAGCTTATCGAAGAGGATATGGCAGATCAGGGCTATGACAGCTAAGGGGCCTGCGGGCACAGGCAGCTAATTAACGTGAGTTTCTTGGTAGTTGAGAATTTCCTGCATGAGTTGGTTAGTTTGAGTGATGGCAACTTCCAGGAGAGCTAGGTCTTTTTTTCCGACGTTGACGACGATGTTAAAAGTACCTCTGGGCTGGCGGTTCCAGTTCCAGCTGGTGACACCGGCAACATCTGACTGATCATCTCCGCTTTTACTCTTGAGTTTGGCCAAGTATTCTAGAAGTATGTGCTCATAAAGGTGGCCAATTTCGGTATCTTTGAGTTCTTCTTTAAAGGGTAAGTTTTGTTGGTTAAAGCACATGCAACCAAAAATACAGGGTAGTTTTTTCCTGAGGAGTTTGGAGAGATGGCTGAAGTGCAAAGTGGTTACCTGGTGAGTAAATAAATGCATGATTAGACGTGAAGCCTTCGGGGTAGAAGTAACTTCGAGAGTGAAGTATTGAGCATCACCATGGGGAAGGGGGGAAAGGGCAGGGGCCATATAAAGTCCTCTTACTAATTTCTTACTTAGACTTTACGCATTATTAACAAAGCGACATCGAAGTTGCAAGCAAATCGAGAAAATTGGGTGGGCAAATTGATTCTTACTTAATTGTTACTAAGTTTTGATTGCAGTCTGATTGCTTATGGTTAGAGTGGGTGAGTAACAATTAAGCATGGAGGACAAATGGCTAAAGGAAGAGGATGGCATGGCGATAGTATCGGTCACGCAAAAGCCGGTAGAAAAGGCGGTTTGGCGAGCGCGGCAGCCAGACGCAGGCGCAAAGAGCAAAAAGGCCGAAACCGAAGTAAATAAACAAAGCCGCGACCACTGGGCAGAGTGAAGAGCTCTGCCTTTTGCTGGCCGAAGAGAGTTTTTGGCTGATATGATAGGAAGATAAAGTTCAAGTGAAAGGCGGGAATATGGTGGATTGGATGAGACAGTTGGCCGAGCAGGCATATGAGATTTTTATTAAGGAGGGAATGGGTGAAAGTCAGGTTAAAGAAAGTGAAGGGGGAAATTTTGTTACTGAGGCTGACAAGCGAATGGAGAAGTTTTTGATTGAAGAAATTGCCAAGAAATTCCCTAATGACACCATTGTGGCTGAAGAGAGTTGGAAGGGAGAAGAGAAAGAAATTAGTAACGGGTGGTTTATTGATCCGATTGACGGAACGACCAATAGCGTATTTGGTTTGCCCCATTATGCCGTTAGTTTGGCGCGAATGAAGGATGGAGTGCTCGAGGCAGGGGTGGTGTTTAACTTGGTGGATAAAAGTGTTTATTGGGCTGAAAAAGATCAGGGGGCATACAGAGATGGTAAAAGACTGAAGGTATTAAATTCGGGATTAAAAGATGGATTGGTGTGCGCTGGTTCGCCATATAGCCGGGACAATTTTGTTAAAGTGCATGGGCTCATGGACAGGGTGCATCAGAATGGATCGAGAGTAGTAATTTTGGGGTGTGCGGCAGAGCAAATGGGACTGGTAGCCGAGGGGAAATTGACGCTTTATTATGAAGCCGGTTTAAACCCTTGGGACGCGGCGGCTGGAGCATTGATTATTCGAGAAGCGAGTGGAGTGGTAAAGAATTGGCAGGGGGAGGAGTTTGAGGTGATGAAACCGGAAACCTTCGTGGGAGGAAGTAGGCAAGCGGTAGAGGAATTTTTGCACCTGGAATGAAGGAGAGGATTGGCTTAGCATAGAGATATGAACAATAATCAGGGTTTTGGTGAGGCATTTGAGCAGATCAATCAAGCAACAGGTGGAGCGGCAGGGCAAGTTACTCAAAGCTTGAAACAAGCGGGTGAGGCAGTTACAACGGATGTGATTAAGGGAATTGCCAAAACTCCGATGGACATGTTGGCTGACTTGTTTGGAGGAAGTGCACAAGATCAAAATGCCGGGAATGAAGCTGAACCCTCGACTGGGGCAGGAGCAGGGGACGATCCGGTACAGCAGACACAGGGTGGAGATCCGAGTATATCAGCCAAGATGCAAGAAGCGAGAAAAAAGCGGGAAGAGGCGATTATGCAACAGCGAAAAATGATTGCCGAGTGGCAGCAAGAACACGAGAAAACAGTGCAGGAGGAAGAAAAGGTTCAGGAGCAGGAAGAGCAACAGGAAGAGCAGAAAAAGGTAGAAATCAAACAACTGGAAAAGCAAAAACGACAAGAGGCGATCGCGTTGTCTGATGCCAAAAAGATAGGTGGCACGAGTGAGAGCATGCGTAAAAAAGGCTAGGAAGTTGTGATGGGCTAAACGATAAGTTAGAATAAGGCCAATTAATAAACCGATGACAGGGAAGTGTGCGCCCTGGAGGGCGGGAGGAAATCAGACTAACTGAGAGTAAAACCCGACGGGTAAGCCCGTAAGCGCTGGAAGAAGCAGATAAATATTTGTCTAAAAAGGTGGAACCACGCGGCAGCGTCCTTTGAGCCGAGTGGTTTTTTTGTATTTAAAAGATTAAAACTAAGAGGGGAAAATGAAAATATACAATTCTTTGACCAAACAAGTGGATAAAATCGAGCCGTATATTTCGGGTAAGATTGGAATGTATACGTGCGGACCGACGGTGTATGACTATGTGTCGATAGGCAATTGGCGAACTTATGTGTTGAGTGACTGGATAGTCAGAGCCCTAAAAGCAGAAGGCCTGAAGGTTAATTATGTGATGAATATTACAGATGTGGGACATTTAACCGGGGATAATCTAGGAGATGCTGATCAGGGAGAAGACAGACTGGAAAAAGCGGCTGTTAGAGAGTCAAAATCGGCTTGGGAGATAAGCAAGTTTTACACCCAGAATTTTTTGGCCGGTTATGAAAGGATGAATTTGACTCAGCCGAAGGTGTTTAGTGTGGCCACAGAACATATTCAGGAACAGATTGTGATGGTTGGAGAAATTGAAAAGGCTGGTTTTACCTACCAAATTGACGATGGGGTATATTTTGATACGAAAGCTTATGAGGAGGCAGGTAATAAATATGGAGAGTTATCAAATATTGATCAGGTAAAGGCTGGGGCGAGAGTAGAACCAAATGTGAAGAAGAAAGACCCGAGGGATTTTGCTTTGTGGAAATTTTCACCTAAAGACAAAAAGCGGCAAATGGAATGGGAAAGTCCTTGGGGAAAAGGGTTTCCTGGTTGGCACATTGAGTGTAGTGCGATGAGTCGGAAATACTTGGGAGAGCAGTTTGAAGTACACGCGGGTGGGGAAGACTTAAGAAGCACGCATCACCCCAACGAAATAGCCCAAGCTGAGGCTGCCAGTGGGAAAAAGCCGTTTGTTAAGTACTGGATTCACGGGGCGTTTTTACAAGTGGATGGAGGCAGGATGGGAAAAAGTTTGGGGAACGCTTATAGACTTGAAGATATTGAAGAAAAAGGGTTTGGACCCATGGATTTGAAGTATTTTTTCTTGACTGGGCATTGGCGTAAGCCGCTTAATTTTACTTGGGAAGCTTTGGCTGATGCCAATGAGGCTCGTGAAAAACTGGTCAGAAAATATTTAAGTTGGGATGAGGATTTGGAGGGGGAACAGGGGGAAATATATCAACAAGCTTACTGGGAAGCCATCGGAAATGACTTGAACATGCCTCAGGCTTTGGCTCAAGTGTGGAAGATGGCAGGAGATGAGAATTTGGCTGGAGGAGTGAAGAGAAAACTGTTAGTGGAATTTAATCAGGTGTTGGGATTGAGGTTGTCTGGAGAGCGAAAGGCTTTAGTGATTGAAGTTAAAGAGGGGTTAGAAGTGGTGGTAGAGGAAGGGGAGTGGAGAGAGTTGGAAAGAAATAAAGTTTGTCGGTGGGTTGAAAAACGGGAGGAATATCGGCAGATAGGAGATTATCAACAAGCTGATGAGATTAGGAAGCAGATGGAAGAAGCGGGTTTGAGGATTGAGGATGAGCGAGGACAGATCAAAGTGACTAAAAGGTAATAGCTACTTTAATTGGAGTTTGCTAAGCTAGTAACATGAAGAGACTTGCTTTGGGAATGATAATGACATTTTTGATAGTGAACTTGGGGGCACTTTACTATTTGGTACTCTGGGGAGGGATACCAAAATTGGCAAAAAGATTGGATCTAGCAGAGACTAGAATTAATAGCTTTTTGGCTGGGGGAGATGAGTTGAGTGTGCCAGAGGTAAAAGTAGGAGAGAATGTGGTGATATTGTCAGATCAGCAAAAAGCAGAATTAACCACCAGTTTTGGAAAAGAGTTGGAAGTGAAATTGGCTGAGTTAGTCGCGGCTGAACTGAACGCGGCGGGTAACGGAGGTGCGGGAGAGTGGTTTGTACCACTGGGAGAGGCAAGCGTGCAAACAAGTGATAATACTTGGAAAGACGTACCGCTAGTGGTTGACATTGATAAAGCTAATTATCCAGAGGGTGTAACTATATATTTTGAGGGGACTCTGAAAGTGCCCTCCGGGAATGGCCAGGTAGAGGCAAGACTAGTGGATATGCAGGCGGGGGAAATTGCCGGGAGCGAATTGGTGGCTACCGGAGCTGAGGGAATGTACAAAAAAAGCCAAGCAATTGAGCTGGAGGAGGGCAGAAGGGGGCTAAAAGTGCAGATGAGAACCAGTATGGACACACAAGGGGAATTGACTAACGCAAGGCTTCATTTGGCAGTGGAAGAAAAGCAGGCTGAGGGTAACTAATATCAATCTGGAGAGGGAACGGTTTCACTGTATTGAAAGTAGCCCGGAGTTGAGAGTTTGCCGCTGATGCCAGTGAAGACAAATTCAAACTCGCCTGAGTCAAAGGTTTCATAGTAATAGATTTCGTCTGGTGGGGTTTCAGGAGTAGGGAAGACCGGCGGGTCTTGACTGGAGACATGAAGCATGGTGAGTTGACCGTGGTAAATGTCAGAGGTGCCTTCGGCAGTGCAGCGATAATTATCTCCACCGTTATTGAGAAAAATAGTGTGAATATATACACCGCGGGATTTGATATCAGCGGCAATATCTATGGCATTATTGGAACAACAGTTGCCGCCATCCAGAGGATTAAAGCCAGAGCCAGGATTAAAACAAATGTTGTCATCGATACACGGATTGACACCTGGGGGAGTGCCACATTGAGAAATTCGGTTGGGGTATGCAGTGGTGGGGATACCATCAGAAAGGGCAATTATAATGTCGGGTTTGTCCGGATCACCTTGTGAGGTTAGATGGACATCTGCATTTCTTAAACCGATGGACATAGCAGAAGGGTTTTGAGTCAAATAAAAATCGTTGTGAACATCGGGTGGATCGCTAACGTAGTCGAGGTCAGTTAAGAGTTGATCGTAGTCGTCGGTGAGGGGAAAAACCGGGTTTAGGGCACCCCCTGCTTTAACGGCTCCAATCCTGGTACCAACTCCGGCATCTTTTTGCAGTTGGATAAAAGCGTTGACGGCAGTTCTTACATCATTCATTTCACCTGACATACTGTCAGAAGTGTCAACTACAAGCATGACGTCTTGGGGGACAATGACGCTTTCGTCTGACTCAGTTAGTGAAAGTTCTCCGAGCAGGCTTCTTCGAGAAAAAAGATTGTCGGAGGTAATTTCTAAATATATAACGTTAGCTTCTTGGTAAACATGGCGGGAAATTTGACTGTCGCCAATGGTGAAAGTGTCGTTGACAGGAAGTTTATCTATCCATTCGCTGGGATTATCTCTAATACTTTGAAGGGTGGAAAAAAGGGCACCTTCAGCGGCAAAATAGGCTTCTCGGGAATTAATATTTCGGGTAGTTTGCTTGGTTTGAAGATAGACTAAGGATTGGATAGCCAGGGATAGCAATAGTAGAAGAAGAGAAATGATGAGTACGAGCATGAGATGGGAGGCGCCTGTCTGATTGGTTCTCATGTTTCCCTTTTGGCACGAACCGAAACGGTAGTGTCGAGATTGATAACTTGCTCTGGGACGTCTAGTCGGCTGCAGCCGACTAGTTCAATGGAGATGTCGATGAGAGAATAGTCTGGATCGGCAGAGCGGTCGATGGCGTTAAATGATTCGACGCTGGTGCAGGGAAGAGTCAGGGGTATGGTTTGGACAGGGTTAATTTCCGGAGTAATAGTTTTGATTAATTGACCTTCAGGCTCGACATGGTAACTGATGACTCCCAACGTAGAGGTGGTGGTTAGGGTTTGGTCATCAGGTTCAAAGCTGACTTCTTGGGCAGTTTGGAGACTATAGGTGAGATCTTGGAGGATGGTGTCTGCCGTTGAGAGCATAGAGCGATCGTTACTGGTTCGGGTGTGAGAGCGCCAAAAAACAGTAATGGTGGAGAGGGATGCCATAAGAATAAAGGTACCTAAGCCAAAGGTGATGAGAAACTCGATGAGAGTAAAACCTGGAGATTTAATCTGGTTCATTGAGGTTGATGAAATAACTGGTGAAAGTGACTTGCTCGTTAGTGTTGGAAAAATTCCAAGTCACGTTACTGGTAACTGAAATGGTATTGGGGTCAAGGGTTCCTGAAGGGGCAGGGTTGTCATTTTCGTCTCGGTAAGCAGGGGTGATGATAAGCGACATGGTGAAAATATCATGGGTGCCGGCTCCAGGAATGAGTTGATAGTGTTGGTCAGCGTCAAGCTCGGGGTGAAAGGTGCCATCAAGAGCGGAAAGAGTGTCCCAGTCGACTTGGGAAAAATGGTGGGCAATTTCGATATTTCTGGTGGCTAGTTGAGTAGCATAGAAGCGTTGTTTGTTTTTGAGTTGGACGATACCCATAGAGGAAATCGAGACGATCAAGGTAACAATAATAAAAGAAAAAAGTGCAACGGCGATAATGAGTTCGACCAGGCCGGAACCGGTTTTCATGGTTTAGTTATGGGGCTGGTGGAGATAAAACCAGCCGAGCTAATAGTAATGTCAGCCTCCAGATCACCCAGGGCTAGAGTGATGGTGGTAGGGTTGGTGGGAAACCCAGTAAGAGGAGAAAAAAGGATATGGGAGTCGCCGTCTATACTCTTGAATCGAACCCCGTGTTTGAGTTTTTGGGGAGAGCTTCCAGTCATGGTAAAAGTGTTAATGTCCGGGGTAATATCGAAAGTAACGGCATAAGCTTGGCCTTGGTAAACGGCGATCGATTGTTCACGGGCTTTGATAAGAGTGCGAGAAACTCGGTCGAGTTCAGTTTGAAGGAAAGTTTTTTTAAGTAAATTTTGGGTTATTCCTGAAAAAAGAGTTAAAAGAATGACCGTAAAAAAGACAGCCAACATAACTTCGATCAAGGTGAAGCCAGATCGGCGATTGAGAGACATAATTTAGATTAACAGATTGGCATGGATAATTACTAGTAGGGTAAAATTTTTGAAGAAAGTTGCCATTATTGGCAAAATATTGTTAGACTGAAGAAATGAGCGACCAAGTATCTAATCAAACACTCAATCAAGCCCCACCAGCACAAGCTGAGAAACCTTTGAAATCTAACCAGCCAAAAGCACTGGTTATTGAAAATAATGAGAAAAAGCCGGCTAAAGTTTTAGAGGTGAAAGCTGGTGACGAGTTGCCATCGAGCAAAAAAGGCCTACTGATAATTGCGCTTTTGGCAGCGGTATTTGTGATGTTTTTGGCTGCTCTCACGGCGTGGGTATCAAATTGAGAGTTTGATTGAAAGGATATAATCGGTTTGTGAAAGGATTGAAGCAAAACAAAGCAACTGTCTTTGTAGTGAGACACGGGGAAACCCAGTGGAATGTGGCCAGGCTGCTTCAAGGACAGAAGGATTCCAGCCTAACAGACAAAGGGATTGCTCAAGCAAAAGAGCTGGCCAAAAAATTTGCTGAGTTTAAAATTGACAAAGTAGTAGCCTCCGACTTGATTAGGGCGAGAAGAACGGCTGAGTTTATAGCGGCTGAACATAAACTAACTGTGGCCACCACAAAGCTATTGAGAGAGAGGACTTTTGGTAAATTTGAAGGGAAAAAATGGACGGATTTGGAATCGGAATTAAAAGGGCAAATTAAGGAGATGGAAAATTTGGCAGAAAAGGAGAGGTTTGGGTTTAAGTTAAATGAGGAAATTGAGAGTGATGAAGAGTTGGTGGGAAGATTCATTACCTACTTGAGACAAATGGCCTTGGGGTGGATTGGCCAAACGGTAGTTGTGGTCACGCATGGCGGAATGATGAGGGCACTACTGGTACACTTGGGGGAGGGGAGCTATGAGGAATATCCTTCTGGATCGATAGAGAATTTGGGCTACATTAAGATACTAACTGACGGAGTGGAGATTGAAGTAAGTGAGCTATTGGGGATTAGAAAGGCAAAATTAGCTAGAAGGAGTGGGAGAAGGTGAGGAGGTAGGGGTAGGGTCTGGTTGGTCCCAGGAGGCGCCATCGACACCAAACTTGAGGGTACCTGATTGGATTTCTTGGCCACCTTCCAGCCAAGCTTTAGCGTAGAGTTCGTATGAATCTTTGGATAATTCAAGAGTGGTGGTGTATGGAGCTTTGTCCCAGGTTTTTTTGACGGCACCATCGACCAAGACTTCGACTTTTTCGACTTTTTTACCACCAAGAATGGTGATGTCGACGTCGATTTTGGTGTCATCGTAATTTTGGCGATGTTCAGGTTTGTTGACTCTGACCTGAGGTTCAACATCAGGGGTAGGAGACGGAGTGGGAGTGGGGCTAGGTGAGGGTTTGGCAGAAGGTTTGGGGGTGGCGGGTTTGGGGGTGGGAGAGGGTAGAGTCGAAAAACCGGAAGTGGGACTGGGCGTGGGGGAAGGAGAGGCGATTACTGAAGGAGAGGGTGACGGACTGGGAAGGGGCTTGGAAGCAGAGGTTTTAGAAATAAAAATGATGGGTACTAGAATTAGAGGAAGAAATATTAACCCTAGGGCTGGAACAAAATACCATTGATCCTGGTGGAGATTGAGAAAGTGTTTGATGCGGTCCATGGCAGAATTGTAGCAGAGAGAAATTAGGAAGTTTAGTGGATGTACGAGTCGCAGACATATTAGACTCTAGCTTGCATGAACTGTACTGGGCTTT
>CAYNMS010000008.1:0-46925 GCA_964398525.1 uncultured Pseudomonadales bacterium | reverse complement strand
TCTCAAGGATCTCAAATGCACTATGCCACCACTTACCTCGAGCACCAACAAAATATTGACCGCTATCTTCGATAAGCTTGTTATCCCCTAACGCTTGATTTA
This sequence comes from uncultured Pseudomonadales bacterium, assembly GCA_964398525.1. Lineage (GTDB taxonomy): Bacteria > Patescibacteriota > Microgenomatia > UBA1400 > CAYNFZ01 > CAYNMS01. Next base: position 46,823 of record CAYNMS010000008.1, on the reverse strand, counting down.
TAATTCCCTTCTCGTTTCAGTTGACACTTAGGCATCCGCCTGATATATTACACCAAGCTTAACGTCAATTAGGCGTACTCGGTACGCTCTATTTTGCTTACTTCAAAGAACTTTCATGCCCACCGCGCACTGGGTACCACACATTTCTCCCAGGGCAATTTTTTATTGCCCCCTTTTTGTCACAAATAGCCTTCGCTAGGAGCCACATATGCCAAAGCCACAACGACTTTATTGGGGAAAGACAAACATCAAGCTCCCCGAGTTGGACCTAGTCGCTGTTCAATTAGAGTCGTATCAATGGTTTTTGGATCAAGGCATCAAAGAAGTTTTCACCGAAATTGGCTCAATCGAAGATTTTACCGGCAAAAACTGGCAGCTTGAATTTAGTGACTATTCTTTCCTTCCTCCTAAACTTACCCCCAGCCAAGCCAAAGAAAAAGGCTTAAGTTTTGATATGCCTTTAAAAGTAAAGGCTACTCTAACCAACAAACAAACCGGCAAAACCACTTCTCAAGATATCTTTTTAGGTGACATTCCCAAAATGACCCCCACCGGTACTTTCATCATCAACGGTATCGAGCGTGCCGTTGTCAATCAACTTGTCCGCTCTCCGGGAGTTTTTTACTCAGGGGAAATCGATGAATCCACCGGTCGCATGCTCTATAAAGCCGAGCTTCGGCCTTTACGCGGTTCCTGGCTGGAAATCATGGTGGCTAAAAACAACGTTGTTTCCATTAAAATTGATCGCCACCGCAAAATCCCTGCAACCGTTTTACTCCGGGCTCTCGGTTACGAATCTCCTGAAGAGATTCTCAAACTCTTCTCCGACGTCGACACCGACCTCGACAATTCTTTCATACACGCCACTCTTGCCAAAGATCCTACCAAGTCCCGTGAAGAAGCTCTCATCGAAATCTATCAGCGCATGCGCCCCGGCGAACCCGCCGTTTTAGATAACGCTGCCGAACTTCTCAAACAAATGTTTTTCGATCCTCGCCGCTACGATCTTGGTGAAGTCGGCCGCTACAAGCTTAATCGTCGTCTCAAACACGATAAAGAAACTGCCCCCACCAACCACACCCTCACCAACCAAGACATTGTCTCCTCACTTAAATACCTCATTGGTCTTCAAAACGGTCAAGGCAAAGTGGACGACATTGATCATTTAAGCAATCGCCGTGTTCGCCGAGTTGGTGAACTAGTTGCCAATGCTGCTTTCCGTGTCGGCATGCTTCGTTTAGAGCGCTCCATTAGAGAAAAAATGTCTCTCACCAAAACCGACGAAACTATCACCCCTTCAAGTCTGGTAAATGCCCGTCCCATCATCGCCACCATCAGTGAGTTTTTCCGACGAAACCGCCTTTCTACCATCCTAGACCAAACCAACCCCCTCTCCGAAATCGACAACCTCCGTCGCCTCTCTGTTATGGGCTCAGGTGGAGTTACTCGAGAACGCGCCTCCTTTAGCATGCGTGACATTAACGCCTCTCAGTATTCGCGTATCTGCCCCGTCCGCTCGCCCGAGGGACCCAATATTGGTCTAGTTACCTACATGGCCCTTTACACCCGCATCAACCCGTATGGCTTTCTAGAAGCCCCTTATCGAAAAGTTATCAAAACTACTCAAGGTAAACAAACCCGCATGCAAGTCACCGGAGACATCGTCTACCTTCAGGCTGACGAAGAAGAAGACCACTACGTTACTCATGCCGAAGTCGACATCGACGAGAAAGGCTTTATTACCAAAGATTGGGTGCCGGTACGCTATCAGGGGGAATTCCTTGAAGCTTCAGTCGAACAAGTTGAATATATTGACGTCGTCTCCCGCCAAGTTGTGGGCACTTCTGCCTCTCTCATCCCCTTCATTAGCCACGACGAAGCCAATCGTGCTCTCATGGGCACTCATATGCAATGCCAGGCTGTTCCTTTAATTAAACCCGAGGCTCCTATTGTGGGCACCGGTATGGAAAGTGTCGTCGTCCAAGCCATGCAACGCGCTATCTACGCCCGTCATGCCGGCGAGGTTACCTATGTTGACGGTCAAAAAGTCGTCATCAAAGTTGACTCTAACCAAAAAATCGATGATAACCCCGACAGTCAACGTGAGTACATCCATCTCGACGGCAACACCGAAACTTACTATCTCCAAAAATTTATCCGTTCCGCTCAAAGTACTTGTTATTCCCAAAATCCGGTTGTCTTTGTTGGTGATAAAGTCGCCAAAGGTGAGCTTATCATCGATGGACCTGCCTCTGAATCTGGAGAACTCGCCTTAGGCCAAAACCTCACCATCGCCTACGCCTCTCTCGATGGCTTAGGCTACGAAGACGCCATTGTTATCTCAGACCGGGTCGTTCATCAAGATCTCTTAACCTCCATCCATATTAACGAACACGAAGCCTACGTTATGGATACCAAACTGGGTCCGGAAGAACTCACTCGAGATATCCCCAACGTCGGTGAAGCCGATCTTGCCAACCTCAGCGAAGATGGCGTGGTCGCCATCGGCAGTAACGTTACCAGTAACGATATCCTCGTCGGCAAAATCGCCCCCAAAGGTGAAACTGAACTCACTCCAGAAGAGCGCCTGCTTCGAGCCATTTTCGGAGAAAAAGCCCGCGAGGTCCGCGACACTTCTCTTCGTATGCCTCATGGTCAATCCGGTACCGTTATCGATGTTAAAGTCCTTGACCGGGACGAAGGCGACGAACTCGACCCCGGCGTCCTCAAAAAAGTCGTCGTCCGTGTCGCTCAAACTCGAAAAGTCACTGTTGGTGACAAATTAGCCGGTCGCCACGGTAACAAAGGGGTTATCAGCAAAATTGTCCCCGTTGCCGACATGCCTTATCTGGAAGACGGCACTCCGGTTGATATCATCATTTCACCTCTTTCAGTTCTTGCCCGTATGAACATGGGCCAGCTTCTAGAAGCCCACCTGGGCTGGGCTGCCCAAAAAATGGGTTACAAAGTCGCTTTACCAGTTTTTGAAGAAATTTCTGAAAACCTCATTCAAGACGAACTTAAAAAAGCCGGCCTTCCCGAAAATGGTAAAACCACTCTTTTTGACGGTCGTACCGGAGAAGCCTATCACCAATCCACCGTGGTTGGCGTCGGCTACATTCTCAAATTAAGCCACATGGTAGAAGATAAAATCCACGCCCGCTCCACCGGTCCTTACTCCTTAGTCACCCAGCAACCTCTCGGTGGAAAAGCCCAGATGGGTGGTCAGCGTTTAGGAGAAATGGAAGTGTGGGTCCTCGAAGCCCACCAAGCCGCTCACACCCTTCAAGAAATGCTCACCATCAAATCAGACGATGTCGTTGGTAGAGCCAAGGCCTTCGAAGCCATCGTCAAGGATTCACCCATTCCCGAGTCTAACATTCCCGAGTCATTCAAAGTTTTAGTCAAAGAATTAAATTCCCTCAGTCTTGATGTCGTCCCCACTCGGGTCATCGAAGCTGAAGTCGAAGTTGCGGATGAAGAAACCACTTCTCCCCAGACACCAGATTCAGACGAAACTGAGGACACTTCTTCACAGGAACCTGATGAAGAGGAATTGGCCGAAGCCCAAGTCGCCGGGCAATAAGTTAACAGTCAGCTTCAGGAAACTATGCGTAACATTGTCGATTTCAACGGTCTTAAAATCCAAATAGCCTCTCCCGAGGTCATTAAATCCTGGTCCCATGGTGAAGTCACCAAACCCGAGACCATCAACTATCGCACTCTCAAACCCGAGAAAAATGGCCTTTTTTGTGAACGCATCTTTGGTCCCGTCAAAGACTGGGAATGTTATTGTGGCAAATACAAAAGAATCCGCTATCGAGGTATCATCTGTGACAAATGCGGTGTCGAAGTCACCCAATCTCGCGTCCGCCGTGAACGCATGGGTCACATTTCTCTGGCCTCCCCCGTGGCCCATATCTGGTTCTTTAAAGGCACTCCCTCCAAACTCAGCCTCCTTTTAAACATCTCCCCTAGAAATTTAAGTAACGTCATATATTTTGCCCAATACGTTGTTCTTGAAGTCAACGCTGACAAAAAAGAAGAAGTATTTATTAGACTGCAAGACTCTCTTCAAGAGCAAGAAGAACAACTTCGCCAAAAAGCCAAAGAAGAAATTGAAACCGCCAAACAACTTGGCAAAGATGCCATCAAGGACATCAAAGCCAAAATCACCAACACCGATCAACAACTTCTCACCGTCGAAGAGCAAAAAGTCAAAACCAAACAAGCCATCCTTTCCATCAAGGACGAACTTGCTACCGAAATTGACAACGCCCAAGCTGTCTATAAAGCCATCGCCGACATGGTCAAGCGCACCAAGAAAAAATCTCTCCTTACCGAGGATGAATACCTCAAGCTCGCCCAATATGACGCCGTCGATTTCCTTCGTGTCGGCATGGGTGCCGAATCAGTAGTTGAACTTATCAAAGACGTCGATTTAGAAAAACTCATCTCCAAGCTTCGCTCCGAAATCCAAAGTAGCACCGGCCAAAAACGCATCAAAGCCACTAAAAGACTTCGTGTAGCCGAAGGTTTTAAGAAAGCCAACATTGCCCCCTCCTGGATGATCACCAAAAATCTCCCCGTCATCCCTCCGGACCTACGCCCCATGGTTCAACTCTCTGGAGGCCGTTTTGCCACCTCCGACCTTAACGACCTTTATCGTCGCGTCATCAACCGTAACAACCGCCTCAAGCACCTTATCGATCTTGGTGCTCCCGAAATCATTTTAAGAAACGAAAAGCGTATGCTCCAAGAGTCCGTCGATGCCCTCATCGACTCTTCTCAATCTCGCACCAGCAGACGCGCTACCAGAAAACCTCTCCGCTCCCTTTCCGACATGCTCAAAGGCAAGCAGGGTCGCTTCCGCCAAAATCTGTTGGGTAAAAGAGTCGACTACTCAGGCCGCTCCGTCATTGTCGTCGGTCCCGAACTTCAGCTTAATCAATGTGGTATTCCCAAAGACATGGCCCTTGAGCTTTTCAAGCCTTACGTTCTCCGCGAATTAATCAAACACGGGATTGCTCCCAACGTCAAATCCGCCAAGCACGCAATCGAACGCCGCACCCCAGAGGTCTTTGACATACTCGAGGACATCATCACCGACCACCCCGTCCTCCTCAATCGTGCCCCCACACTTCACAAGCTCGGTATCCAAGCTTTCTACCCCATCTTGGTAGAAGGTAGCGCCATCCGGATTCACCCCACTGTTTGTTCCGGCTATAATGCTGACTTCGATGGAGACCAGATGGCAGTTCACGTTCCTCTCTCCAAAAAATCCATCGAGGAAGCCAAAGAATTGATGATGCCAGGTAACAACCTCCTCAAGCCCGCCGACTCCTCCCCCATCACTATCCCCAACAAAGACATGGCCCTCGGTTGCTACTTCCTCACCTCTATTGATCCAGACTCACAGCCTCATCCCTCAATCTTTGGTTCTGCCGAAGAAGCTTTACTTGCTCATTCTCTGTCACAGGTAACCTTACGCCAACCCATCAAAGTTCGCTTGGTTACAGAATTTGGTAAACCAGCCACAATTATTTCTACCACTATCGGCCGTATTCAGTTCAACGAACTCATGCCTGAAGCCATACCTTTCCAAAACCGAGCCATCAATGCTGGGAGTATCAAAGATCTCATCCGTCTTTCGATTGCCAAGTGTACCAGACAGGAAACCACCAAATTAATAGATGATCTTAAAAACTTAGGCTTCCGTGGCGCCACCATTTCTGGCTTATCCGTTTCCGTAGATGACTGTGTCATGATCGACGAAAAACAAAATCTCATTGAAGCCGCCAATAATAAAGCGGAAGACATTCAAGAAAACTACAAAGAAGGACTCATTACTCTTGAAGAAAAACGCCGTCTCAGTAATGAAATTTGGATTCAAACCACCGACGAAATCGCCGATCGAACCTGGCAAAATTTCTCGCCAACCAACGCGGTCAAAATCATCATTGAATCTGGTGGTACTCGTGCCAGCAAAGATCAAGTCAAACAACTTGCAGCCATGCGCGGTCTCGTTGTCGATCCACTTGGAAAAATTGTCGAGCTCCCCACCAAAAGTAACTTCAGAGAAGGCTTATCCATTTTTGAATACGTCACTTCTTCCCGCGGCTCCAGAAAAGGTTTAACCGACTCCGCGCTAAAAACTGCCGATGCTGGTTATCTCACTCGCCGTCTCGTTGACGTCGCCCACGATGCTATCATTCGTCAAGAAGACTGTGGTACCTCAGATTTCATTACCATCGAAGCTCAAGGACCCCGCGAAAAACTCTTCAAACACCGCCTTGTCGGCCGCTTCCTCGCCTCTTCTGTTAAGGCACCAAACTCAACCAAAACTTTAGCCAAAGCTGGCGATTTAATCGATGAGGAATTAGCCGATGCTCTTGATGCCGCTGGTGTCAAATCTGTCGATGTCTACTCCCCGCTTACCTGCCAATCTCATATTGGCTTGTGCGCTAAATGTTATGGTTGGGATTTCTCCACTAAAAAACCGGCTGAAATCGGTATCCCGGCTGGCGTCATCGCTGCCCAAAGCATTGGTGAGCCAGGCACTCAGCTCACCATGCGTGTCAAGCACGCCGGTGGTATCGTTGGTTTAGACGTTACCCAAGGTCTTCCCCGTGTCGAAGAACTTTTTGAGGCTCGCTCACCCAAATTTGCCGCCCCCATCAGCGAATTGTCCGGTAAAGTCTCTGTTGAAGAAACCGATCGGGGCTACCTCGTCACTGTCAAAACTACCAGCAAACCTGTCGAAGAAAAAACCTATACCATTCCTTTAACCAACATTCTCAAGGTTGCTGACGGTGATTTGGTCGACGTAGGTCAAGAACTCAGCACTGGTCCTCTGGATGTCAAACAATTACTCGATATTCGCGGTCTTCGTCAAACCCAGGAATATCTCTTAAGCGCCATTCAGGCCGTCTATGAATCTCAAGGTATTACTATCAACGACAGGCACTTCGAAGTCATCATCAGAAAGATGTGCGACAAAGTTAAAATCGAAACTACCGGCGATACCAGCTTTTTACCTGGAGAAATCGTCGATAAGAGCCGCTTTGAAGAGGAAAACAATCAAGTTATGGCCGAAGGCGGTGAACCCTCCAGCGCTCAAGTCATCCTTTTGGGTATCACCAATTCTGCTCTCTACACCGCTTCTTGGCTTTCAGCCGCTTCTTTCCAACACACTACCTCTGTTCTCACTAACGCAGCTGCCGAGGGTAAAGAAGATGAACTCTTAGGCCTCAAAGAAAACGTCATTATCGGCCGTCTGATTCCCAGCAATCCGAAGCGGGCTGCAATTGTTGCCTAATCTCCTCTAGCCACTCGGAGAAAACTTTGGTACAATACGCCGTAATGCCAGTTCACAACTCCTGACATTAAAAAATCAGTCGAGAAGACCGAAACAAGCAGCGGTCCTCCGCTGTTTTTTTGATCCAAATCAAGTAAAATCTTTTACTCATATGCCAACCATAAATCAACTTATCAGAAAAGGTCGCCGCTCCAAGCCCAAAAAGGTCAAAGCTGCAGCTCTGCGAAAAAACTACAATTCCATCAATCGCTACATCTCTTCTGCCACCAACCCCCAAAAACGTGGCGTTTGTGTCTTGGTAAAAACCATGACTCCCAAAAAACCCAACTCCGCTCTTCGTAAAGTCGCTCGTGTCCGCCTAAGTAACCGTCAGGAAATCACAGCCTACATCCAGGGAGAAGGCCACAATCTTGCCGAACACTCAATCGTCTTGGTTCGTGGCGGTCGTGTTAAGGACTTGCCAGGTGTCAAATATCATATCGTTCGTGGCAAATATGACTGTGCCGGGGTCCAAGGCAGAAAAACTTCCCGTAGCAAATACGGCACCGCCAAAGAAGGCAGCCGCAAAGATGCTGCTACTCCCTCTGGCGACACTGCTGCTGCATCCTAATAAATCAAATACAAAACTATGGCTCGCTCAAAAACTATACGTCCTCGCCCCAACAATCCAGATCCAAAGTTTGCCAATCGCACCGTGGCCAAACTTATTAATCGAGCTATGAAGTCAGGTAAAAAAACCGTGGCCCAAGCTCAAGTTTATGAGGCATTGGATCTAGTTTCCCAAGAGACCAAACAAGATGCTCTCGAGGTTCTAGATTTAGCCCTTAAAAATATCATCCCTCAAATGGAAGTTCGTTCTCGCCGCGTTGGTGGAGCCGCTTATCAGGTCCCAACACCAGTCAGAACCAACCGGGGCACATCTTTGGCTATTCGATGGTTAGTTTCCGAAGCTGGCAAGCGCCCTAACCGAGAGTTTCATACCTTCTCACAAAAACTCGCAGCCGAATTGCTCGATGCAGCCAATGGTGAAGGTGGAGCCGTTCAAAAAAAGATTAACTCCCACAAAATGGCCGAAGCCAACAAGGCTTTTGCCCACTTCCGCTGGTAGTCCGTTAGAGTCTCAGACTCTTTTTATTATTTTTTTAAGCTATTTCTATGGCCCAAGCCAAACCTCAACAACGGGATTTACCCCTTGAACACATCCGTAACATCGGCATAATCGCCCATATCGACGCCGGTAAAACCACCACTACCGAGCGCATTCTTTACTACACCGGCAAGACCTACAAACTTGGTGAAGTCCACGAAGGTGACACTCAAATGGATTGGATGGATCAAGAGCGAGAAAGAGGTATTACTATCGTTTCTGCGGCCACCACTACCTTCTGGACTCCCGCACTTGACACTCACCTCCCCCAAACCCCTTACCGCTTCAACATCATCGACACCCCTGGCCACATCGACTTCACTGCCGAAGTCGAACGTTCACTCCGTGTTCTAGACGGTGGTGTTACCGTTCTTGATGCCGAAGAAGGTGTCCAATCTCAATCTGAAACTGTTTGGAGACAAGCCGATAAATACCACGTGCCTCGCATTTGTTTCGTCAACAAAATGGACAAGCTGGGAGCCGACTTTTTTGCCACAGTCGAAGATGTTCATCAAAAACTCGGCGCCAATCCCGCTATCATCACTCTTCCCATTGGTGTTGAAAACACCTTCAGAGGTGTTGTTTTACTCCTCGAACAAAAAACTGTCATCTGGGAAAGCGATCAAACTGGTGCTAAATACACCCTCTCCGACGATATTCCCGCCGACATGAAAGACCAGGTTCAGGAATATCGCCAACGCCTTATTGAACAAATCGCCGAAACCGACGATGCCCTTCTCGAAAAATATTTAAACGGCCAAGAAATCCCCGTTAACGAAATCAAAGCTGCTCTTCGCCGAGCCACCATCAGCTACGATCTTGTCCCCATCATGTGCGGCTCTTCCCTCAAAAACAAAGGTGTCCAACTTCTTCTCGATGCAGTCGTCGAATACCTTCCATCTCCTCAGGACATTAAAGAAATCAAAGGCATTAATCCTGAAACTGGCGCCGAGGAGATCCGCCAATTAGTCCCAGATGAAAAATTCTCAGCCTTAGCCTTTAAAATTCAAACCGACCCTCATGTGGGCAAACTCACCTTCGCTCGTGTTTACTCTGGCAAACTCTCTTCAGGCTCCTATGTCTACAACGCCACTAAAGGCGAAAAAGAGCGTGTCGGCCGCCTCTTGCTCATGCATGCTAACACCAGAGAAGAGATCAAAGAAGCTTTGGCCGGAGAAATTGTCGCTATTGTCGGGCTCAAATCAACCGCCACCGGTGATACCTTAAGTAATCAAAACGAACCCATCATGTTTGAGGGCATCACTTTTGCCGAGCCTGTCATTTCTCTTGCCATCGAACCCAAAACCAAATCCGACCAGGAAAAAATGGGTTTAGCTCTCAACAAACTCGCTGAAGAAGATCCTACATTCCAAATTAAAGTCAACCCAGAAACGGGCCAAACCCTAATTGCCGGTGTCGGTGAACTCCAGCTCGAAATCCTCGTTGATCGTCTCAAACGCGAATTCCGAGTTGACGCCAACGTTGGTGAGCCTCAAGTTGCCTACCGCGAAACCATCAAAAAATATGCCGAAGGTGAAGGTAAATACATTCGCCAATCTGGTGGCCGGGGTCAATACGGTCATTGTCTTATCAAAATTGAGCCTAAAACTCGCGGTGAAGGTTTCGAATTCTTAAATCAAGTCAAAGGTGGAGCAATACCCGCTGAGTTCATACCCGCCATCCAAAAGGGTATTCAAGAAGCCATGGAAAACGGCGTTGTAGCCGGTTATCCCATGGTCGATATTCAAGTAATCGTTTACGATGGTTCTTTCCACGAAGTTGATTCCAGTGAAATTGCCTTCAAAATTGCCGGGTCCTACGCGTTCCAACAAGCTTCAAAAGCCGCCGACCCCATCCTCCTCGAGCCCATCATGAAAGTAGAAGTCACCAGCCCTGAAGACTATATGGGTGATATCATCGGCGACCTCTCCAGCAAGCGTGCTCAAATCCAAGACACTCAAACTCGAGGCAAAACCAGAATTATTCATGCTCTGGTTCCCTTGGCAGAGTTAGGCAAGTATGCTACAATACTCCGAAGCATGACCCAGGGTCGAGCTAGTTATTACATGGAGCCTAGTCACTACGACGAAGTCCCTGGAAACATCACCTCATCCATCGTAAATTCAACCCGCAAATCTGACTCTGACAAATAATAATTAATTATTGTGTCCTAAATAAAATATTTAAGGAGAACTATGTCTGACAGCAAGCAATTCCAACGCAGCAAACCCCACGTTAATATTGGGACCATCGGCCACGTCGATCATGGCAAAACCACTCTTACCGCCGCCATTACCACCACTCTTGCTACCCAAGGTTTAGCTAAAGCTATGAAATTTGAAGACATCGACAAGGCCCCCGAAGAGCGAGAACGCGGTGTCACCATTAACGTTTCTCACATGGAGTACGAAACCGAAAACCGCCACTACGCTCACATCGATGCTCCCGGACACGCCGACTACGTTAAAAACATGATTACTGGTGCCGCTCAAATGGATGGTGCCATTTTAGTTGTCGCCGCTACCGACGGTCCTATGCCTCAAACTCGTGAACACATTCTTCTGGCCAATCAAGTCGGTGTGCCTCGCATCGTCGTTGCTCTTAACAAAGTTGACGCCGTCGACGATCCCGAGCTTCTTGATCTTGTTGAACTCGAAATCCGTGAACTTCTCACCAAATACAAATATAACGGTGATGAAACTCCTATCGTTCGGGTTTCCGCCCTCAAAGCCCTGGAAGGCGACGCCGAAGCTCAAAAAGGTATCCTCGAACTCATGAAAACTGTTGATGAATACGTGCCTCTTCCTGAGCGAGACGTTGATAAACCCTTTTTGATGGCAGTTGAAGATGTCTTCTCCATCAAAGGCCGTGGCACTGTGGCTACCGGTCGTATCGACCGAGGCCAAGTCAAAGTTGGTGAAGAGATTGAAATCGTCGGACTCAAACAATCCAAAAAATCCACCGTTACTGGTGTGGAGATGTTTAGAAAAACCCTCGATTCCGGTCAAGCCGGTGACAATGTCGGCATTCTCCTTCGCGGAGTTGAAAAAGACGACATCGAGCGTGGTCAAGTCTTGACCAAACCCAACTCTATCACCCCTCACACCGAGTTCGAAGCCGAAGTTTACATCCTCACCAAAGAAGAAGGTGGTCGTCATACTCCTTTCTTTAGTGGCTACCGACCTCAGTTTTACATTCGCACCACCGACGTTACCGGGGAAATCAATCTTCCCGAAGGTGTCGAAATGGTCATGCCGGGTGACAATGCCAAAATGACTGCCAAACTCATCGTCCCCGTCGCCGTCGAAGAAAGACTTCGCTTTGCTATCCGTGAAGGTGGCAAGACCGTCGGTGCCGGCGTTATTACTAAGATTTTAAAATAAAATTCTTTTATCAATCCCGGTCTCAAAGCCGGGATTGATGCTCTTTAAGGAGACTTTATGGCAGCAGGTAGAATTAGGGTCCGGCTCAAAAGCTTCGACCACCGCGTCATCGACGAAGCCGCCAAGAAAATCCTCGAAACTGCCCTGGGAACTGGTGCTAAAGTCGTCGGTCCTGTCCCTCTGCCCACCCATCGGAAAAGATTTGCCGTTGTGGTCTCACCCCATACCGATAAAGACGCTCAAGAACACTTTCAAATTCTCACCCACAAGCGTCTCATCGACATCAAAGAACCAACCGGAAAAACCATCGATGCCCTCATGCATCTCGAACTGCCCGCCGGAGTTGGTATTGAAATCAAAATGTAACCATTCTGGTTTCGGGCACCTACTAACAGTCAAGGAGTAGCTTTGCTCTACAGTTAAAAACCATACACAGATTAGAAACGGGAAACCTGGCCGTTTCGGCCTTTTTTTATGATTAAAACATTTTTCGGCACCAAAACTCACATGACCCAGGCGTGGGACCAATCCGGCAAGCGCCTGCCCATCACTGTGGTAAAAACCCACCCACTTACTCTTACCCAGATTAAGTCCACCGACTCGGACGGCTATACCGCACTTCAAGTTGCCTTTGGCCAACAGCTTCCTCAACGCCTTACTAAACCCCTTCGAGCAAAATTTGACCAACTCAAACTCAAAACCACTCCTCGTCATCTTCGCGAAATCCGCCTAGAAACACCCATCGAAGATGCCTCCCTCAACCAAGAGATCCAGCCTACACAACACCTAAAAGTTGGTGACCAAGTCAAAGTAGTCGGCTATTCCAAAGGTCGCGGTTTTGCCGGTGTCATCAAACGCTGGGGATTTGCTGGCGGCCCTCGTACTCATGGTCAGTCCGACCGTCACCGGGCTCCTGGCTCCATTGGCCAAGGTACCACTCCAGGCCGAGTCTATAAAGGCAAAAAAATGGCTGGCCGTTACGGCAACCAACGTTTTACCGTCAAAAATCTCATCATCGTTAAAGTCGATGACCAAAATAAAGAGGTTTGGCTTAAAGGTTCCCTCCCCGGACATTTTCAAAGCTTGGTTTCTATCACCATCACTGGCAATACCACTTTCCCTGGTTTACTCTCCGATAGCCCCACCCCTCAAACACCGACACCTGATTCCCAGGACTCCCCAACCCCTGACACCAACCCAAATACCACCTCAACCGATTCTCCCACTCCCGATACCAATCAAACCCCTGAAACTGAATAACTATGAAACTTAAAGTTTTAACCCCAACCGGTACTAAGGCCTCAACCGTCACCCTTCCTGAGACAATTTTTTCAGTCCCTCTTAATCCAGTTGTTATGGCGCAATATCTCCACGTCTATTCTACCCGCCAGCGCCAAGGTACCAAACGGGCTAAATCTCGAGGTGAAGTCGTGGGTACTACTGCCAAAGTCTGGCGCCAAAAAGGCACTGGTCGTGCTCGTCACGGCTCCAGAAAAGCCCCCATTTTTGTCGGTGGTGGCCAAGCCCACGGACCCACCGGTATGGAAAACTACCAGCTTCGTCTAAGTAAAACTCTTCGTCGCCAAGCTCTTTTTCAAGCACTTTCCACCCAAGCTTCCAACTTATCCGTGGTGTCAGGTCTTGAATCTGCCGTTGACTCCACCAAATCACTCGAAAATGTTATCAAAAAACTCCTTCCCCAAGCCCCTTCAATACTCCTAGTTTTGCCCACCTCAGATACTCCTCTTATCCGCTTCTCAGCCAACTTGCCTCAAATTTCAGTTACTCAAGCCTCCCGTCTCAACGCCTTTGAAGTCATCAATGCCAAACACCTTGTCTTTACCCCCGAGAGTCTTGACAAACTCCAATCAGTTTACTTAAACTCAACCACTTTATTATGAACTTAACCTACATTCTCAAGCAACCCATTATTACCGAAAAAAGCCTTAAAGACGCCTCTGTCAATGTCTTTACCTTCGAGGTCGATCTTTCTGCCACCAAAGACCAGATTAAACAGGCAGTGGAGCAGCAATATCAAGTTAAGGTTATCTCCGTTAACACCGCTAAACTTGCCGGCAAAGCTTACAGGCTCCCCAAAACTCGACAAACTCGAGTTCGTCCCGATTCCAAGAAAGCTCGTATCACGCTCAAAGCCGGTGATAAAATCAATCTTTTTGAACTGGATCAAGACTAACTATGGCTATTACTCAACACAGACCCACCACTCCCGGCCGTCGCCACTACTCTCGTTCCACCGCTCACGCTCTCGGCAACAGCAATTCACCCCAAAAAGGGCTGACTTCAGGTCGTGTCAAGAAATCCTCTGGCCGCAATTCCTCGGGTCGTGTCACCATCAGGCACCGGGGCGGAGGCCACAAACGCCTACTGCGTCTTATCGATTTCAAACGCAACAAACCTGATATTTTAGGCCGCATCAGTTCTATTGAATACGACCCCAACCGCTCCTCGCATATTGCTCTTGTTGTTTACGCCGATGGCGACAAACGCTACATCCTCGCCCCCACCCACCTAAAAATCGGCGACACCATCATCTCCTCAGCCAAAGCCGATATTAAACCAGGCAATTCCATGCCCCTTGAAAATATCCCTGTCGGTACTCCAATTCACAACCTTGAATTAACACCAGGCAAGGGTGCCCAACTGGTTCGCTCCGCTGGCTCTTCCGCTACCATTCAATCCAAAGAAGGTAATTTTGCCGCTGTAATGATGCCCAGCAAAGAGATTCGCCTGATCAACATCTCCTGTCACGCCACCATCGGCCAGGTCAGTAACGTCGAACATTCCAACGTCAGTCTCGGTAATGCCGGTCGCCGCCGCCATATGGGTTGGCGTCCCGCTGTCCGGGGCACTGCTCAACATCCTGGCTCCCACCCCCACGGTGGCGGTGAAGGTCGTTCTGGAGTTGGTCTCAAGCACCCCAAGACCCCTTGGGGCAAGCCCACACTGGGTAAAAAGACTCGTACCAGCCGTAAATATTCTGACAAATACATTATTAAAGACCGTAGGAAAAAATAAACATGGCTCGCTCAGCAAAAAAAGGACCATTTATCGACCCCAAACTTCTTCTCAAAGTTGAACGTCAAAAAGACTCCGGCCAAAAACAGCCTATCAAAACTTGGGCCCGTGCTTCTCAAATTCCCCCGGAATTTGTCGGCCACACATTTCTTGTCCACACCGGCCGCGACTTTAAGGAAGTCTTCGTCAACGAATCCATGGTTGGCCATCGACTAGGAGAATTTGCCCCCACCAGAACTTTCAGAAGCCATGGCACTATCGTTAAGCGCTTGCTTACTAAAACTTAAAACTTATTATGAAAATTACCGCTCAAGCCAAATCCATTAGAATTACCCCGCAAAAACTCCGTCGCACCGCCGATTCACTGCGCCAGTTACCCTTGGACCAGGCTTTGGAACAACTTCAGTTTATCAAAGTCAAATCAGCTCAAGAACTTTACCGGGTTCTCAACCAGGCAGTAGCCAACGCTTCCACCAACTACAACCTTAAACCTGAGAATCTAAAGCTTGATAGTATCCAGATCAACGAAGGCCCCATTCTCAAACGCTTCCAGGCTGTCTCAAGAGGTAGAGCCCACACCATTCTCAAACGCACCAGTCATATTCTTATCACCTTAACCCCCAAGGTGTCCACGCCACCTTCTACCAAGCCCACCCAGTCATCAACTACTAAAAAAACTACAAAATAAACTTAGGAACTTATGGGACAAAAAGTAAATCCTCACGGCTTTCGCCTCGGCAGCTTCTACACCTGGAAATCTCGTTGGTACGCCGACCCTAAGTCTTATCAGGCTAATGCCCTGGAAGATGTCAAACTCCGTCGCTTTCTTGAAGAACGGCTTCGCTCCGCCGGCATCACTCAAGTTCAAATTGAGCGCTCTGTTAAAAAAATCGGCATTCGTATCCATGTCTCCCGTCCAGGTGTTGTCATCGGTCGAGGTGGCTCTAATCTTGAACAACTTAAAAAAGACATTCAAAAACTCCTCCACATCAATCCTCGCGACGCCCATGCTCCTAAAATAGATTTAGACGAAATTATCGAAGTTAAAAATCCCGAGACCTCAGCCATCCTCGTCGTCGAACGCCTCAAAGATCAGCTTTCCAAACGTTATCCTCACCGACGTGCAGTTTCCATGGCTCTCGATCGGGCTATGCAATCTGGCGCCAAAGGTATCAAGATTGTCCTATCTGGTAGAATAGCAGGTGC
Source organism: uncultured Pseudomonadales bacterium (assembly GCA_964398525.1). Taxonomy (GTDB): domain Bacteria; phylum Patescibacteriota; class Microgenomatia; order UBA1400; family CAYNFZ01; genus CAYNMS01. The sequence continues at coordinate 30,733 of CAYNMS010000008.1, read as the reverse complement.
AGAAATTGGCCGAACCGAAACCTACACTAAAGGCACAGTTCCTACTCAAACCCTGCGCGCTGATATCGATTACGCCCAATCGCCAGCTCTAACTAAATCTGGCTACGTTGGCATCAAGGTTTGGGTTTACAAAGGAGAAATCAACTAATGTTACAACCCAAAAAACGCAAATACCGAAAAGACTTTCGCGGCAAACGCTCTGGTGTTGCCACTCGAGGCAACCAAATTAATTTTGGTGAATTTGCCATCAAAGCCGTTGAGCGTGGTTGGCTTAACTCCCGCCAAATCGAAGCTGCCCGCAAAAAGATCTCGGCTACTACTAAAAGAAGTGGTAAAATGTGGATCCGCATTTTCCCCGATAAACCGATTACCAAAAAAGGTGCTGGTACCAAAATGGGTTCCGGCAAAGGCGACATCGAGTCTTACGTAGCCGTCATCAAACCCGGCCGTGTCCTCTTCGAGGTCTCAGGCGTCACTCCGGAAATAGCCTTCGAAGCTTTAAGAAAAGCCTCACATAAAATTCCTATGAAAACTATCCTTATCTCTAAGGAATAAAATATGAAATCCCAAGCCAAAGCCAAACTCCACCAATCCAGTGTTACCGAGCTTCAGAGCCAATTAGCCAATCTCCGTCGCCAACTGGTTCAAACCCGACACTTAATTCAAATTGGCAAAGAAAAAAACCTTAAATCTGCTTCCAACTTAAAACACCAAATTGCCATCATCAATACCATTATCAGCCAAAAACAAGCAAGCTAACATGAAAACTTTAACCGGCACCGTTATCAGCAATCGTATGGAAAAAACCGCTGTCGTTTCGATTGAATCCCGTTGGCAGCACCCCGTCTATAAAAAAACCGTCAAACGTACCAAAAAATACCTTGTTCATGACGAAAAAGGCGTCGGTATCGGTGACCTTGTCACCATCAGCCCTTCTAGGCCTTTTAGTAAAACCAAAAGTTGGATAATCGTCGAAGTCAATCAAAAAGCTACTATCCCCACCAAGGAGCAACAATGATCCAACTTCGCTCAGTTCTTCGCGTTGCCGACAACTCCGGTGCACGTCGTCTCCGACTAATCCAAGTTCACGGTGGTTCTTCCCGTCGCTTCGGCTACATCGGCGACCACATTACCGCCTCTGTAATTCAAGCTGAGCCTCAAGGTCAAATTAAAAAAGGCCAAATGGTCAAAGCCGTCGTTGTCCGCACCAAAAAAGAAACTCGCCGCTCAGACGGCACCGCTATCCGTTTTGACGATAATGCCGTGGTCATCATTGAAAACGCCCGCACCAAAACCCCTCTTGCCACTCGTATCTTTGGCCCAATTGCCCGTGAGGTCAAAGAAGCCGGCTACAACAAAATTGCTTCATTAGCACCGGAAGTTCTCTAAAGGATCTATGAAATTTAAACTCGGCGACCAAGTCATCGTTACTGCCGGCAAAGACAAAGGCAAAAAAGGAGAAATCTCCCGCATCTTGCCCGGTAAAAACCGCGTCGTTGTCAAAGGGACTAATCTCTACAAGCGTCATCTTAAACCCCGTCAAGGAGTAGAAGGCGGCATCTTTGAAATGGAGCGACCCCTACCCACCTCTAACGTCGCCCTCATCGACCCGGTTGCAAAAGTGCCCACCCGCATCGGCTACAAACTCTTGCCCCAAGGGGGTAAAATCCGCATTGCTAAAAAATCTGGTACCGAACTCGATAAACCTGCCTCCAAGACCACTCCTAAGTCTAGACAAAACAAAAAAACCTCTTCAGCTAAAAATAAATCTAAATAACTTCTATGAACCGACTCAGACAAAAATACCAAGAAACTATCGCCCCAAAATTAGCTAAAGAATTTGCTATAAAAAACCCTCTAGCCTTGCCAAAATTGGTAAAAATTATTGTCAATGTAGGTGTCACTGATGACCAACACCGCGACCAAGCCGTCGCCAACGTTGTCGAGCAAATCTCTGCCATAACCGGCCAAAAGCCAGCTTTGCGCCGAGCCAAAAAGTCCATTGCCGGTTTCAAACTCCGCGCTGGAGACTTGGTTGGCGTTAGTGTTACTCTCCGCGGAGAGCGCATGTATCAATTCCTCGATAAAACTGTCAGCATCGTCTTGCCTCGGGTCAAGGATTTTCAGGGTCTGCCCGACACTTCCTTTGATGGTCAAGGTAACTATAATTTTGGTCTCACAGAACAGATTATTTTCCCTGAAATAAACTATGATAAAATTGACACCATTCGGGGTTTGCAAATTACCCTAGTGACCAACACTCAATCTGATCAACAGGCAAGAGAATTACTTTCCTTGCTGGGTGTTCCTTTTGTCAAATCAACAACTAACTAAAAATATGGCCAAAACTTCACTCATCGTCAAATCCAAAAGAACTCCCAAGTTCTCCTCCAGAAAAATTAATCGTTGTCAAAGATGCGGTCGTCCCCGCGCCTATATGCGCTATTTCGGTCTCTGTCGTCTTTGTTTCCGTGAATTTGCCCTTAAAGGTGAACTTCCCGGTGTCACCAAAAGTAGCTGGTAATTTATACACTTTATTTAAACAAAACATGACCGATCCTTTAGCCGACATGCTCACCAGAATCAGAAACGCCTACTTAGCCAACAAAAAACACGTTGACGTTCCCCATTCCAAACTAAAAACCGCTGTTGCCCACAAGCTAAAAAGTCTTGGCTATCTGGAATCAGTCGAAGACACCTCTCTGGCCGGACACACTCATTTACGCCTTGCCCTCCGCTATCAAGCCAACGACCCGGCCATCACTCAAGTCAAACGTATCAGTAAACCAGGTCGACGTATCTACGTCAACGCCCACAGCATTCCCGTTACTCTCTCTGGCCACGGTTCCATTATCCTAACCACCTCCCAGGGAATCCTTACTGATAGAGAAGCCAAAAAAGCCGGAGTCGGCGGAGAAATTATTTGTCAAATTTGGTAAGTTATGTCACGCATTGGTAATTCACCCATCACTCTTCCAAGCGGCACTACTCTCACCCACGAGGGCAGTCATGTTACCGTCAAAGGTGCCAAAGGCGAACTTTCCCTCAGCCTCCACCCTTTAATCACTTTAAAATCACAAGATGATCACTTCCTCGTTGTCAAAAAAAACGAAACCAAACTTGCCCGCAGCCTTCAAGGCACTTTCCAACGCCTTATCTCCAACATGGTTGAAGGTGTTAATCAAGGCTTTACCAAAACTTTAGAGTTGGTTGGCACCGGCTATCGTGTCGCCAAACAAGGCAACAAAATTTCTCTCACTCTAGGTTATTCCCACCCCATAGAATTTGCCAGTCCCGAGGGTATCAAGCTCGACATCGAAGGCAATAATAAAATAATAGTCTCTGGCCTAGACAAGCATGCCGTCGGCCAAGCAGCCGCCTCCATCCGTTCATTCCGCCCACCCGAACCTTATAAAGGCAAAGGTATTCGTTACGCCGGCGAAGCCGTTCGCCGCAAAGCAGGTAAAGCTGCCAAAGCCGCAGCCTAAAAAACTATGATTAAACGCTACAACACCAAAGCCAGTCAAAGAAAAGCCCGTGTCCGCTCCAGCCTCTACGGTACCCAGTCACGGCCTCGTCTTACTGTCTATCGCTCCAATCACCATATTTACGCTCAAATTATTAACGACCAAACCGGCCAAACATTGGTTTCTGCTTCAGATTATTCTCTGCCCAAAACTTCACTAAAAGGCAAAACCAAATCAGAAATAGCCAGCCAGGTCGGTCAACTTTTAGCTAAACAAGCTCAGTCAAAAAAGATCAAAACTGTCTGTTTTGACCGCGGTCAATATCAATATCACGGGCGTATCAAATCCCTAGCCCAAGCTGCCAGACAGGAAGGATTGGAGTTTTAATATGGCCAGATACAATTCATCTCAACCCCAAGAATTCGAAGAAAAAGTTGTCCAAGTCAACCGTGTCTCCAAAAAAACCAAAGGTGGTAATTCAATAGGCTTTTCCGTCGTCGTCGTCGTCGGGGATAAAAAGGGTAAAGTTGGCGTTGGTTTAGGCAAAGGCCCTGATGTTCTCTCCTCCATCCAAAAAGCTTCCCGCCGGGCTAAAAAACGCATGTTTACCGTGCCTCTTCACGGCGACACCATCCCTTTTCAGGTTCAAGTTAAAAAAGGTGCAGCCATAGTTCTTCTCAAACCAGCCCCGGTTGGTACTGGAGTCATTGCTGGCGGTGCTGTTCGTGCCGTCGTCGAAGCCGCCGGTGTCAAAAACATTGTCAGCAAAATCCTGGGTAGCAACAATCAAGCTAGCAACGTTTATGCCACTTTTGAAGCTCTCCGCCACATTCGCCGAGTCGCCGATATCAAAGGTATTAAGCTCGACACCAAACAATCCACACCCCAGCCAACTGTTACCACCAAACCTGACACCAAAACCCAACCCAAACCTCAACCCAAAACCCAACCCAAAACCCAACCCAAAACCCAACCCAAACCTCAACCCAAACCTCAACCCAAACCTCAACCCAAACCTCAACCCAAACCTCAAGCTAAAACTACTCCTTCCCATGTAAAAAAAGCTCCAGCCAAAAAAACTTCATCAACCAAAAAGACTAAATAATCATGAACTTACATCAGCTACCCAAAATTTCTGCTACCGGTAAAAAGCGACTAGGCCGTGGTTACGGTTCTCGCAATGGCGGCCACACCTCCAGTCGTGGTCAAAAAGGCCAGAAATCCCGCTCCAGTGTCCCCCTTTGGTTTGAAGGTGGTCAGCTTCCTTTTTCCCGCCGGTTGCCTTTTCTTCGAGGCAAGGACCGTTTCAAAAGCCTAAAACCAGACACCATCACCCTCAACCTCACTCAACTAAACCGCTTTAAAGCTGGTACTCGCATCACCCCCGAAATTCTGGTAAAAGAAAAACTGGTTACTTTAGCTGAAGCCGCTTCAGGACAAATCAAGCTTCTAGGCCAAGGTCAACTTCAAGTTAGCCTTCATGTCGAAGGAATTCCTGCCTCTGCCTCAGCTATTGACCAAATAAAAAAAGCTGGTGGGACTTATTCTCCTTCCCCATCTAAAAAATCCTCTTCATGATCGACGTCATCAAGCGCCTTTTAGCCATCCCTGAACTTAAACGCAAATTTGCCGTCACCCTTCTAGTACTTGCTATCTACCGTTTTGTCGCCCACCTGCCGGTTCCTGGTGTGGATACTGCCAGTCTTCAAGCGTTTTTTGCCAGCAACCAGTTATTAAGTCTTCTGGACGTTTTCTCTGGAGGCACGTTGGTCAACTTTTCTATCTTAGCCATGGGTCTGGGGCCTTACATTAGTGCCTCAATTATTCTCCAACTCCTCACCATGGTTATTCCCTCGCTCGAAGAACTTAGCAAAGAGGGCGATTTTGGACGGGAAAAGATCAACCAATACACTCGCATGCTCACCGTTCCCCTTGCTGTCTTCCAAAGCATTGGTGTCATAAGCATTCTCAAAAGCCAAAACATTTTAGTCACCCAATCCCCCTTTCAACTCGTCACTATCATTCTTACTATGGTCACCGGCACCATTTTCCTCATGTGGCTTGGGGAAATTCTCTCAGAATACGGTATTGGCAACGGTATTTCTCTCATCATCTTCGCCGGTATCATCGCTCGTCTACCAGTTACCTTCCTTCAAACACTCTCCACCGTTACCTTTGACCAAACTAGCCTGATTCTGGCCTTGTCTCTCCTTAGTCTCGTTGTTGTCGCCGCCGTCGTTACCGTCAACGAAGCTATAAGAAAAGTCCCGGTTAAATACGCCAAACGGGTTCGCGGTTCAAGGCTCTATGGTGGTCAAACCACCTTCTTGCCTCTCAAAATCAATCAAGCCGGCATGATCCCCATTATCTTTGCCGTCTCCCTGGTCCTGCTTCCCTCATTAGTTGGTCGCTTCCTCATCTCTTCCGGTAACCCCACTTTCGCCAGTTTTGGCACTACCATTTCTAGGCTTTTTGATCCTGCCAGCCTTTTTTACAATCTGACCTATTTCCTTTTAGTCGTCGGTTTCACCTATTTCTACACTGCCATAGTTTTTGACCCTCAAAAAATTGCTGATCAAATCAAGAAAAATGGCGGTTTCATCCCTGGTATTCGTCCCGGCCAACCTACCGCCCGTTACCTAAACTATATTCTTACCCGCATTACCTTAGCCGGCGCTCTCTTTTTGGGGGTTATCGCTATTCTGCCAAGTATTGCTCAAATCTTTACTGGTGTTTCCACTCTCACTTTAGGTGGCGCGGGTATTCTCATCGTTGTTTCGGTTGTACTCGAAACTGCCAAACAACTTGAAAGTCAGCTGGTCATGAGAAGTTACGAAGGCTTCATCGACAGTTGATCAATTGCTAACTAACGGGAAAGATTATGAAAATAGTCATAATCGGCATTCAGGGAGCAGGAAAATCTACTCAAGGAAATCTCATTTCCGAGAAATACTCCATACCTTACTTAAGTAGCGGTCACATCTTCAGAGAAATGTCCAAAGAGAAAACTCCATGGGGTCGTTACGTCAAAGAAACCATCAACTCCGGTGCTCTCATGCCCGACGATAAAACTGTAGAAATTGTCGAAGAATATTTAAGTAAACCCGAATACGAGTCAGGCTATATTCTTGATGGCTTTCCCCGTACCGTTGCCCAAGCCGAGCTGTTCCAAAATGGTATCAATCGCGTCCTTTACTTAGTCGTTTCTGACAAAGAGGCTCTTTGGCGACTTTCGGGACGTGTTGAAGACGGTATCCGTGAAGACAACACTCTCCAAGCCTTAAGAAAACGCATTGATAGTTTTCATAAACACACCCAGCCAGTCGTTGATTATTATCGTGATCAAAATCTTCTAACCGAAATTGATGGCGAACGCGACATAGACTCCATTTTTTCCGATATCTGCCAAGTACTGGATCCACTTCAGTGATACCTACTTCCCCTCAAGTCCAAGGTGGTCGACTCTTGGCTGAAGTCAAACAACAGTTAGTTAATTCAGCCAAACCCGGTACTGATCTCGAGTCAATCGAAGCCCTCGCCACCAAACTTCTCAACCAAACCGGTGGTCAACCTTCCTTCAAAATGGTTCCTGGTTATCACTGGTCAACCTGCATCAACATTAACTCAGGCATAGTCCACGGTATTCCCAAAGGCACATTAAAATCTGGTGATTTAGTCACCATCGATGTTGGTCTATACTTCAAAGGTTACCACACCGACACTTCCACCTCTTTCATCGTTGGATCAGCTCCCGACACCACTCGACATTTTCTCCAAGCTGGAATCGACACACTTCCCTTGGCTATCGACCAAGCTAGGCCTGGAAACCATGTTTGGGATATCAGCAACGCTATCCAAGAATCAATCGAAGCCGCTGGTTACCAGGTTGTCCGTGACTTGACTGGCCACGGTGTCGGCAAGAAACTTCATCAAAACCCGGCCATCCCTTGTTTCACTTCCGGGAGCCGCACCAATACCCCGGTCCTTACTCAAGGCCAAGCTTTAGCCATCGAGGTCATGTACGTCCAAGGTGATTGGCACACTGTCACCGCCCCGGACCGATGGACCATATCTACTCGAGACGGAAACCTATCTGCCGTCTTTGAGGAGACCATAATCTTAACTGCCGACAAACCTCTCGTGGTCACAGCCATCACCACTTGAGAAACATCAATCTATCTGTTAAAATCACCAGGCTCAAATAGATCATCCACTTAACGTGACAGATTCAAATACAGTCCAAATTGAAGGCATCATTACCGAAGCCTTACCAAACACAATGTTCCGAGTCAAACTTGACGAGGACGCACCTGAAAACCTCTCTGGTCAAACCATTCTCTGCACCCTTTCTGGGAAAATGAGAATGTATCGAATCAAAGTTATGCCCGGAGACAAAGTTAAGTGTGAGGTCAGCCGCTACGATCCTAAACGCGGTCGCATTACTTATCGAAATAAATAACGATGAGCCCAAACTTAAAAGTCAGGTACTTCCCTGACCGGGTTTTTATTGACTCAAGGTATCTAAATGAAAGTTAAAGCTAGTATCAAAAAACGCTGCAAAAACTGCAAACTCATTAAACGTCACGGTTATCTTCGCGTTATCTGTGACAACCCGCGTCATAAACAACGCCAAGGTTAAACCTATTTATTAATCAACTTCAGTTAATTTATGCCACGCATCGCCGGAGTCGACTTACCAGACAACAAACGCATCGATATAGCCCTTACCTATGTTTACGGTGTAGGTCGTCAAAATGTCACTGAAATCCTCTCGGAGGCTAACATCGATCCCGCAACCCGAGCTCACAAACTCAGTAACGACGACGTCTCTCGCCTTCAACGGGCAATGGAAAAAATCAATACAGAAGGTAATTTAAGAAAACTAATCCGCGATAATGTCGAACGCCTTCGTCGCATCGGTGCCTATCGAGGCCAACGTCATGCCGCCGGTCTGCCTTCACGCGGCCAGCGTACTCGAACCAACGCTCGTACCAAACGTGGACGTCGCGCCACCATCGGGGCTATCTCTAAAGATCAAGCCCAGAGTTCGACTAAAAAATAAGGAGTAATTTTCTATGGCAAATAAACCAGCCACCAAAAAGCCCAGTCAACCCAACCGCATCTTAACTAAAGGCCATATGTACGTTACCGCCACCTTCAACAACACCTTGGTAACCATCAGTGACACCTCTGGCAACGTCGTCAGCGCCGGTAGTACTGGCAAGGCTGGTTTCTCTGGATCTAAAAAATCCACCCCCTACGCCGCCACTATCACTATCGAAGGTGTAGTCAATCAAGCCAAAACCTACGGTCTTCGCCACATTGAAGTCTATATCAAAGGCCCTGGACCTGGCCGGGATGCCGCTCTTCGTGTGCTTCGCGGCTCTGGCCTTAAAATCGATTTAATCGCCGACGTTACCCCTATTCCACACAACGGCACCAGGCCACGAAAAAAGAAACACAATCGCTAATTATCCAAAATTTCTATGGCACGCTACTCAGGACCTAAAAACAAACTCCAACGCAAAATCGGCGCCGATCTTGGTCTTCGTACCAACCCGATCAAAGTCGCCAAACGCCTAAACGTTCTCCCCGGTCAACACGGTCGTCGTGGTCGCCGCAAACTCTCCGAATATGCCCTTCAGCTTCTCGAAAAACAAAAAGCCCGTATTACATATGGTGTCTTAGAAAAACAGTTCCGACGCTACTTTGATCGAGCTACCATAAACCCCAAAGCTACCGGCGCAGCCCTTCTCATTCAACTTGAACGTCGTCTAGACAATGTCGTATACCGCTCAGGCTTGGCTCCTACTCGGGCTGCCGCTCGCCAAATCATCAATCACGGCAACACCAATGTAAATGGGAAAAAAGTTACCATACCTTCTTATCAAGTCGTACCTGGTGAAACCGTTTCTCTTTCAAGTACCGCTATCAAAATCCCCTACATTTCCGAACATCTTAAAAATTCCGCTCAGGGTATTCCTGGCTGGATAAAACGCAAAGGAGCTGTCAGTCTTGTCGATCGCTTGCCCGAGCGCGAAGACATTACCGAAGACATCAATGAACAATTAATTGTCGAGTTTTATTCTCGTTAATAGCAAGGAGAATTATGTTGGATCCAAAATTTACAGTCTCTATAGTTGAAGACAATCAAAGTCAAAACTATACCAAATTAGCTCTCGAGCCTCTCAAACAAGGCTACGGCCACACTCTTGGTAATGCCCTCCGCCGAGTTCTTCTCACTTCTCTTCAGGGTGCAGCGGTTACTTCTATCAAAGTCAAAGGCGTCCGTCATCAATTCACTACCCTTGAAGGTATGAGTGAAGATATTGTCGAACTGGTTTTAAATGTAAAATCTTTAAACGTCCAACTCGAAAGTGGCAATTCCGCCTCTCTCAAACTTGAAGCCAAAGGCCCAGGTGAAGTCAAAGCCTCCCAAATTCAAACTCCCGTTGGGGTCACTATTACCAACCCCGATTTAGTTCTAGCCAATCTCGCCACCAAAGACTCTCAACTCAGCATGGAGTTAACTGTCGAGACTGGCACAGGCTATTCTCCTGCCGAAGAACGCCTCACCAGCACCATTGGTGTCATTCCTGTCGACGCCCTCTTTTCTCCTGTACGTCGAGTTAACCCCACTGTCCAAAGCACCCGTGTCGGTCGTCGCACTGACTACGACAAGTTGGTCCTAGAAATCTGGACCAATGGTACTAAATCAGCTCAAACAGCCTTAGAAGAGTCCGCTGGTATTCTAGTCGAACACTTCCAGCAGATTTTCGAACCAGTCCAAACTCCTCAGACCGAAGACGATGTCGCTCAAGACAGGTATCCTAGTGAAACCCTCTCACTCACTGTCGAAGAACTCGATCTTCCCACCCGAATCGCCAACGCGCTTAGAAAAGGTGGTTACAAAACTGTAGCCGATCTCTCCAAAGCTACTAAAGACGAGGTTTCCAAAGTCAAAAACTTAGGTGACCGCTCGGTTTCCCTAGTTGAAGACGCCTTGTCACAAAAAGAAGTTTCTTTTAAATCTGAATAAACTATGAAACATCGAGTCAAGGGCAAAAAGCTCAACCGTAATACCAACCAGCGTCAGGCTTTATTCAAAAGTCTTATCCGCTCCTTGGTCTTGGAAGGTGAAATTGTCACCACCTATGCCAAAGCCAAAAGCATTCAGGGCACAGTCGATAAATTAATCACCAAAGCCCGTCAAAACACCCTCGCTTCTCGTCGTGACATCCAGGCCTTTTTTAACCAAAAACAAGTCACTAATCGTCTCGTTGACCACCTTACTCCTCAGTTCACTTCCCGCACCAGTGGTTACACCCGATTAGTGCGCCTAGATCGTCGCCGTGGCGATAATACTCTCACCGTCAAACTTGGCTTCACCGATCCACTTACGCCTCCTACACTCGTCACTTCTCCAGCCAAAAAAGTCCCAACCAAACCAGCCAAATCTGCTCAAACCAATACCAAAAAAACTTCCAAGACTAAATCCTCTAGTTCGAAAAGTAAGTCTACAAAATAATCAATATCTTTATCTATGAAAACCGCCTCCACTAAACCCTCAGACATCAAACGCCAATGGCATATTTTAGACGCCTCCGATCAAATTCTTGGCCGGCTCTCCACTCAAATTGCCACCAAACTCATCGGTAAACACAAACCCTACTACACTCCTCATTTGGACTGTGGCGACTATGTCATTGTCATCAACACTGACAAAATCCAAACTACCGGCGGCAAAACCAAGAAAAAAGTTTACTACCACCACAGTGGCTACCCTGGTGGTCTCAAAGCAGAAACCCTTGGTGAACTCATGACTAAAAATTCTACCAGAGTCATCGAACTTGCCGTCAAAAACATGTTACCTAAAAATAAACTCCGCTCACCCCGCCTTCGTCGCCTCAAAGTTTTTACCGGCTCTGATCATCCCTACACAGACAAACTTCAGTCACAATCTTAAATTAACCATTAAATTTCTATGCCAACCAAAAAGACCCAAACGCCAACCAAGCCCGAATATATTCACGCCGTTGGCCGCCGCAAACGCGCTATTGCCCGAGTCAGGCTTTACCACAAAACCACCAAAGACAACAATGTAGACATCACTGTCAATGGTTTGCCTGTTGGTCAATATTTCACTATCCCCAACGCTCGACTTACTTATGCCAAACCCCTCCAACTCACTGACACTCTGGCTAAATATTCTGTCACAGCCAAAATAGTTGGCTCCGGTCCCTCCTCCCAACTCGGTGCTATGCTCCACGGTATTGCTCGTGCCTTAGTTGTAGCCGATGAAACTTATCGACCAGTTCTTAAAAAACAAGGTTTACTAACTCGAGACCCTAGAAAACGTGAGCGCCGGAAAATCGGCACTGGTGGCAAAGCTCGAGCCAAAAAGCAATCACCCAAGCGTTAAGCGGCCTTTTTTTCTCTCCCCTAATCAATCCTAAAAAATTTTCGTAAGCCTTAATATCAATCTACACGTCTGACTTCGTAGTTCATGTTGATATAAAGCTTTAGTCTGTCCAATTCTTCTTCTGCTTCTGACAATGACAGTTCGGCTTCTTCACACCAAAATAAATCCATCCACAACTCACGCTTGAGATCTTTTAACTGCTCAGCAAGGAACTTATATCTGGCAAGGGCTTCCCAGGCTTCATCCATCAGTTGAGATTATACACCCTAAATGTCAGCTTTCACCAACTTAACGGTCGAGGTTCCCCCCTCTACAGCCCAAAAATCACCATGTAGCACAATTAATCTATCACCATTTTTTATAAAACCCCTCTCGATTAGATACTTCATTCCTGCCAACACATGATTATGGGTCACTCTTACATTCTGTTTGTAAGTCTTACCTTCCACGATCGGATATACGCCATAATTAACCGTCAAGCCTTCAGCCACCTCGGTGTCCGGGCAAAAAGCAAAAATTGGCATTCTGGGTCTAAACATACTCATCAGCCTGGCCGTTCTGCCAGTATGAGTAAATACCATAAACCCAACCACCGGCATTTCTTTCTTAAACATTTCCTGATACAAGTCATACGCGGCGTCACAAATCAGTCCCTCTGGATCCTTCATCTCCAGTTGAAATTTCACCCGGGTATCAATAAATTGCTTCTTTTCATTAAACTCCACTGTCCGTCGCATCGCCTGAACTGCTCTGAGCGGATGCTTTCCACTTGCACTCTCCGCTGACAGCATCACCGCGTCTGTCAAATCATAAGTAGCATTGGCGATATCGCTAATTTCTGCTCTGGTAGCTCGGGGCTGCACGATCATACTCTCTAACATTTGCGTTGCCGTAATCACAAATTTACCTTTCTCTATCGACATCTCAATTAATTTTTTTTGCCAATAAGGCACTTGTTCAAACGGTAACTCCACCCCCAAATCACCTCTAGCCACCATTATTCCATCGGTAGCATCCACTATTTCCTCCAAGTGATCCAAGGCTTTTTGGGTCTCAATCTTTGACACCACTTTGGCTTTAATGTTAAATTTACTCATTTCCTCTCTCAACACTCCCAGATCTTTTGCGCTTCTCACAAACGACAATGCCACGTAATCAACCTCCTGTCTCTCTGCCAATCTAAGTCCGTCAAAGTCTCGATCGATCAAAACGGGAAAGGGAAAATCTGCTCCAGGTATATTGAATGACTTTCTTGTTTTAAGTACCCCGGTAGTTTTTGATAACAAATAGATTGCCCCATCCTTTTTAACTACCCTAAACTCAAACGCACCATCATCAGCGATTACATCTTGTCCGTCTTTTAGATGTTCAATAATATCCGGATGAGAAATAGAAAACCCTTTCTTATCCTTGTCTTCAAACACCTCTTCACCCAAATAAAGCATCTCTCCTTCATCTATCTCCATCTGCTCAACCGGAATATTTATTCTAATTTCGGGTCCCTGTAAATCAATCAAAGTTCCCACCCGCCTGTTTATCTTTTTAGCCACGCTATTGACTCTCTTAATCATCTCTTCATGCCATTCCACACTGTTATGTTTAAAGTTAAATCTAAAAATGTCCACGCCCGCCTCAATCAATTTTTCAATCATCTCGTCAGATTCACTCGCCGGTCCAATCGTTGCTACAATTTTTGTCAATCTCTTCATAATCATGGATTTTTATTAATAGGTAGGCTGTAATTTTAACTCACTCTCTCTGGTAAGTAAATCTTACACATCGATAAATTTGGTAATTCATAACCTTTAAGCTACATTATCTTTATGTCTCTGACTTTTGCTTATGAAAAAATTCCCTTCACTCAAGGCTATATTGCCGTCGCCGGGGTTGACGAGGTCGGTCGTGGCTGTCTGGCTGGTCCCGTCGTGGCCGCAGCCGTAGTTTTTCCAGAGGAACATCAGCCAATCCCTGGCATAACCGACTCCAAACAACTCCTACCAGCTCGGCGGCAACTTCTTGCTCAATCAATTCGCTCCCAAGCCCTAGCCTTTGGAATAGGTTATGCCTCTGTCTCCATAATTAACCAACATGGCATCACTGCCGCTACCTTTCTTGCCATGAAACTTGCTCTTCAAGCCTGTCTTCCTGTCAATATAGTTTTAGTCGACGGCCGTGATCGTCCTACTTTTCCTTGGCTTCACCCTCAATCGGTACGCTCCATCGTTAAAGGCGATCAACAGATTTACTCTATCGCCGCGGCTAGCATTTTGGCCAAAGTTGAACGCGACCATTTCATCACTTCCATCAGCCCCGATTATCCCGATTACGCTTGGCACAAAAACAAAGGCTACGGCACCTTAATCCATCGACAAGCCGTAAAACAATTCGGTCCTAGTCCTCATCACCGGCTCCAATTCATCAAAAAATTTCTGTAAATCTATGCTATTCGTTCAAACTGTTTTCGTTTTGTTAACTTTATCTAAACTTCTCCACAAAACCATACTGGCATAAGTTCTATAAGGCGACCATTTCTCGCTCATCGCCAACAATTGTGCTTCACTGGGATTTTCCAATTCATATATTCTTTCCATCGCTCGTCTAAGCCCCAAATCACCAACCGAAAAAACATCCGCTCTTCCTAATGTGAACATCAAAAACATCTCCGCTGTCCATCTGCCTATCCCCTTAACTTTAATCAATTCCGTTATCACCACCTCATCTTCCATCATTTCTAGTCTCTCCCAAGCTATCAACCCCTCAAGGTAGTGGCGCGCTAGATCCTTGATGTATACACCTTTAGCCCTAGACAAGCCCACTCCTCTCAACAATTCGTCATTCGTTTTCCATATAATTTCCGGTTCTACTCGATCATCAAGCAATTTCGACAACCGATCATTAATTGTCGTTGCCGCTTTTGTCGACAATTGTTGTCCCACAATCGCTCGCACTAGCTTACTAAAATAATCTTCTTTTTTGAGTTTAACAATTTCATCCACACCAAATTCTCTTGCTGCTTTATACATAACTGGATCAATTTCTTTAAAATATGTCAGAATCTTAACCACCCCCTTATTTAAACCCGAAACTAAACCAAACACAAGCTTAATCTTTGCTTAATATTTTCACCATCTTCCTATGTACTCCTTCAGGCACGGCCAACAAATTCTGGCTTTGGTTCCAAAGATACTCATTTCCCTTAAAGTCTCCGGTTTTATACCCAGCCTCTTTTAGAATTAATGCCGATGGTGCCAAATCCCAAATCTTACCTAAGTTATCCACTCTTCCTTGCGTAATTCCACTCAATGGCTCAAACACAGCACTCACGGACGACATTATTGGCACCACTTCCACCCCCTGTGCTTCAAGTTTATTTTTTAAGTTATCATGTGCCTGTACTTTCAGGTTTGTCACTTCCTTGTCTAGTTTAAGATTTACTCTTTCTCCATTAATCCAGGCTCCATCTCCTACCGATGCTTTCATTAAAATATCTAATACTGGGTTATAAATCACTGCCCACAAAAGCCTTTCTCCCTCAGCCAAAGCCATCATCACTCCAAAATCATCTGACCCGTCAGCAAAATTAGTCGTTCCATCCAACGGATCTATGATCCAGGTCCTTTGAGTTAAACCTTCATTTTTTATCCACCCCGACTCCTCAGCCAATATGTTGTCCCTGGGAAAATTTTTATAGATGCTACTGATCAACAACTCCTCAGACCTTTCATCTGCTTCAGTTGCAAAATCATTCAGATGCTCTTTGATTTTCCTTTTTAGCTTCTTTCCCCGAAATTCAATCAATACTTCTCCCGCTTGCCTTACCAAATTTTCTGCCCAATTTAGTTCACTTTTCACCCTTACATTTTAACAAACCAAAAAGACCTAACTTCCAAAAGTAAACGCGTAAGCACTCACCCCTTCATCAAACACCAATCTCAGCTGGTGACGCCCATAATCACTTTCCGCCACATCATACTTTCTCGGCTTTTCTACTTTAATTACTCCATCTTGTGTATCACCAGTCTCTAAAACCCGCTCTCCATCTAACCACACTTCCACTTCACCCTCATTTTCCCTGGTTTTCATTACTAAATACACCTGTTGACCTAAGAAATTCAGTTCCAATTCTGCCCCGTTTTCTTCGGCTATTATTCTTTCTTCCTCCACTCTCCACTTGCCTCTTAGCCCCACTTCATCCGATCTGGTCTCCAAAAAACTATACTCTGCCACCTCATTCTCAGCTATCCTCAACTCTGCCACATAATCTTGAGCTCTCCCAAACCCCAAATATATTTCTGGAGTCTGTTTTCTCTTTTTCTCATCCAGCTCAACCGCTATCTCTACCTCTGCTCCCAAAAGTTCCACAATCTTTTCCTCAGTTTCTTGATATGCACCTTCACCAAAATGGGTGTACACAATTCTTCCTTGTTTATCGATTAGATATTTTGCTGGCCAATAGCGGTTTTCGTAAGCTCTCCAAATCCTAAATTCATTATCTTGAACCACTGGATACAAAACCCCAAAATCTTTCATGGCTTCAATCACATTTTCCCGCTCTTTTTCAAACTCAAATTCAGGTGCATGCACTCCCACAATTACCAAGCCTTCATCTTTGTATTTTTCATACCATTGAGTCAAATACGGTAGTGTCCGAATACAGTTGATACACGAATAGGTCCAAAAATCTACCAACACCACCTTTCCCTTCAACTCTTCATGAATTTTTAGTGGTTCAGAATTAATCCAACCCGTTCCACCCACCAATTCCGGTGCTACTGGATAATTCATTGCCTCTTGAATTTCAAATAGCAAACCCCCTTCTAGACCTTCTCCACTCAATGATTCCAACTGATTTTTGACCAACTCATTGTCCTCAATTGCCGTCAGACCCGTTCCATAGCCCGGAAATCTATCCAATATCCAAGTTTGAAACTGTCTATCCCAGCCCAAA
Organism: uncultured Pseudomonadales bacterium; assembly: GCA_964398525.1. Taxonomy (GTDB): domain Bacteria; phylum Patescibacteriota; class Microgenomatia; order UBA1400; family CAYNFZ01; genus CAYNMS01. The sequence goes on along the minus strand of CAYNMS010000008.1, from coordinate 13,896 downwards.
AAAATTGCCACCGCCACCCCTATCATTACTATTCCAAACACTTTTTGAATTTTTGCTGAATTCTGTCTTAAAACAGGCATCTTTGCCATCAAACCTTTACTCCCATACATGATCAAAAGCATCGGAATTGCTGTTCCAGTTGCATAAGCCAGTGTAATCACCACCGCTATTCCAGACACAGTCCCCGTCAATGCCAGCGCAATTACCGAAGCCAAAATTGGCCCCACACACGGAGTCCAAATCAGTCCTAAAGATATCCCAAGTAACACTCCTCCCCCAAAACCTTGTCTCTGTTTTTTAGGAATATATTTGCTCAGACTACTAAACAAACTTTCCAGAATTACCTGAGTCTTTGGTATCAATAGCGACATACCAAATAACCCGATCATAACAACAGATACATGCCTTAACACATCAGCCGATATCCCAAACCACTTTACTAAACTTGCCAAAAACAGTGTAAAAAATACAAAACTTGCCACAAAACCTACCACTACCCCCCAAGGTCTTCTTTTACCCTCTCCTACCGAGACTGACAGTACTAGCGGTAATATCGGTAAAATACAAGGGGACAGTACCGTTACCAATCCTGCAATAAAGGCAAACCCGACCAGTAACATCTTACTATCCCCTGTATCCTAATACCTAATGTTTCCTACTGTTCCATCATTACTTCGTCTTCGCTTTCCATTTGTTCTGCTTCCATATCATCCTGATATTGCTCTTCTTCCATAGTTTGCCAATCGACTTCTTGAGTTTGATCCTGTTGTGTTTCTATTCCGGTTTCGGTATTCATCTCTTCAGATGGTACCGTATTACATCCTGCCAACAGCATGAGTCCGGCCAACAGTAACAAAATATTTTTTGGAAGCTTCATGTCTTCCTCCTGTACTACTTATTGATCTCCTCAACAGTGTAATAAAAACGCAAAGATAATTCACTCTCAGTTTATCTACTTCTCACCTGACAGCTAGATCGAATCCTCTGGCAATTTATCTTTTTTTGATCCCACCATCTTTTTCACCGCCTCCAAAATCTCTTTATCCGCTCCAAATGTGAGTAACCTCTTTGCCTCATCAAAACTTACATATTTCATCGCTTTTCCCTCATTTAACTTCAATTCATCAAGCTTATGGTTAATCCTCCAAATATATACAAAGTTCACAATCTCTTTTCCACCTTCAAGTCTGGCTACAAATTTACCTACCTCCATCAAATCTCCGGTTTTCAACTTCACTCCCAACTCTTCTTCAATTTCTCTAATAGCTGCCTCTATTGTCGTTTCTCCTTTTTCTACAGATCCCCCAAAATATCCCCACGGCGGAGGCAAAAACCCTTCCCTATCCTGCAACAGAATCTGTCCTTCATTGTTAATTGGCGCCACCAGTGCTTTAGAAATTTTCATCTAATCCTCATTTCATGACCTTCTTTAACTCTGATCCAACAAATACTCTTTATTGTGTTTTAAAGTATAGAAAATTCCGGGATGTAACGGCTCTGGCAGTTCATTTATCCTAAACCATCCCATTTCTTCAATTTTTTCCGGTTCATTATTCCTTACCTCGCTTTTCTTAACCAGCACTAAAAAAGGAATCACTACCCAATGAGTTTCAAGATTCCCTTTTATTCTTATCAAGTTATATGCAGGCAATTTTCTTTGAATTGTTCCTTCACATCCGTATTCCTCTCTTACTTCTTTCAAGACATTTTCCTCTAGTGTTAGTCCAAACTCCAACTTTCCACCACCCGGATCCCATTTTCCGACTTCATCCCTGCAATTCTTACCTCGCTTATGCAATAAGTAATTACCCCTACCATCATTACAGTAAAATGACGTACTCACCCCCACAAAATCCACCCCAATTTTCATATGGCCAGTATATCACTCCAAATTTAAATTAATGATACCTAAATCTCCACTTCCACCAAAATCGGCAAGTGGTCCGAAAAGTTAGTATCAATTATTTTACTCTTAAGTACTTTTATGTCTTTGCTGACAAACACATAATCAAGTCTCCATGCCAACTTATCTTCCACAAACCCCATATATTCAAATGGTTTGGTGGTCCAAGTTTTGTTGCCATAGTCTGGTCCGGCTGAAACCATCAGTTGATCCAATTGTCTTACCAAGTAAGAATTCTCTGTCGTATTTAAATCTCCTGCAAAAATCAACTTTCCCTTAATTGTTTTCAACTCTCTAATTAGGTTTTCCTCTTCTGTCAATTTTTTCTCATTCTCAACAAATCTGTCTGTATATGACAAATGAGTTGTTACTACCGTTATTCTCTTTTTATCTAATAGTATATCTCCCTTCACCAACACTCTGCCTTCGTCTGAATAATCTCTCGAAATTTCCTTAGACGGTACTTGAACAAATTTGTGTCTTTTATTCTCAATTGCAAATCTCGAAAATATCCCATTTCCCTGCTTTTTAGGTCCCGCATCAGTTTGCCACTCATGGGCAGTGATGTAGTGGTGTTTATATTCCAGTTCATTTGCCAAAAACTCGGGCACATCCAACAAACCACTTGATTTAGGTCTAATCGTAAGTTCTTGCAAACAAGCAATATCAGGGTCAACGGATCTGATCAAACTTACCACCTTTTCTGGCTTTTCCTTTGTCCACACATTCCACTGTAAAAGTGTAATCTTCATCTACATCATTTTACACAAAATAAATTTTTTCTAGTTTGCAGGTCTAGTCTCAGCCTTTGCCTTACATCCAAACATTTAAAATTCATTCACAACATACCCATTATCTTCAATCTATCAAGCAATTTAGAAATCTTCCTAGTTCTGCTAATAAACCAGAAAACTACGTTTTCTAGCATTAAAGCAAACACTATATCCGCACCTAATAAAAAAGCAATTGAGTTAGGAGAACTTTTTTCAATTATCTCAGGCCCGCGAAACCAAATAAATAAAGGCCTAATAGCAGACTTGTTTTGTCTAGGCTAGTGTATGAAAGAAGACCTTATTTGATAATTTGATTCAGAATAAACCCGGCGAGTTCAGCATGATTTTGGATACGTATGAATGATATACTTTGATGCATCAATTACTATTTAACTGAAATTATTTATGAGATCAATTGAATCACCAAGATGGATTATTGATCAAGTACTGACTCAAAAATTAGACTCTAAGTACAGAGAGTATTTTCTGTTTAACGAGTCAGAGGGTCGAAGCATTAAAATGAGAGGAGATGGGACTTCAGAAGACCCTATTGTTTCGGAAGTCATGGCAGGCGATCAAATTAGTCTGATAGTTGAACCAATGAAAGACTTGGCCCGACAAAGAAAAGAGGATCTCTATCTATCTTGGGATAGCGAGCCTTTTATTGTTACTCAAGCTGGCAATTATCACAGATTGTATTTGGACGAAAGACAAAGAGAAGGATGGAACCATTTGTTGAACCCACAAACTTAGTTTCAACCCAGAAAAATTCTCTTCACTTTTTGGTATTGTTTAGGGATAAGTGTTCTCGAAGGGTTCGATTCCAGTAGCCTTTCAAAAAAAGTTCCTCAAGAAGCAATAATTCACAACACATTCTAAAAGAACTGAAAGTACCAGACAAAAATGACCCTTCCTAGGGTCATTTCAAACAGGGTCGGATATTGCATTGCCCTTACGAAGCTTCAGCGTAGGACTAAAGTAGAACCTTTTTGTTTAGTTCGAAGATGAGAAACCTATTCCATTTCTCCAACTAACCAGTCGTAATAAGATTTGGCCACGTGGGTCACCGGAATGGCAAAGATACAAGGCACTTCGTAACTATGAATTTTAGTCACTTCTTTCTCCAACTCCTGATATTTTGATTCAACCGTTTTGGCAATCAATACCACTTCTTTACTCACATCGATTTTGCCCGACTTTGGTGGCCAAAAGAACATTGGTTGCATTTCTGGGAATATATTCACACAAGCACAAAGTCTCTTATCCATTAAATGATTAGCAATACCTTTTGCTTGGTCCACACTGTCGCAGGTTATATACACTAAAAGCATGTCTGTCAGGATTTGATTCTATCAATTTCGCATTAGAATTGAAAGTCCTTAGGAGATCTGTCGAATATTGTGAACGAAAGTCATAGATCCTGAGCGAGCGCAATGAGTCGAAAGGGTAGAATATTTGAGTTAAGTTGGGCTGTCTACCAGACTAAACTAATTAATAGATCTTTTTGATCTCTCAACGAACCAGAAAAGTATTTCTGTAAACAATAGAGAAAATGCAATTCCTATGCCCAAAAGAAAAGCAAATGAATTTGGGGATGATTTATCCATATAGTCTCCAATGAAATAAGCCAGCAACGCGTAGGGAAGTATTGTTAACAAATTTATGGTTGATAGTGCGGTAGCTCGATTTTTGGAAGAAAAGAAAGGATTTAGCATTACTGACCTAGTATTTCTAAACAAGGTAGAACTTGAAATCCGAAGAATAATTAATCCAGCTCCCAACATAACTCCAACAAATTGAGCCAGCAAAAAGCTTGAAAGCAAAGCTGTAACAGCAACCAACAAAATTGCCTTGTTATTTAAGACTAATCTCAGCATTGGATAAAAATGAGACGCTAATGCTGAAATGATATATCCGGCTGCAAAAATGATTCCCACAATCTCAGGAGCAATTCCATATTCTTTTGCCTGAGAAATTCCAAGAATCGAAGCAGCAATATCATAACCTGCACCAATAGTAATAAAAATTATAACCAATCTAGTAGTTGCTCGACTGTGAAACAGTTCTCTGAATCCCTTAGTGTTTTGAACAACAAAGTCGCTCAACTTATGTTTCTCTGAATCAATAGAAGGCTCGCTTAGTTTAAGTGCAAAAATAGAAGCCAGAAATGTAATCAAAGCCTGTGCTAAAAAAGGTAATCTGTAAGAAACTGCAAACAAAAACCCTCCCGTTACTGAACCCACGAACAGGCCCAACCATGCGATAGCATCCATCCTAGAAATCACTTGGTCATATTCTACTTCTCTCCCTGACTCTTTTAAGGTGTCATAAACAAGTGCTTCAAGACTTCCAGAATACAAAGCATTAACCAGAGCGCTCGCCACTCCCAATAAAACAAAGACTATAAAAGTTTGAGAATATGCTGTCAGCAACATACTCACAGCAAACAATAAATAAGATAATACGATGGCTTTTTTCCTGCCCACAATATCGGCAAAAGCACCTGTTGGGATTTCAAAAAGTATGGTGGCGATACTTCCCACAGCAGTCATTAGAGCGATTTGTTTAAAATCCAAAAACTTGGAGTAAAAAAACAACCAAATGGCGATTGGAAAAAATAACTGACTAACAAATGATAAGAAATATGCAACTTGAAGATTACTTTTAAGAGATCTAGTTTTCACCAAAATATTATATGCCAAATTAACATTCCTCAAGAGGCTCAATTTCCAATCTCCTCTTAAAGTCTTTCCTCAAGAATGAAAATTTCACACAACATTTGGGTAAAAATCAAATTTTCCAAATCCCAGATCGAGAATTCTTAATCTATTCTCTGAGTCGAATATCGTGAACGAAAGTCATAGATCCTAAGCGAGCGCAGTTAGTCGAAGGGGTAGAACTCTTCATACGCAAGCCGGTTCGGAATTCAGTACGGGAATAAGTTTTAGTTAATAAGAGTTGGACGACCTTGTTGTTCATCATAGCCATAAACAGGTGGTTCATCTGTTAGCTGTAACTCGTATCTTAGACTTGTCAAAGTGAATACGAATCTACTGGATTCCCAATCTGCAAAGTTAAAAGCAGTCGCTCCTCCAAGAGCAACTTGTTCAGAGATTGCCATATTAACTTTTCCGTTTTGAGACCATTGGTCCCACTTCTCGAACCTTGATCGGAATTCATGATCAATAGCATTACTGCAAAATATTAAATTATTAGCATCTTTTATTTGTGGAGCGGCTCGATTTAAGCCCCTCCATACAGTTGAATCAAGGAAATCTGCCTGGATAAAATGCATATTGCCTGATCTAGCTAAGTTCATGAATTCTTTATAATGCCTCTCTATAGACTTGAGTGGAAAGAGATTTTTCTTGTCCATATTGTGAACATTAAATCCCTCTGCTCGCATTCCTGGGTAGCTGCTTTTGACTTTATTGTATTGAGTAATTGCATCTTTAACACTCTGTGCAGTTTCATCAAAATATCCCTCTGGTAAACCCATCTCTTCTAGTTTGTCTTTGAGCTTGTCTTCGTCACTTAACGAAGTAAAAAAATCTTCAAAGGTGTCATTCTCACCCAGTAATTCAGTAATAACTCTTCCAATAGCAACGGGGCTAGGATGAACATCAATACCGGTAAATGATTGACATTCACTAAATCCTTCAATCATACAGAAAATGCTTGCAGCTCCCACACCAATTAGGTGACCATCTAAACCTTGTTCAATAAAGCTTGTTTCCGTCTCTTCCTCAAAACAATTATTAGCCACTAAATTAGCAATAACATTGCCTTGTGAACGACTTCCCTCAGGAATACCAATCATTTTCTCTAGGGAGACTAACGGCTTTTTCCCTAGCTCATAAAAGTACTCTATTATGGGAGAAAAGTTAATTTCAGTCGAAGTTGACTGCTCTTGAGCTGGTGCCGTAGCAGGTATCTCCTCGATCTTTTCAGGGTAACTATCTACTGAACTTCTTCGTCCAACAACTTTTCTTGACAAAACATTTTTCCAGCTTGGCTTTTGACCATCAATACTTCTAACAATTTTATCTCTTAAGGATGCGGGCACACCTTCGCTTGAATCTGACATATATTGATATTATCAGAAATGTCGCTGGATCCCTCAAGAGGTCCTACTTATGTACAATAGTTCCAAAAATCCCCTGGAGAGAATCATGAGTCGAATATTGTGACCGACTGTGTAATTCCGAAGCCTTAGCGTAGGACTAAAGTAGAACCTTTGTGTTTAATTCGGAACTATAGCAAATTGACATCAGTATATTATCATAATATACTAAATGCAATGAAGAAATTACCGAGGCCAATTACTTTTGAATGGGATACTGGAAACAAAGATAAAAACTGGCAGAAACATAAAGTAGACGCAAAGGAAGCTGAAGAAGTTTTCTTTAATAAGCCTTTTCTTTCAGTATTAGATGAAAAGCACTCAGGAAAGGAATTGCGCTTTCAAGCTCTTGGGGAAACAAATGATAATCGTAAATTATTTGTCTCATATACAATCAGAAGTAATAAAATTAGGATTATCTCCATAAGAGATATGAATAAAAAGGAGAAAAATATCTATGACAAAGCTTAAACCAATTCCACAATTCAAAAACGAAGATGAAGAGCGAGAGTTTTGGGCAACTCATGATTCAACTGATTATGTTGATTGGTCAAAGTCAGTAGAATTAGACTTATCAAACTTAAAACCTTCAACAGAATCTATTTCCTTAAGGTTGCCGTCTCATTTGTTGATGAGAATTAAACAACTTGCTAATAAAAAAGATGTGCCGTACCAATCTCTGATGAAAATGTTTCTGAGTCAAAGCGTGGATCGAGAATTTAAGAACAAGTAATAACCAGATTTCTCAAGAGATTCTACTTTTGTATAAGGACATCAAAAATCCCCTCAGGAGAAACTCTTGTCGGTTATTATTAAGGAAAGTAATGCCTACTTTTTCTGCAATATCAACCAATGCCAATTAACTTTATGCAATTCATCAAGTCCTGAATCGAGTGCTTGATCCATCATGCCCAAAGAATTGAGTATTTCTTTACAATTATTCAGAGCTCTTGTGTGATCTTCAACTGTCCCCTTTTCCAGTGGATCAAAATACAATACCTCAAATGAGTCACTTTGACTTACTTCTTTTCTAATTTCCTCATGGGGAACCCCAAGATATAAGGATCCAGGATAAATATGATCAGAAAATAATACAAGTCCACCAGGTGCTATCTTAGAGTCCAAAAATCTAATTAAGCCATACCAATCTTTCTGGATTTGTCCTGGATCTGTAACCACATTCTCAAGAACTAGCAGTCCCATTTGTGGAATTTCCTCTAAAGACTCCGGCTTATAGATATCACCATAATAAATTTCTCCATTACAGTTCCTAACTCTTTCTGAGTAAATTTCATGATGAATGTCATAATCACTTCCTGGCTCTTCAAAAATAATCAGTCTGGGAAGAATGACCCCATCACAGCCCTTCCAAGGTACAGGTATTCCAGTAGAGGAAGTAAATCTATGAGCATGGGGGAATCCAACTTCCCCCAAATTTAATTTTAATTTTTTTTCCATATCAAAAATTAGGACAAGCATTATATCAATTTATCCTCAAATTAGATTTTTCTAGCTTCTCAACATGGGAATATTTCACTGTAGTTAAGTGTTACCCAAAATCACAGACCAAATACAGACAATTTGAGACCGATTCCTTTTCAGCTTAAAGAGAGAGATAATTCTGTCAATATTTATTGCTAGCGCAAACATTTAAACCAATCACACAATTGCCATACATAGATTTAATCTAATCTAAGTTGCAACTTCTCAAGCCACCGAATCAAAATAAGAAAGGGGGTAGACTCTAAGTGGAGTCAATATCTGTGCCTCTAGGCTTCACCCCGTTTCGCTCGAGGCTCTTCGACTCATTCAATAATTGGTCAAAGATGTTGAGCTTGTTGAAACATCGTACACCCTGAGCAAAAATCGAAAACAAAGAGTCGAAGACACTGAGTGAAGCAAAGCTAGTGAGATGAGCTTCGGCTCTTCAAATAGTTCAGAGCTTCAGCAGGCTCAGCTCACTTCTCATTCGCCTTGCGAAATCGAAGTGTCGGGGTGACAGGAATCGAACCTGTACCTTACGCACCCCATGCGTAAATACTACCACTATACTACACCCCGTTTTGGCCGAGATTTTTATTCTCCGCCCAAATCTATTCACTTGTCAATCTGCCCATTATACCTTAGAAATAAACCCAAATAAAAACCAGAAAGATTTGGTTGTAATTACCCGAAAAGTATGTTTATATTACTCTAAATCACCAAAAGGAGATATATGGGTCGACCTAAGAAAAACCAAGAGGTAGTCATGCCACAACCAAACCCCAGTGATAGCCAGCGTGTCGAAGCCGTCAAAATTGCCATGCAACAAATTGAAAAACAATTCGGTACCGGTTCCATTATGCGTCTTGGCGATCAGGCTGCCCTTCTTAAAAATATTGCCACCGTTCCCACCGGTTCCCTTGCCCTAGACTTAGCCCTCGGTGCCGGCGGTGTTCCTCGAGGCCGTATCGTGGAAATCTATGGACCCGAAGCCTCCGGCAAAACTACCCTGTGTCTTCATATCATCGCCGAAGCCCAGAAAAAAGGCGGTGACGCTGCTTTCATCGATGCCGAACATGCCCTCGATCCTGTTCGAGCCAAAGCCATCGGGGTTAATCTCGACAGTCTTCTCATGTCTCAACCTGACAGCGGCGAGCAAGCACTAGAAATCGCCGAAACCCTGATCAGATCCGGTGGTATCGACGTCCTAGTTATCGACTCGGTCGCCGCCCTTGTTCCCAAAGCTGAAATCGAAGGCGAGATGGGGGATTCCATTATCGGTCTTCAGGCTCGGCTCATGAGTCAAGCTATGCGCAAATTAGCCGGTGCCATCAATCGCTCTAAAACCGTTGTCATTTTTACCAACCAACTGCGTATGAAAATCGGCGTTATGTTTGGCAATCCCGAAACTACTACTGGCGGCCAAGCTCTCAAGTTCTACGCCTCAGTCAGAATCGATATGCGTAAAATCGGCAACATTCAAGATGGCGACGAAATCGTCGGCTCACGTCACCGGGCCAAAGTTGTCAAAAACAAAATCGCCCCACCATTTAAAATTGCCGAATTCGACATCATGAACGTCTCTGGCATTTCCAAATCTGGCGGTATAGTCGACGTTGCCGTCGAACATGATGTTATCGAAAAATCCGGTAGTTTCTTTAAGTACCAAGGTGAAGTTTTAGCTCAAGGCCGCGAAGGGGCCAAAGCTGTCTTAGAGGAAAAGCCCAAGCTCATGGAAGAAATCGAGAAAAAGGTTCGGGAAAAAATTCATGCCAAACAATCCCAACCCAAGAGCCAGACTGCTTAACCTGGCCGTCGGGTATCTAAAATTCCGCTCCCGCTCCATCTCTGAAATGAAGCGGTATTTAAGCTCCAAAACCACCCAAGCCGACCAGATTGACGCTATCGTTGCCGATCTTGAATCTATGGGGCTTTTGGATGATCAGGCTTTTGCCTCGCAACTTGTCACCAGCTATATCTCCAAAGGCAAGGGAATTACTTTTATTCGCCAAAAACTAAAGTTTCTTGGAGTGGAGGACCCAATTATCTTACAAAATCTAAATAACGCCGATCAATCCAAGCTAATTGCCTCCGCAGTCAAGCTTCTTGAAAAACGGGCTTCAAAGCTCAAACAGTCCAACCTTTTCAAGACCAAAGCCAAGGCCAAGAATTACCTTTACCAGAGGGGCTATACCGCTTCTGTCATCTCCGCTGCGATTGACGAATGGTTAGCCCAAGAGTAAAATATCCCGAGAGATTCAGATAGTTAACCTATTAAGTAACTTTTGTTTTTAATGATTTACCCGCAAACTGTTTAACCTCGCTCACTCCTGATTTGCGTTTTTTTGTTGACTGTTTGTATCTCCAATCAAATATCAATATCCAGCATTGGAATTTAATGTATATTCCGTTAGGAAGGTATCATGTCACTTTTCAAAACTCTTTCAGGAGTATTTCAACCTGGGAAAAAACCAGTTATTACCACTCCCTCCAAACCGCCACGCCGCAGTAAACCCCGTCACCGTCCTTCTCGTCCCCAACCCCAGATCGATCATCAAGCCCTTTTAAATCAGGCCAAAAGGGAAGCCGAGGCTAAATCTAGAGAAATAATTCTCGAAGCCAAAGACCAAGCGCTCAAAATCCGATCACAAGCTGAAGAAGAATCTCGTCGCCGTCAAAACGAATTCAACCAAAAACAGCTTGATCTTTCCCGCAAAGAAACCGATCTTGCCCGTGTCCAAGCTGCCACCGAAGCCCGGGAACGTTTTCTCAAAGAACAACAAGATACGCTTCAAGTCAGGCTCGATGAGTTAAACAAACTCAAAAAACGCTATGCCGATCGGGTTCAAGAAATCGCTGGTCTCAATAAAGAAGAAGCCAAACAAATCATCTTCAACACTCTCGAAAAAAGGCTACAAGTCGACATGGCCAAAGCCATCACCGCTGCCGAGGATAAAGCCAAAGAAGAAGCCGACAATAAAGCCCGGGAGATTATTGTCGACGCTCTGAAACACGGAGCCACCGACCATGTCGCCGAATACACCGTCTCAACCGTTAAACTTCCTCAAGAAGACAGTAAAGGGAGAATTATCGGTAAAGAAGGTCGCAACATTCGTGCTTTTGAACAGGCTACCGGAGTTGACGTCGATCTCGATGAAACACCCGGTGAAGTCCGCTTAAGTAGTTTCGATCCGGTTCGCCGCGAAATCGCCAAAGTCTCCCTCTCACGACTAGTTGCCGATGGGCGTATCCAACCTACCCGCATCGAAGAGTATGTCGCCAAAGCCCGTCAAGACATCGAAAAAATCATGTTTGAAGAGGGTAAAAAGCTTTGTCACGCAGTTGGTGTTTACAATCTGCCTCGCGAAATTGTGGCCAAGCTTGGTGAATTTAAATACCGCTTCTCCTATGGCCAGAACATGATTACCCATACTTTAGAAGAAACCAAAATAGGTATCGCCCTCGCCAGAGAAGTCGGTGCTGATGCCGATATTGTCCGCCTTGGTTGTCTTTTGCATGACATCGGTAAAGTCATCCACGACGAAGAAGGCAGTCACGTCGAGCTTGGGGTTAATTTCCTCAAAAGATTCAACATCCCGCAAGATGTCATCGACTGCGTCGAGCAACACCATGAAGACAAACCCTTTTCTTCTTCGGAAGCCGTTCTCGTCTATGTCGCCGATGCCATATCTGGTGCCCGCCCCGGTGCTCGATATGAAAACTATAACGAATACGTCAAACGTCTCAACAAACTCGAAGAAATCGCTACTTCCTATGAAGGTGTCGATGAAGCCTATGCTCTTCAAGCCGGCCGTGAAGTCCGTGTTGTCGTCAAACCCCAAAAAGTTGACGATGAAGCCGTTAGAAAGATGGCCTTTGATATCAAAGAGCGCATCAGAAACGAAATGACCTATCCGGGTACGGTTACCGTCACTGTCATTCGTGAAACTCGAGCCCAAGAAGTTGCTAAATAATAAACTTCAACTCTGGCGATTCCAATTCTTACCTAATTCCGACACTTTACCCATTGACACTAACCTTTTTGGTTACTAAAGTGGATACATAGCCAAATTTTAGTGACAAAAGGGGTAATCCATGACCAAGTCTCAATTAATAGATGTTGTTGCCAAAAAGGGCCACCTAACCAAAAAAGCTGCCACCGAATCGGTGGACATTTTCTTAGATGAGATCAAACGTTCTCTCAAAAAAGGTGAAAAGGTAGTTCTTTCCGGTTTTGGCACTTTTTACTTAAGCAAAGTTCGCGACAAAGAAGTTGTTCCCTTTGGCCAGGAGACCAAGCGTCAAACAGTTAAATCTCACCGCGTCGTTAATTTCCGTGTTGGTAAACCACTAAAGAAAATCGTTTGGTAAAACTTTTTTACCACTTGTTATTTAAGCCGCTCGTTAAGAGCGGCTTTTACTTATCTGGGTTTTGCTAAAATCCTCTCATGAAGTCATTCAAGCTATTACAAAAATTCTTCACTGTTCAACTCCAAGAAACTGTTGCCTATCGGGGCATGATCTTCATCTGGATGTTTGAAACTTTTGCCTTTCCTTTTACCAATCTCTTAGTCTGGTTTGCCATTGCTAAATCTTCTGCCTCTGTCACTTCCCAGCTCCAACCCCTCATCAACTACTACAGTCTAATTCCTCTCACTTCCGTACTCATCGGCTCTTGGCACGGAATCTTTATGGCTCAAGAAATCCGTACCGGAAAATTTAGTCTTCGTCTACTTCGACCAGTTTTCCCCTTTATTGATTCTATTTCCAACAATCTTGCCGAAAAATTTTTAAAAATCTTTTTTATCCTACCCTTTATCTTTATTTCCCATTGGCTTTTTACTCTCAAGCTAAACCTAAGCCCCGCTCTTCTTATCCAATTTTTCTTTGCCTTAGTTTTTTCTGCTATTCTAAGTTTCCTCCTGGAAACCATCATTGGTCTTCTTGCTTTTTGGATGGATGATGTCTCCTCTCTTTTAAACTTAAACGATATCGCCGACTACACCCTGGGTGGTCGAGTTGCCCCCATTTTCTTGTTTCCCACCCCGCTTCAGCAAATTGCTTTTCTCTTGCCTTTTCGCTACCTAGTCTCTTTCCCCTTAGAGCTATTACTAGGCACCCTGTCTAACTCTCAAATTCTCCACGGCTTTACTATTCAACTTTTCTGGATCTCCACCTTTACTCTGATTTCGCTTATTCTCTGGCGCAGTGGCATTCGCCTTTACTCCGCTCTTGGTGGTTAATATGAAACGATATATCTCACTTCTCTACTACTTCACTCGCACCAGTCTCATTAGAGAAATTGGTTTCAAAGCCAATTTTGTCACCAACATTTTTGTTGAAATCGCCTGGTCTTTTGTCACCATTTTTGGTTTAGAAGTCATGTTTTTCCACACTGACACTATTTCCGGTTGGAGCAAAGGCGAAGTTTTTTTAATTTATGCTCTTTATCGCTTGATGTCTGCCATTTTTGCATTAGTCTTTCGAAAAAATGTCCGCTTACTTCCCCAGCTAGTTAATACTGGCGAACTAGATATTCATTTAAGCCGTCCGGTCAATTCTTGTTTTTATCTATCCACCCGTATTATTGCCATAGATCGCCTTTCACAAATCAT
>CAYNMS010000007.1:40260-49815 GCA_964398525.1 uncultured Pseudomonadales bacterium | reverse complement strand
GGTCAAGTCTCCTCTATTTTTCAGCTAGACACCCTCCCTACAATCGTTCCGGTCAATCTCAACCTCTTCCACCCCGACTTCCTTGTCTCCGCCTCAATTCTTCTCACTTTAGCTTTTTTAATTATCTTTTTCCGTCACACCAAGCCATTGATTTCTTTTCTATTAGTTTGGCTAGTTCTAAGTTTTTTGCCAGTCATGCAATTTGCCCCTCAGCTCATCATCTTTGCCGAAAAATATACCTACCTCGCCTCCATTGCTTTCGCTCTCCTCTTGGCCAAACTCCTTTTAATCCTTTACTCTCGCTTACATAAACCTGCCGCCGTCTACATTCTCTGTATTATTTTTAGCTTCTATTTCCTCAAAACCTACACTTACACCAAATTTTGGCAAAGTGACTACTCTCTTTGGTCTTATGCCTATACCAAAGCGCCCCAATCAGCCACAGTCAACAACAATTTAGCCGCCGCCTACCTTAACCAAGGCAAGCTCGATCTTGCCGGTACTCACTTTCAAACTGCCGTTTCCCTAAACCCTACCAATTCTCTCCACCTCAAGCATCTGGCCGACTTCTATCTTCTGATTAAAAACTATCCCCTTGCATTAGAAACTTACCTAAAAATCGACCAACTCCACCCTCAAACCCCCTCAGTCCTCAATCAGCTTGGCTTAATCCACATTTATCTCAATCAACCCAGTCAAGCAGCGGCCTTCTTTCGCCGTGTCCTCACTCTCGACCCTAGTAACTCTTTTGCCCGAGAGCATCTGCTTTTACTTACCCCTTCTGCCAATTGATATACTTCCTCCATGTCTCGCCAAACCTTCTTGCCAAACCTGCTCCTCCTTCTAATTCTCTTTTTGACCTTTCTAGTTTACTCTCAAACTTTTTCTCATCAATTTGTCTGGGACGACGCCAGCTTTATCCTTGATTGGCCTCAAATTCGTGACCTGCCCCAAAACCTTAGCCGCTTCTTTGCCGGTGACGTTGCCCCACTTCATCAGGGTGTTTACCGGCCGCTTCGTAGCGTCTTTTACGCTCTCTCCTACTCTCTTTGGGGCACCCTTCCCTCCGGTTACCACTACCAAGCCTTAGCCGTTCACCTGCTTTCTACTCTCACAGTCTTTTTTATTACTAAACGGCTCGCCCCTCGCCCGGTTGCCCTTCTGGCTGGACTCCTTTTTGGTCTCCACCCGATTCACATAGAAGCCGTGACTTGGATCACCACCAGCTTTGACACCATCGGCTCGCTTTTCTTTCTTCTTGCTTTTTATCTTTATCTGCGCTTTCGGGACAAAAAAACTCCAATTCTCTTTCTCGCCACTGCCCTGACTGCCTTTGCGGCATTTCTAACCTATGAATTGACCCTGACTCTACCTCTGATTATCCTTGCCTACGAATTTATTTTCGCCAAAACCAACCTCAAACCTCGCCAACACCCACTCCTTTTAACCCTTTTTGCCGGCGCTATCCTCTTCCTTGCCTTCCGCTTAGGGGTTCTGTCCATCGTCTCGCGTGAACAGCCAATCTTGGGCAGTTATTGGGTCACTGCTTTGGTGATGTCAGTCGCCCTCGTTCGCTACCTCTTCCTTGCCTTCTTTCCCGTATATCTGTCCATCAACCATACCATTCTGCCTGGTTTCACCTCTCTTTTTTACCATGACTACAATCGCCTTGAACCACCCGCTCCACCCGCTCTTACCAATCCCGTAGTTCTCTTTTCCCTTCTTTTTCTTGTCCTTATAGCTGTTCTTTTAGTCAGATACCGCCGACAATTTCCCCTCTATGTCTTTTTAGGCTTTTGGTTTTTTCTCTCCCTCACCCCGGTTATGCAAATTTTCCCCCAAAGCATCATTTTTGCCGAGAAATATACTTATCTAGCCACGGTCGCCTCCTCGATATTTCTCGCCCAACTCTTTTATTCTCTTTTTACTCGACAGTCAAAGCCCCAAACCAAATTTGCCGTTACTGCCCTGATAGTGATTTTTACCTCTTTTTATGCCTTTCAAACCATTACCCGTAACCGGGTTTGGGCCACTCCTCTCACTCTTTGGCAGGCAAGTCTCGATCAAACTCCAGACAGCTCTTTTCTCTTAAACAATCTTGGTATTGCCTATCAAAGTCAAGGCGACACCGACCAAGCTTTTATTGCTCTTTCTAAAGCCTTTGAGCTCAATCCTCATCAAGCCATTGTCGCCTCCAATCTTGGTCTCATGTATTACTACCGCTCTGATTATCACCGGGCTTTGGAATTACAAGAAAAAGCTGTCAATCTCGATCCCAACTTTGCCAATGCCTGGATTAATTTAGGTATGGTCTACTATCACCAAAACCGTATCCTCGATGAAATTAGCGCTTATAAAAGGGCCCTCACCCTCAATCCCTACTCTCTGACAGCTACCAACAATCTCGCTCGAGCCTATACCCAAATAGGGGAGTACCAACAAGCCCTTCCCCTTTATCAAACCGCCCTCTCGTTGAGTCACGACCAGTCGGGTATCTATAACGATATAGGCATCATCTATCACCGTCTTGAAGATTATGACCAAGCCCTGATTCATTACCAACAAGCTTTAATTCTCAATCCCGACCTGGCCGACGCTCTCAATAACCTCGGTAACGTTTACTTCGAGCTCGGCGATTACTCCCGTGCCCGGGATTATTTTATAAAAGCCCTTGATAAAGACCCCGACCATCCTTTCGCTGCCACCAACCTAAACGACGCCCTCCAAAAACTCGAATCCTCCTAGTCAACTCAAACCCTATGTCCAGATCAATTGCCTTCTATCTTCGCCAACTTCTCCCTCTTGCTGCCATTTTATTGCTTACCTTTTGGCTTTTTTCCCCCAGTCTCAGCTTTGCCTTTGTCTGGGATGATTTTGCCTTTATCCCCAACTGGGACCTGGCCCATAACTTCTCTGCCAATTGGTTAGAACTTTTAACCGGTTCTCTCCCTCTCTCCCACGCCGGTGTCTACCGGCCTGTCAGAAGCCTGCTCTACGCCCTTTCATACCTACTCTGGGGCACCGACCCTTGGGGCTATCACTTTCAAGCTATCCTCATTCATCTCTCAGTCACCTCTTTAGTCTACTTTTTAACCTACACCCTCACCCGCTCCCGCTCTCTTGCCTTTACCTCAACTCTCCTGTTTGCCCTCCACCCGGTTCACTTGGAAGCCATTGCCTTTGTGACCACCAGTTTTGACATTGTGGGTGTTTTTTTCCTTATGATTTCTTTTCTTTTTTATCTTCACCGGCATCGGCAGCAAGTATTTTTTCCTCTCTCTCTCATCTTTGCTTTTCTCGCCACTTTCACCTATGAATTAGCCTTAATCCTGCCGTTTTTGTTAATTGCCTATCATTTCTTTTACTCCTCTTTAACCAAAAAGACATTTCACCTTCTCTTGCCTTTTTTTCTTATTCACCTAAGCTATTGGCTTCTTCGTTTTTTCCTTGTGGAAAATGTTTCTCGTCTGCCCGGACTTTTTGCCGGATTGGTAGGGACTCTTTTAGTCATGACTACTTCCCTTCTTCAGTATTTAAACTTACTCTTTCTACCCCTTTCACTTTCAGTTTCCCACCTGGTTTTAGGCCGCTTTCCTTCTCTCATTGGCTTCGATCTGCCTACTTCTCAATTTTCTGAGTTTAATTTTCATCCCCTCTACCTGGTTGGACCATTGTTTTTTCTTCTATTATTTTTCCTGATCTGGCGCCTGCGGTCAAAACCCTTTCTTGCTTTTAGTCTTTCCTTGCTTTCAATCAGTTTTTTACCCGTACTCCAATTTTTTCCCCAGACCGTCATCTTCGCCGAAAAATATACCTATCTTCCCTCCGTCGCATTCATCTGGATAATTGCCTATATACTCCACCTTTTGTCTCCCCTTTGGCGCCTGCTTATCCTAATTAACCTTAGCCTAGTCTATTTCTTTCTCTCCTCTAGCCACCTGCCGGTTTGGTCTGACTCTTCCTCTCTCTGGCAACATGCCGTCTCCCTCGCCCCTTATTCAGCCTCTGCCCACACTAATCTGGCTCAGGATTATCTAGCCCGCAGCGATCCCTCATCCGCCCTACCTCATCTATTAACTGCCGTCGCTTTAAACTCTGAGTTTCCCCTCTATCATCAAAATCTTTCCAAAGCCTACCAACTCCTTGGCGAATACAATCTGGCTCTGTCTCATCTAGATCAAGCTATCGCCCTCGATTCCCAAAACCCTGATCTCCACTATTCACTCGGCTTTATCCATCAACAACTTGGCAATTACTCTCAGGCTATAAACGCTTTCCAAACTGCCCACCAGCTTTCACCCTCTCCCCTTTTTCTCTACCAAATCGCCCAAGCCTACCACACCACTCAAGACCTAGACCTTGCCATTCAATATTATCATCAGGTACTTGACCTCCAGCCTCATTACCCTGACGCTCACAACAATTTAGGTAACATCTACCAAGCCCAAGGCAAACTCGACCTGGCCCTGACTCACTTCCGCTTGGCTATCGATTTGGACCCCAATCACCAATCAGCCCAAACCAATCTGACCCGGCTTGAAAACTCAATTGCCCACTAACACTACCACCGAAAAATCACTATCTTGAGATAATGTTGCACTACTGCTGGCCAACTCCCATCCGTTCTCTAGAGCTTCCATGACCTGAGCCTTTATTTCCTCAGCTTGAGGTTTGGCCACGACACTAATCCCTTCATAGATAGCCTCTTCCTCACTCATCAGCTCCACCTCTTCAAATCCAGCTTGGCTAATCGCCACTGCAATTTGTTCACCTAAACCTTGATCCCCACTGCTGTTTTTGATTCTAACTCGAACTGTTTCCTCGGCTGGTTCACCCTCTGGCGGACTAGTCTCCTCTGCGATTTCCTCAGAGGGAGCTTGGGCTTCTTTGTTTTCCATTTGACTCTTTAGCCACGATGCACCCTTTATCAACGGCACCACCCACATCGCCACAATTACCAAGCCCAGTACAAGTAGTAAGACCGACTTTTTTATTCTAATTTGAAAATACTCGTCGCTGGCTTCTTCAATTAATTGTTCATCCAATTCTTTAGCCAAAGCCGCCTCTGCCACCACTTTATTTTCCGGATCAATTGCATTAACTGCCTCGCTGGGAGATATTTTGTCATCCCCATCCTCATCCACCATTTCAGCCACCTGTGCTTTTTTATCTTCTTCCTTGGGTTTCACTTCCGCTTTCTTTTCTTTCTTTTTTCTCTTCCAAAAGGCAAATCGGCTCTTTTTTTCCTCTTTAACTTCTTCCTTGGCCTCTGAAGTCTCAGGCTCGCCGGGAGGCTTTGTTTTGTCACCTTCCTCTTCCGGTTCTTCTTCCTTTTCTACTTTGGTTTCACTTTCACCTTCTTTTTCTTCTTGAGGCGTCTCTTTTTCCTTAAGTTCTTCTTTCTTTTCTTTTAAAGCTTCGCCTCCTTTCGTTTCCGGCTTTTCCTCTGTCTTCACCTCAGTCTTCTCTTCAACCTTCTCCTCAGTCTTCACCTCAACCTTCTCTTCAGTCTTTTGCTCTTGTTCCTTTACCTCTTCCTTTACAGGAGCCTTTTCTTCTTTGGACTCTTGTGGTGTCTTTTTCTCGTCTTTTTTTAAATCTTCCTTAGCCATACTTTAAGAATATAATTTTTCCTTGTATTCATTCAACATCCGCTCGGTTGAAAACCGTTCCGACAGATCAATTGATCGCTTCATCATTTCTAACCACAACTGTGGCACCCCGCTCTCGTCTCTCTCATAAAAAGCCGGCACGATATCTTCTTCCAACCTAAAGTAAAACGTTTGGGACAAATGATTGCTGTCTAGGCTCCAACCCACTCCATGCCAATCTACCTCCGCCGCCCAGCCATCCTCTACTGTCAGTTGTAACACCCCATTGGAAATTGCCTTCATCCCTGAAGTGCCCGAAGCCTCTTGGCCTAGTATTGGCGTATTTACCCACACATCCACCCCCTTAACCATCACCTTGGCTACTTCCAAATCATACTGAGGAATAAACAAAGCGTGCCCTGCCAGTTCATTTTGCATGTGTTCAATCATCTGCTGCAAAATCTTTTTGGCACCGGTATCTTGAGGGTGAGCCTTACCGGCTATCAAAAACTGAACCGGGCGGGTTTCGTTTTTTAAAATCTTTGCCAACCGATCAATCTCTTCAAACATTACATTCGGCCGTTTATATCCCGCTATCCTTCTAGCCCAGCCCAAAACTAACCGGTCCGGATCATATCCATAACCCGTTCTAGCCCGAACAAAATCCACCAACTCCGCTTTCTTTTTGCAGTGCGCTCCCCACAGACTCATGTCATTTTTGTCACACTCTCTAATCTCCTGATCCTGCCAAGTCGGCATGTGCACCCCATTGGTCACATTTTTCCAATCATATTCAGGCCAGATACTCTTGGACAATTCAAAGTGCGATTGACTGACAGACGAGGCTTTACTGGATGTGTTCAGGGCAAACAGCGACATACTAAACTTACCATCCGTGTCTCGGTCAATACCCGGCTCTAGTAGTTCATTAATGGTTACTCCCATTTTTTCGGCATAATACAAAGCATAATGCTCTAAAAGTCCGGTATCGTATGCTTGGTTACCTGCTCGCACCAGGGTGTGATTGGTATAAACAATTCTTTCCTTGGCTTTTTTACTCGCCTCTTGGTAATCCAGTTTTTCAAAATCCATCAAATGTCTTATTAGTTGCCAATACAAAAACGCCGGTCTGCCTTCATTGACATGAAACACCTTAGGTTCAATTCCCAAGGCATGCAGTAGTTTCACTCCTCCAATCCCCAATACCATCTGTTGCTTAATTAAAATCTCCTCACTTCCGTAATAAAGGGCATGGGCAATTCCTCTATCCTCGGGATCATTCTGGTCTGTATCTGTATCCAGCAAATAAAGTGTGGCCTGATTTACTGTTTTCTTCCACACTCTCGCCCACACATCTTGCTTAGTTAAATGAATTTTCACAAACAGCGGCTGATCGCCATCAGTTGTGTTATAGACATGTTCAAAACCTGATTTCACCGGATCAATCGCCAGATCTTCTTCGCTCTGCCAACCGCTCTCATCAATTTTTTGGATAAAATTTCCACCTCTGTAAAGTAGTCCTACCGCCACCATCTCCAAATTCTGGTCCACCGCTTCTTTGACTGTATCCCCGGCCAAAACTCCCAATCCCCCAGCATATAACGGCAGACTTGCATCAAAGCCAAATTCTGCACAAAAATAAGCTACATCACATTGTTTTTGGTTTCCTGAATTCATACATATACTCCACTACTAATACCTCTTGAACTATTGTAATTAGCATAACTTGTCTATGGCGATTGTTCAACCTGGGACACTCTGATATATTTGGCATAGCATTAGATTTTATTTTCCCTTCATATGAAACTTCTCCAAGATCATCTCCAGGAATTGGCCGACCAAACCGTCATTGTTCGCACCAACTTTGATGTGCCGATCAAAAATTACCAAGTCGAAGACGCCACCAGAATCGAGAGTACCGTCAACACTCTTTTAAAACTTCGCCAGGTTAATGCCCGCTTAGTCCTCTTGTCCCACTACGACAGACCCGAAGGTTTCCAGCCTGAAAAAAGCTTAAGACCCGTTGTTCCCGTTCTCGAATCCCTCCTCAAAGAACAAATTGAATTCATCGACTTTCAGCCTGACATCAACACCCTTACCCTTCCCCACACTCACCCCATCTCTCTGATAGAAAACCTCCGTTTTTGGTCTCAGGAAGAAGCCAACGAACCTGATTTTGGCCATACTTTATCAAAATTTGGCCAGTCTTATGTCAATGAAGCCTTTGCCAATTGTCACCGGGAACACGCCTCGATTGTCACCGTCCCCAAGCATCTTCCCAGTTTCGCTGGCTACTCTCTGGCTCGAGAAATGGAAGTTCTCTCCAAGGTAAAAAGCCACCCCGACAAACCCTTGGTTGTCGTTATTGGTGGCGCCAAGCTCGAAACCAAAGAACCTTTAATCGAGGTCTTTGCCAATACCGCCGACCACATTCTAGTCGGTGGTAAAAGTGCCCTCGATCTTCACGCCAAAAATCAACCCCTCCCTCCAAACGTCCAACTCGCCGAGCTTACCCCTGACGGCAGAGACATTACCAAAGCCTCCGCTCAAGCCTTTGCCCAAATCATAATGTCGGCCGCTACCGTTATCTGGAACGGTACTATGGGCGTCTTTGAAGAACCTCAACACCGATTGGGTACCACTCTTGTTGCCCAAGCCGTCAATCAAACTCCGGCTTATACATTAGTTGGTGGCGGAGACACGGAAACCGCCCTAACAATTCTTGAACTTGAAAAAGGCATCGATTTCATCAGTTCTGGGGGTGGAGCTATGCTAACTTATCTTACCCACGGCCAATTAGTTGGCCTCGAGGTTCTGTCTTCATGAAACCCTCCCTCTCCACCAGTCTCTTATTTTTAGGCCTTCTTTTCGCTCTAGCTGTAACCTCAGCCTTGACTCAAGCGGCACCCGAAGATCTTTCCACTTCTCCCACCTCACCGGTTCAGGTTTCCCGCTCCCAACTCACCCCTCAAGAACAATCATTTGTTTTTTTCTATTCAAAAATTCTCCTCAACCGCTCTAAAGCTCAAGTTTCATTTGCCTACAGTTTCGATTCACCACCTATTCTTTGGCTCGGCTTTACACCTCAAAATGAATCTGATCGTTTGGACCACTTGATCAGTCATCCTCAAATCAACAATCTTTCTTGGCCTTCAATCAAAAGTCCTCCACTAACTCTCTTCCAGCAAACTACCGAGTTCACCTCGATCGATACTTTCTTAGAAAATCCTCCCCCTTTGACGCAAGTGGCCATCGACCCCAATCTCAAAGACGTCTATCCCCAGTTTGATTCTGCCGCCAGCCTGGACAATCCCCTTGATTTGGCTCGAATCAAATACATCCTCACCACCTACATCCCCTCAACTCCCAGAGGTGACGTTTTGGTTTATCAAAATTCCCTCGACACCTCTGGCGCTAAAGTCAACGAATTAAACCAAATCGAGTGGTACTTGAGAAACCCTCTCGCCGACGCCCAAAACCCCTACTATCTCGGTCAAATCAATGTTGAATTTCTTCCTTAAGGGATACCTGTGAATATAATCTTTGCCATCGACGAAGCCTATCCTCTCTATAAAATTGGCGGCCTGGGTGATATCGGTGGTAGCCTGCCTCCTCAGCTTTTAGACTTGGGAATCGACCTAAGTTTGGTTGTCCCCCTTCACCCCGAAATTAATCTTGACGATTCCTGGAGCAAGCACCACAGTTTTAGGCTCGATTACCATCATCAAACCCTAGAGGTTACCGTTTGGCTTGGCTTTCTCCCCGGCACTCAGGTGCCCACTTATCTCATCGAAGAGCCGCGTTACTTGTCCCAACACACCGACGCCTCCGACAATCACGCCGATAAATTTGCTGTTTTCTCCGCTGCCGTTAGCCGTTGGCTTTGGGAACTTCAATCCTACTTCAAGCCGGACCTCATCCACTTTCACGATTGGCACACTGCTTTAATCCCCGTCATTCTAAA
>CAYNMS010000007.1:0-40160 GCA_964398525.1 uncultured Pseudomonadales bacterium | reverse complement strand
GTTGATGCCGGACAAAAAGGGGTTCAACTCATCATCCAGGCAATCAAAGACAACGTTTTTTCAGCTTCCAATCTCCGCTTTGTCTTTTTAGGCACCGGTAATCCTCAATTGGAGAATCAACTCCACCAAGTTGCTACCGACAACCCCCAGATCCACATTGCCACCCGCTACGATGAACCTCTAGCCGCCCAAATCTATGCCGCCTCGGATCTAATGCTCATTCCCTCCCAGTTTGAGCCTTGCGGACTAGTCCAAATGATCGCCATGCGCTACGGCGCTCTACCCATCGCCCGGTCAACTGGTGGCCTAGTCGACAGTATCGATCACGACACCAACGGTTTCCTCTTTGACACCTACTCTGCCCAGGCCATGATCGACTCTCTCCACCACGCTCTCTCCGTGATTGCCGATCCCCAAAATCACGATCGCCTGGTTACCTCTGCCATGAACAAAGATTTTTCCTGGAACTCTTCTGCCCAACTATACCTTAAACTTTACCGTCAAGTTCTTGATGATCAAGTCAATCCGTCAGATTTTGCCTAAACTCCTCCGGCCAGAATTCTCCTTTCCCTTTATTGTCCTAACCGGACTCTTATTCTACTATTTCTACCCGCTTTTTTATCCACCCCAACTTTACTACACTGCCGACTTTGGCCTATCTGACATCTGGCACTTCCACTATCCCGTCAAACACCTTCTCGCCACCGCTCTCAAAGCTGGCCATCTTCCTTTCTGGACCCCTTTAATTGGTAGCGGATTACCCATTTTTGCCGAAGGCCAAATTGGCGCTCTTTATCCACCGAACCTAATTCTATTTGCCCTACTACCCACTTGGATAGCCTGGAACTTAAGCTTTCCTCTAACTATTACCATAGCCTTTTCCGGCACTTATCTTTTTCTGCGTCGGCTGGAAAGAAGTATTATTGCCTCCACCTTTGCTGCCTTTATTTTTTCTTTTTCCAGTTTTTTTGTCCTGCATTTTGTCCACCTCACTCTCATTCAATCTGCCTGTCTCCTGCCTTTTGCTTTCTGGGGCTACCACCGCTTTTATTATCAGCAGTCTTTAAAAAACCTCCTCTTTGCTGCTATACCCTTAGCCTTACAAATCTATGCCGGCTATTTCCAAATCTTCGTCATCACCTGCATTGCTTTGGCCACATTTTTCTTCACCCTCTTTTTGACTTCCCGTAAAAATTATTTTTTTTTAATCACTTTAATTTTACCTGGGCTACTAGCCCTACTTTTATCTGCCCCCCAACTTCTTCCCACCATCGAGCTTTCCCGGCTTTCATCTTTTCGAGACGGTAGTCCTCAAGCCCTTCGCTTCCCTCTTCACCCAAAAAGTCTCATTACTTTTATTTTTCCCAATTACTTCGGCACCCCAACGTTGGGTACTATCCCCGCCAATTTTGATTCCGGTATTTACTGGGAGAATGTCAATTACTTGGGTCTTATCCCTCTCGGCCTATCCTTGTTCGCTCTCGCCAAACTTCGCTCTCGCCGACTCCTGCCTATTATTTCCCTTCTAATAGTCACTCTGCTTTTCGCCCTCGGCCAAACCACACCTTTTGGTCTGTTTTACAAGTTACCTGTACTCAATATTTTTCGGGTTTCTGCCAGATTTTTATTTGCCTCGGTATTTGCTCTCGTTACTCTTTCCGCCTTCACCCTGGATTATCTTATCCCTCGTTTCTCCAGCCCTATTAAACGCTACTTTTTCTTTTTGATCGTTTTTACCTTCTCCTTAATTGATTTATTCGGTTTTCATCGTGATTATCACCCTCTCGTCAACCTTGATGAAGCCCTCACCCCGCCTCAAATGAGCCGACTTATCGAACCTGACCGCCGCCTTTTTGTCCACCATCAAGTCAGTCAACCCTGGAACGACCAATTTCTGACTCAAGGCTGGCAAGACATCACTCCATATCTTTACTTCAAAAATAGCCTTGATGCGAACTTGAGTTCAATTTGGCAATTGAGCAATCTCGGCGAATATACCGGAGTTAGGCCAGAAAGATTAGAAATTTTTCTCAACCTCAACGCTCCCCATTTAATTGACACTGCCGCTGTCGACTATCTCATACATTTTGTCCCCTCCTTGTCAGACCCGTCCCTTCGTCTCGTCGACACCATCAATCCACCCGCTTCCCTAAAAACCTCCCCTTTATATTTATTTGAAAACACCGATGCTCTACCTCGGTTTCGTCTGGCTAACTCCTCCCTAATTCTTGCCAATCAGCAAGAAGTTATCGATTTTCTAGCCACCGACCCTGACTTATTCGGTCAAGTTGTATTAGAGACCGGCCAGCCGCTTGAAACAGCCACCGGTTCCGGACAAGTTACCCTACTTGATGAAACCGATCACACTTTGTCTCTCAAAACCTCCACCACTTCACCCACTTACCTAGTTATTGCCGATTCCTTTTATCCCGGTTGGCGCGCCACTCTAGACTCTCAACCTGTCGAAATTTTGCCTGCCAACCTAAACCAACGGGCAATTTACCTCCCCCCGGGCGATCACCAAGTCACTTTCAATTTCGTCCCCACCTCCTTTTATTTAGGTCTTTTTGTTTTTATTTTCACCCTTATTTCACTCACCCTCTGGAAATTCTTCTCTCACCGTCTTCCTCCGGACTGGCCCACATTCTTAGATGACTTTCACTCCAAAACTCGTTAATCTTAAATTATGCTCTCCAAGGTTTTCTCCGGGGCATCGCTTGGATTAAATACCGTTCCTATTGAGGTTGAAGTTGATGTTGCCCAAAGCGGTTTGCCTTCCGTTACTATCGTTGGCCTGGCCAATAAAGCGGTCGAGGAAGCCAAAGAACGAGTCC
Source organism: uncultured Pseudomonadales bacterium (assembly GCA_964398525.1). Taxonomy (GTDB): domain Bacteria; phylum Patescibacteriota; class Microgenomatia; order UBA1400; family CAYNFZ01; genus CAYNMS01. Next base: position 37,326 of record CAYNMS010000007.1, on the reverse strand, counting down.
GTTCAGCCCTCATCAATTCATCTGCCCAATATCCACCTCGTCGTATCACAATTAATCTCGCTCCCGCCGACCTGCCTAAAGAAGGACCGGCTTACGATCTCCCCATCGCCCTTGGCTTGCTCGTTGCTTCCGGCCAGATCTCAGCCGATGTATCCAACTCCCTAGTTTTTGGTGAACTATCACTTGACGGCTCTCTCAGGCACACCAAAGGTGCTTTGCCCCTCACACTTCTGGCTAAAAAACTGGGTTACAGTTGCGTCTATCTTCCTCAAGCCAACGCTCTCGAAGCCAGCATAGTTCCAGGCATTTCAATATTTCCGGTCTCTCATCTAAAAGAACTGGTCGCTCATCTCACCGGCCTCCAAACTATTCCTCCCCACCCCACTACTTCATTTACAAAACTCGTCCAAACCAATCAGGCAGAATTTGACTTCGCCGACGTCCATGGCCAGATTCACGCCAAACGTGCCTTGGAAATTGCCTCGGCTGGTGGACACAACGTTTTCCTTTACGGCACACCGGGAGCCGGCAAAACCATGCTAGCGCGGGCTTTTGCTGGAATCCTACCCTCCCTTACTGAAGCCGAAGCCATCGAAGTCACCAAAATCTACTCCATTACTGGAAATATTCCACCCAATCAAACCATCATCACCTCCCGCCCTTTCAGAAGCCCGCACCACACCACTTCTCGAATTGGCCTTATCGGTGGTGGTTCCAAACCCATGCCTGGGGAAATTTCCCTGGCTCACCGGGGAGTTCTCTTTCTGGATGAATTTCCCGAATTTCCCCGCCATGTCCTGGAAAGTCTTCGCCAGCCCATGGAGGATGGCCTTGTCCAAATCTCTCGTGCCTCAGGCACCATGCAATTTCCTGCCCAATTTATCCTAGTTGCCGCTGCCAATCCTTGTCCTTGTGGTTTTGCCGGCTCTCCCAAAAAACCATGTCGCTGTTCTCCTGGCCAAATTGACCGTTACCAAAAAAAGATATCCGGCCCGATCCTTGATCGAATTGACCTTCATGTTCACGTCCCTGAAGTCCCCATAGACAAACTTGCCCAAATTTCCTCGGCCGAAACCAGCCAATCCATTCAGCACCGAGTTGAAGCTGCTCGAAACCGTCAGCACCAAAGATTCCAAGGTACCTCTATCTCCTGTAACGCAGAGCTATCAACTCGACAAATCAAGTCCTTTGCCCCCCTTGACCCCAAATCCCGCCAACTTCTGCTTAAAGCTGCTAACACTTTCCATCTGTCAGCCCGTGCTTACAATAAAATTATCAAAGTTGCCCTGACCATTGCCGATTTGGCCGATTCTGCTACTATAACTCCTACTCATATTAGCCAAGCTCTTCAATTCCGCTCTCATGCTTAAATTGCCTACCTTTTTTTCGTCTCCTCACCGTTATCTTGCTCTCACCCTGCTGTTAGCTCTTTTCCTTCGTGTCATTTGGCTCGATCGTGTTCCCCCTGCCATGACTCACGACGAATTAGGTTACGTCTACAATGCCTATTCCATCGCCCACACACTAAGAGACGTTAATGGTTATTTCCTTCCCCTCAATTTTGACACCGGCGATCCCAAATCTCCCGTCCCCATCTATCTAACCGCACCCATTTTTGGCCTTTTTGGCCTCAACCAAACTCTAGCTCGTCTGCCTTATGCCCTTGTCGGTGTCGCCTCGGTTGCCCTCCTATATTTGTTGAGTCTTAGATTATCTTTTTCTCATCGTCTTTCCCATTTAGCCGCCTTTTTTCTGGCTATCATGCCTTGGCATATTCACATTTCCCGTCTTGCCTATGAGGTCAATTTTTCCCTTGTTCTCATTCTCCTTGCCTTAGTCATATTAGCCAAACCTCCATTGACTCGTCGCCATTTAATCGCTACCGGGGCTCTGCTCCTGCTTGCCTTTTACAGCTACCATCCTGTAAAAGTTTGGTTTGCGCCTTTAATAATTGTCATTGCTTTTTTTCTTCACATCCAAAAACTCTCACTCAAAACCAACCTAACTTTTATCACTTCAGTTTTTCTTGCCGCCACTCTAAGTTTTGTTCTCATCAGTCAAACTTCAAACTTAACCACTCGTTTTGATTCGACCACCATCTTAGACAACCAGCAAAGCAGCCACAGCGTTAATTTCAAGCGCCGCACCTCTCTTGCTCCCATCTGGCTTCAGACTCTTTTCAACAACAAAGCTACCTACTATTTTTCCACTATTCGTGATCACTACTTCCAAGTTTTGTCCCCCCAATTTCTTTTTACCCAAGGCGAAGCCACAACCATTTACACCATAGGGGAGCGAGGCCAACTTTACTGGCTGGATGCTCCATTCCTCCTACTCGGTTTAGCTCTCGTTTTACTCAAGCCTACGCCTTATCGCCTGCTGTTTCTTTCAATTTTAATCCTCAGCCCTCTACCCTCAGCCATCTCTAAACCAGGAGGCATGAGCGTTCGTGCCTATTTAGCCACCATTCCACTAGCCTTTCTGCCTGCCTTGGGTTTGGATTGCTTACTCTCATTTAAGCCCCTTCGCCGGCTTTTACCTTTAATCCTCCTCGTTTATTTAATTCTCCTCTCTTCCTTTTCTTACCAATACTTTTTCCGTTATCCCATTACCGCCTCCAAAGCTTTGTCTTGGGACGAACGCTATCTGGTCGAGATATCCCCTCAGTTCACCCCTCATTTCTCCCAAGTCATTCTTGGCTCTCAAGACCCTGGCATCCTCTGGGAATATGCCTTCTATCACACCCTGCCCCCCAAAGTTTTCAGATCCCACTGGCTCAACCCCTCCGCCTCGCGTCAACTCCAACCTGGCTTAAACCTGGTGACAGATTCCGGTCAAGTCAAAGAGATGATTGCCTCTCGGGATTTAACCGACACTCTTATAATCACCAACTTCTTTGATGGCGTTGAAACCCCTGCCCTTTTTGAAATTCGCGACTTAGTCGATAGCGGGTCTATTTGGAAACTTTACACTCACCCTTCAAATTACACTAAGGTTCAATCTCTCTGTTCTCACTGCCAGGGTCTCATCGATCCTCTTTCCACTCAATCCGCCACTCTGGTCAATTGAAACAATTTAAGTCTCTTGGTTTGATCCATCATTCTCCACCTGAGAGAGTTAAATATCTCTAAATCCACACACATATTCTCTTCATCTACCAATACAAACAATTTTTCATAACCCCTGTCTTTTTCTTCAAACACTCCTCTTGCCGTTTCCTCTTCAAGCCTTCCGGAAAGAGCCACTTCTATTGTTTCAGCCTTCTCAGCCACTCCCTCCAATTCTCCACAAATTGCCTCCCTCTCTGCTTTGAAAATCTCCAATTCCGGATTCAAGCCCCTCGGCCAGTAACTGTTTGAAATCGCCACCACCAACAAATCTGCCTCGCCCACCGTTTCCGACAGCTTATCAATCAACAAATAGTCTTCTTGAGCAATTGCCGCCTCAAATCCTTGTGTCACAAACTTTATCCCTTCATTCACTTTAACCCCCCATACTAGAGTCACCAATATTCCTGCCAGTATCAGCTTATTTTGCCTCCAACCTCCACGCCTCAACATTTCCAACCAAACACAAATGGCAATCAAGGAAAGTGTGATTAACAGGCCAGACATTCCATTCACAAATCTACTTGGAAACCAATTAAAGCCAATTATTCCCTGCTGCGTCATTAAAAAAAATCCACCACTTGCCCCAATCAATATCCATCTTTTTTCCCTTATTTTTGCATTTAGATAAGGACTATTGGTGATTAAATATACCAAGCCCATAAGAGCAGACAAACTACCGGCAAATCCATACAGCTTCAAAAAGTCATGTCGCCTTAAAGGCAATTGGTTCAATTCCACTCTGTTTTGCGCCACGCCAAAAGGTTTCGGTTTAGACTCTGCCACCTCTAAGGTAGGGGATTGACCGCCATCTGTATTGGTAATTGTCGCAGTCGGTATGATTTGTTTCTGAACCCTCACCCCATAATCAATTATCGGCTCGATCACTCCATGGGAGACATATCTCCACCCCTGTCCAATCATCGGCAGTCCTGAGCTAACCATCAATAAAAGTCCCAGAAACAGTTCCAAAAGACCCCTCTTCCAGTTTTCTTTCCACTTAATTTTTTGAAAGTGATATAGCCCCAAGATTGCCAAACCAATAATTACCAGAGAGCCAAACGAGACTATTCCATGCAAATTAAATAGCATTCCCCACCACCAAAAAACCATCGCCAATTTTCGCTTATATCCAGGTTTTTTTATATCTAAATTTAGAAGTATCCCCACGATCAAAGTTACCAAATTAAATGCGATGAACATGGCATAAAAGTTATATGCTGAGTTTAAAGTCCCCAAATTAAACCAACTAAGTAGCACCCCCAACCAGCCCCATCTTTTTCCTAAAATGGAATTAATCAAAAAATAGACTGCCAGACCCCTTATTAAAAACCAAGCCAACACCATCAGTTTTACTCCGGTTTCAATCTCAAAACCCGTTATCAAACTCACCATAACCGGTTGGGCAAACACTAGCGCTCGATCAAAGAAATAGACAAAATCCTCTTCATTAATGATATTGGCAGCATGAAAAATATAATAAGGGCTATCTGGTCCCGGCACGCCCTGACTCCTGCCAAACAAGGGTTCAGCTAGCCAAATCGCCCCCAGTAATAGCAGTCCCACTAAAATCCAATCTATTCGAGGTTTTGTTTCCGGTACTAATCTAGCCTTTTTGATATATAGCCATCCTCCTGAAGCGGACACCAACGTTAAAAGCCCAAACCAAACCAACCGCTCATCTACACTAATTCCCAAACAATGGTTTGCATAAAAAACAAAAAGTCCCAAGGCAAACACTCCATTAATCCCGCTATATACTATCCGCTTCAACCAACTTACTGGCAACTTTACCGGCAAAATCACCACCGTTATCAGCCAGCCTGCCAACATCCACAAGCTTATTCCGGCTATTGCCATTAGTATTTCCATTTACTCTCTCACCAAAATAATTGCCGTATTATCCTGATACACCTTTTGCCAGTTTCTCTCCATTAAAGCTTCAGTGAGTTTCCAAGACACGGGTAGAACCACTGCCTGACTCCCTGTTGCTTGAAGTCTCGTCTCCCAACCGGGTTTCATTTGTTCTATTCCCGAAAACTCCTCTAAGGCTGTTTGTCCATCTATCCCATAATGATCCATTCGTCCATCAATCCAAAAGCTTTTCTCCGGCACCTGCCACATCAAATATCCACCCCAGGTATAGTGATTAAATATTTTCTCAGGTACTTCATTTCGCGCTAAATACTCCGCTGCCCCTTTCGGAAAACTGCCCAACTCTGCCAAACAATTCTCATTGAGGTTTGCACACATCATCTCTCGTGTGTTTATCAGAGCCAGTCCTAAAACAATGGTCCCTATTCCCAAACTTACAGCCTCACCTCTAAGCTTGTATTTCTTGGCCAGTCTCTCCACTTCCACAGCCGCTATCGGAATTACTACTGCCAACAAACCGATCACAAATCGCATCGACCACAAACTCATACCTAAAAGAGACAGAATTAGCCACTTCCATTTGACCTCAATTTTTGTAAATAATCCCAGATAAATTGATCCCGCCAATAGTCCCGCCCTCAGCGGTAACGACTCACTCGGTAGGCGGGCCGACATCAACGACACCCAATCACTATTCAGTCTGCTTCCCACTCCTCCTTCAATTAACCTAAATAAAAACCTGTAAATTTCCCCTCCGTATGGATTTACCAGCGTCGCCAAAAAAGCCAGCAGCATTAATCCCAAGTGTTTCTCTAACCACCTCAGACTCGCCTTTCCCTCCATCAATCTCCCCACTATCCACCCCAACCACACTAAAAATCCAACCAAAAACCCTCCATGCATGTTTGCCCACAAGCCGAAGACAAGTATTATCCAGTATGATTTATTAGTAAGATTCCAATTCTTAATTGATAGCTCTTCTTTTTCCCGGCTTAACCACCACAGCAAAAAACTCACTCCCACAAAACTCACCCACTGTGACCTCCACCCTAAAAAAGCCACCACCAAAGGCATGAACCCCACCACTACTCCAGCCCAATTTTTTTCTTTTACCAATTGCTTAGCGGTTAAATAGCTTAACCAACCTCCGGCCAGTATCAACCAGGAATAAACCAGATTTACTCCCCACATTCCCATAAACGAATATCCCGTTGCCAAAATCACATCAAAAAGCCAGGAATGATTAATATATTCATGACCATCAAACCCAAACGACCATTGCTCTAAATGGGGCACACTTTGCTCAGTCCTTATCCAATCTCCAATTCTTAAATGCCACCCCAAATCCGGATCAGTTACCGCCCCCAAACTCAAAAGCAATATACTCAAAACTATCCACTTCCCTAACCCCTCTCTCGTTTTGCCCTTTTTCATTGTTAAATTATACCTTTCTTTCTTAGAGGCTCTGGCTATGCTATTTTAAAATTATGCTCAAATTCCGCCGCCTTTCCATCCTCCTTTTTCTGATTGTCTTTATCCTTTTAGTCTCCTTCACTCTGACCTACTTCTTAGACCAACTCATTCAGTTGAAACCTCAAGAGTCGGTTCTAGGTCAAATTGACCAAACCAGTTATTACCCCGTAACCCGGGTTATTGACGGTGACACCGTCGAGATACTTATCAATGGCCAAAAAGAATCCGTCCGGCTTTTAGGCATCGATACACCAGAAATCTCAGGCAACCCTCCAGATTGTTTTGGGCCTGAAGCCGCCTCTTACTTAGATGGACTTTTGGCTAATCAATCAGTTCGCCTGGAATCCGATACTCTCCAATCCAACCGGGACCGTTATTCTCGCCTGCTTCGTTATCTTTATCTTCCCGATGGCACTTTCATTAACGCTCATTTAGTCGAACTTGGTTATGCCACTGTTTATACCAAACTTCCTTCAAACCACCAAGCTATCTTTCTTCAACTCGAAAATAAAGCCCGCCAGGACTCCCTCGGTCTTTGGTCGGCATGTTCTAACTAAATTGCTTTCCCTCATCCAACAAATTGATAAAATGCACCTATGAAGCGTTTTGTTGAATTCCCCGATCACCTCAAAGCTGTCTTTGAATTTGATTCATTTATAGAAGCCATCGATTTTATCAATCAGGTGGCCGATATTTCAGAAAGCCACAATCACCACCCCGACATTCATCTTCACGACTATAACCTTGTTACCATAACTCTCTCCACTCACGAAAAAAAAGCCGTTACCTCCAAAGATTGGCAACTTGCCCAAGCCATTCAAGAAATAGCCTCCTAAACCATGCCTTCTTCTCAAGCTTCCATAAAAATCTGGGTTTTATTCATCATCCTTCTTTTTTCCCTGGGGGTGAATTTTTTCTTGCTCTTTAGAAACAATTTTCCCGACTCCCTCACTCAACCCTTGACCCTTTCTCCGACTCCTGTACCCACTCCGCTTCAACAATACAGTTTCGACGCCCTCTCCAGCCGGCCGATTACCCCAAGCCCTATTCAAATCGAATCTGTGCTCGAAGAAACTGATTCCTACACCGCTTATCTCTTTTCCTATCAAACTGAAGGCAAAAAAGTCACCGGCCAACTCAATCTCCCCCTAGATTATCAGGACCGGCTGTCTCCAATTATTGTCATGATCAGGGGTTACGTGCCTTTAGAAATTTTCTCAACAGGAGTCGGTACCAAAAACGCAGCCGCCGTCTACGCCAGCCAAGGCTATATCACCATCGCTCCCGATTTTCTTGGTTACGGTGGCTCGGACGACTCAGATCCCGACCAATTTGCCACTCGGCTCATGCGACCCCTTACTGTTCTCAGTCTCCTTGAGTCTATCAAGCAACTTGAATATGTAGATCAGAATAATATTTTCCTTTGGGGCCACAGTAATGGCGGCCAGATTTCCCTTTCTGTATTAGAAATTACCGGGGCCTCTTACCCCACCACTCTTTGGGCTCCCGTCAGCAAACCCTTCCCTTATAACGTTCTTTTCTACACCGACGAATACGATGATTTTGGCACCTCCTTCCGCCGCGATTTAGCCGCATTTGAAACTATTTATAACGCCAATGACTTCTCTATCGGCCACTACCTCGATCGCATCAACGCTCCCCTCCAAATCCATCAAGGTGGAGCTGATATCGAAGTGCCCATCAATTGGTCAGACGACCTGGTGCGTGATCTGCAAAGAATAATCCGCGCCCGTGAAGCCTCACCTGCTGCCAGTCTTGCTAATCAACTCGAAGTCACCTACTATCCGTATCCATCAGCCGACCACAACTTGCGTCCCAATTGGGACCAAGTCGTCGCCCGCGATCTTATCTTTTTTGAGAAACACCTTCGCTAGTCCTCATCAGGTTCTTCCTCACCGGATCGCTCCAATTTAGTTACCACATCTATATTCTTCTCGATTTGGAGTTCTTCATCCCTCTCATATGCTTTCTTTCCCAGGTATTCTTCACTGACTCTATCGATATCATCATCACTATTTAAACCTGCCATACTTCCGGTAAAAGCCTCTTGATCGTGCTCATATCTTGGGGTTATCTGAGGGTCATGAAGATCCTCTTGAGGGTCGTTATTATCCTCCTGCACCCGTTGTCTAACCGTGTTGTCGACTCCGATATAAATCCCATCGTCTTGCTGCCCCGCTAGCGTATCCGCCGCTTTATCGAGTTTGGCTTTAACTTTATCGTCTTGACTCATACTCTCAATATAATCTCAAACTGTAAGCCCTAGGTAAGAATCTCTCCAGAGTCTTGCAACAATTTATGCTCTGACTTATCATTAATCTATGAAGCTTATCGGTGCCTTACTTGTAAACACTCTTGCCCTCCTGGTTACTGCCTACCTGGTTCCTGGCTTTGTGGTTTCTTCGCTTTCCACCGCGCTTGTCGCAGCCATCGTTATTGGCGTCATCAACATGTTCATCAAACCCGTTCTCCAGTTAGTTGCCCTCCCCATCACCTTTCTCACTCTCGGCCTTTTTGCCCTCATTTTAAATGTCTTACTATTAATGCTGGCTGCCCAAATTACACCCGGTTTTGACATCGATAATTTCTTCTCGGCAGTAATTGGCTCAATAGTCTTATCTCTAACTTCTTCATTCCTGGGTCTGCTCACCCGATAATCCCCCATATGACCAAAATTTTGATTGCCTCAAGTAATCCTGGCAAAATCCGGGAAATTGCCTCGAGTCTCAACTCAAAACTTTTTTCTTTTGTCACTCCCTTCGACATTCACTTCGACCCCAGCTTTGACGTAGCCGAAACCGGTACCACCTTCTACCAAAACGCCTTGATCAAAGCTCAAGCCTATGCCGCTAAAACCCGACTCGCCGTTCTCGCCGATGATTCGGGCCTTTTAGTCGATGCCCTAGACGGCCATCCCGGAGTTTATTCCAAACGCTTCGGCAGTAGCGATTTTAAGCGTTGTCAAAAAATTCTCAACAAACTTGAGTTAGTCCCGCCTGCCAAACGCACCGCCCGCTTTACCTGTGTCGTAGTCTTTTTCGATCCGGCTACTCAAACTATCCTCTCTTCTCAAGGTCAAGTAACTGGCCACATTGCCCAAGAGGCTAGGGGAGAGTCTGGTTTTGGTTACGACCCCATCTTTATCCCCTCAGAAATTCCCGGCAATCAAACTTTCGCTCAATTAGGCCTCAATATTAAAAATAAAATCTCTCACCGTGCCCGCGCCTTATCTAAACTCAAGCCCAAACTAGAACAATATTTTTCTTAACTCCTCAACTTCGGTTTCTGCTTTATCTTCATCAAACCAGTAGGTCTGCCAGCCGGCTTTCTCCGCCGCTTGAATATTCAATTGATTATCGTCAATAAACAATATCTCTCCTGCCTCATGCCCAGATTTATTAGTCGCCAACTCATAAATCCTCGGATCCGGTTTAACTAGTTTCACCTCATAAGAATCAATAATTGAAACATACTCAACTCGAGGTAATTTTCCCGAAGCCATCAGGAGCCTCAGCATTTCCGGATAGGCATTGCTCAGTAGCCCCACCGGATATTTTTTTGCCACTTCTCCAACTAATGCCTGCATTTCCGCTATCGGCTCAAACATTTCCACAGTCACTCCAATCAAACTAAAGTCACTCCCCAAATCTTTGCCTATTTCCTTGGCTAATCTGTCATTAATTTCTTTCTCTTCCATCCTGCCTTCACAAAGCAAATCACTACACTCTCCCCAAATCCTCCAGAATTTCTCAGTCATCTTTTTATCAAACCTTTTTTGCTTTGCAAATTCTCTCCAACCCTTTTTTGCACTCACCAAAACTTGTCCGACATCAAAGTAAACAAACCCAATCTTACTTTGCTTCATTTTCTTCTCACTCGCGTTAGTAACTTGTAAACCAATCAAACCTTTAATCCCTTAAACCACAAACTGGCCGTCTTTGTAGATTATTTTTTGACTCCCGTCATTTAAGAAAGCCGTGACCGTTCTGTTTTTGGTACTAATAATGTCTGTATGCTCACTGGAGTTATTAAACCCAAGTTCCCTCCACTCTTTTTTGGATAACCCGCTGGCTTTACCGGTGAAAGCCTCCTGATAAGCCATCCCCAAAGCAATATGGGTATTGCCAAAAGTGTCACCGATATTTTCATCATAAAGAGTCTCGGCCATAAATTTAGTGATCCGGCTGTGCCGCCTGTCTGTCAAAGAAAACTCGCCCACCTTATCCGCATCTTTTTGGGCTACCATCTCCTTTAATACCTTTTCATTCTTCCTGGCTTGAGCCTTGACTACTCTGCCTTTTTTAAACTCCAGCCTGATTCCCTCAATCAAATTTCCATATCGGTACAATGGCTGATTAAATTCAATGTATCCCTCAGTGCCTCTCCAGTCCGGACTGGTAAATAGTTCAAAACTGGGAATATTTCTCCCACTCCCGCCCAACCATTGTCGCTTCTCTCCCAGCGACAGCCACAAATCAATCCCTTCCGCTACAACATGCAGTCTCTCAATCGGTAATTTGTTCAAGTTCTTTTTGATCGTTTCTTGTTCCACAAAAATCTTTCTCCATTTGGCAATCGGGTCCTTTTCATCTAAATAACACGCTCTAATCACTTGTTCCCAGCTTTCTTCCAGACTCAAACCCGCCTCATTGGCTTGTGGCTCGGTTGGAAACAATGCCAAAGTCCAAGTGTATTTTCCGGCCAGTTCCTTCGCGTTCTGCCAATCTCTAATTTGCTTTACTTTCTTTTGAGCCCTGAAAATCCTCTCCGGTGGGACTTTCTCCAATTCTCGGGGATCATGCTCCGCAATAATACCTATCGTGTGATCAATCGTGCCAATTCTGGTTTTTAAATATTTCTTGGGAAAAAATTCCAATTGTCCATCACTAGCCAGTAAATAGTAATCTTTATCAAAACCCGTTGCCACAAATCTCATCATTGGGTGTCCTCCGGCTTTTAAGACTGCCTTTTGAAGTTGGCCGTACAAAGGTTTAGCCACATCGGGAACCACCACTTGAACCACTTCACCCTTTGAAATTCCCTTACCATTTTTCAAGGCAAAATTAACCAACAAATCCGCATATTTTTCCAATAATTCTTCGCTTGGCTGATACATATTTAGTTACGTGGTTCTTAACCAGAAATAGGCTACCAATTCCAGTCCAAATAAAAACATGGACAACCAGACAGTCTTCTTAATATCTTTTCCCAGTAGCTTGGGATCATAATCAAACAAGCTATTTAGCCCAGGTTGTACCGGTTTCTCAATCTTTGATTTTTTCTTTCTTGATTTGGAAATTTTTGTTTCCCCTAAACTATAGACCACTCCCTGGCTGGTTTTCTTCTGAGCCGTTTCAATCTTTTGCTTTCTGGTTTTTTTGCGTGCCATGACCGTTTAGTTGTAATATGATAGTTGGGCAAGTCTATAATAATCTTTCTTGCCTATCAAGGCTCTAACATGCTTATTAACCAAATTAGCTTTATCCTTTCTCTGGTCAACTTTGCCCTTATCTTAGGGATAATTGGTTTTCTTATCTTTGCCTACTCTCGCTACCAACTCCTCACTCGTGACATCAATCAAAAAGACCTCTCATCAGTTCTAGCCAAAATCCGCCAAGAGCTAACTTCTCTCACCAAATCCCACCAATCCCAACAAGACCAACTCACTGCTTTAACTCCTCATCTTGAGCCATATTTCAAAAAATTAGGCTTTGTCCGTTACAATCCTTTTGGTAACACTGGAGGTGACCAAAGCTTTTGCTTGAGCTTGCTGGATGGACGCGATAATGGTATTCTCATTACTTCTTTGCACTCTCGCGAACAAACAAGGTTGTATACTAAAGTTATCGTTGCTGGCCAACCCGCAGACAACGCCAAGCTCTCTAAAGAAGAGCTCTCTTGTTTAAAAACTGCCCAAAAATGGAGTAGATCATGAAACTATCTTACAAATCAATTCTTCCTGCTTTATTTCTTTATCTCATCTCCACTGGTGCCTCTTATGCCACCTTTAACTTTCTCAACCCTTCCTCCCCGGTTATACCCCCAACCCCCACCGCCGACCCCGATGGCTTAAACATCGACCCTTCTGCTCCTCGCACTGAAACGTGTCCTTTAAACGGCGCCCTCTATACCGTCACCGAGAGAGAAGCCTGGGAGAAATTAAGACCTGCCGCCGTCATGATTGAAAACCATCAAGACGCCCGGCCTCAATCGGGCTTGCAAAATGCCGATATCGTCTATGAAGCCGTAGCCGAAGGCGGGGTCACCCGTTTTATGGGTCTGTTTTACTGTGGCGCGGTTGCCCAGGACACAACCTTAGCCCCCATCCGAAGTGCCCGCACTTATTTCGTCAATCTTGCTTCAGAATACAATTTTCCCCTGTATGTTCATATTGGCGGCGCCAATTGTAGTGCCGACAAACTCCCCAACGGCGGTTCAGGCCCTTGCAAGAGTGATAAAAGGGTTCAAGCCATCGAACAAATCCAATCTTACGGTTGGCGGCTAGAAAACGATATCGACGGCATGAGCGTCGGCTTACCCGTGTTTTACCGGGACAGTAACCGCTTAGGTGATGGTCGTCAGTTAGCCACAGAACACACCGTCATCACCAGTTCCGAGCGGATCTGGACTAAAGCCCTAGAACGTGGCTGGACCAACCTCTCTCCTGAAGGCGACGCTTGGGACGAAGGCTTCAGGCCTTGGAGTTTCCAAGACGAAGCCGACCAGGGCAATCGCGGTACGGTCAGCTCCATCGCCTATGATTTTTGGGGTTATGACCTCTACACCGCCCGTTGGGCTTACGATCCTGCTACCAATTCCTACTCCCGTTCCACCGGGGGCGCTCCCCACCAGGATTTAAACACCAATCAAACCCTTTCTTTTAAAAACATTGTCATTCAATTTGCCCCCGAAACTGGACCCGTCGATGATCTCAAGCACATGCTCTATGACGTAGTGGGTGACGGCGACGGTTTGGTTTTCCGCGACGGTAAGGTCGAAGAGGTCACTTGGGCCAAAGACACCAGAACCGACCGGACCATCTTTAGTGATCAAAACGGCGCTGAATTTAAGTTCACCCGCGGACCCATCTGGATTGCGGTAATGGATGTAGGCAGTCAGGTTGACTATCAATAGTTCAAAACCTGCCTTGCCCATCCAAAGCTGATTATTGAGCACAAAATTTTTCTTATTGGTATATAATCAAACTTAAGTCTGCCCTTAAGCATCACTTATCTGCTTGAAAGGACATCTATGGCTGGACTTAAGGACTTCATCCTTTCTCGGGTTCGCGTCAAACTTCTAAAAACTTTCCTCTCTGACCCAACCGAAATGTATTATGTCCGTCAACTTACTCGCATCACCGATGAGGAAATTAACGCTGTCCGTCGGGAGCTTCAGCGGCTTGAAAAAATTGGCTTCCTAAAAAGTGAAAGTCGTGGCAATCGGTTGTATTATTTTCCCACCCCAACTTATGAATTTTATCCGGAACTCTTGGCTCTGGTCGCCAAAACCACCGGTTTGGGTGCAGCCATCCGCGACCAAAAAAATAAAATCGGAAAAATCAAATATGCCCTTCTATCCGGCAACTATGTTCACAATGTTCCCTCAGCCGAAGACGAAGTCGACCTTCTAGTTGTCGGCACTATCATCATTCCCGAACTTAGCCAGATTGTCCGTGCTCAGGAAATTAGTCGTAAAAGAGAAATTAACTACACCGTTATGACTACCGACGAATTTGAATTCAGAAAGTCCCGCCGTGATCCTTTTCTTTTGGGTATTCTTACTCAAGTTAGAATTATGCTCATCGGTGACGAACAGGAAATGGTTAGTCAAAAACCCAACCAACCTGCTTAAACTATGGCCAAAATCGTTCAGACCGGCAATTCACTAGCCGTTACCATACCCGCCAAATTTGCCAAACAAATTGGAATTAAGCTGGGCGATGAAGTTGAACTCCAGCTCCAGCCTGAGTCAGGGCGCTTAACCATTTTCTTTAAAACCATGCGCCAACTTCCTTTGCTTAATAAATAGCTCTCTTTCCAATTGCTTCGTTGGAAGGTAATATACTTTCATATGTCTAGCTCTAAGTCCCGATTTTTGCTTATCGCCATAGTGACTGCCATTAGTCTCTATATTACCCTTCCCTCCCAAACCCACCTAAATTTCCAACTCGGTTCGACCAAAATCGATCAAATTCTTTACAAGCGGCCGATTGATTTTTATTTCCTGGGTAAACGTATATTTTTTGACCCTCAAATAAAATTTGGCCTTGATCTTCAAGGTGGTACCCAACTAACCCTGGCCGCCAACATGCAGGATATTCTTCCAGAAGACCGTCTCACCGCCCTGGAAAGCGCCAGAGAAGTTATCTCCCGCCGTATTGACTTATTCGGCGTCACCGAACCCGTCATTCAAACCTCCATCGACGAGTCCTCCCAAAGCTACCGGCTCATCGTTGAGTTGCCCGGTGTCAGCGATGTCGATCAAGCCGTGGAGTTAATCGGTCAAACTGCTCAATTAGAATTCAAAACTCAGGACGAATCTCTCCTTAGCCCGGAAGCAACCATTTCCGGCCTACTTTCGCTTGAATCCTTTGTCTCCACTGGTCTAACCGGTAAAGATCTCCAAAAAGCCCAAGTCCAATTTGATCCCCAGTCTGGCCAACCAGTTGTTGCCCTAAACTTCACCGATGAAGGCGCCGAAAAGTTTGCCCAAATTACCGAGGCCAACATCAACAAACCGGTGGGAATATTTTTGGATGATCTGCCCTTAACCATTCCCCGCGTCAATCAGGTTATCACCGACGGTCAAGCCATCATAACCGGCCAATTTTCTCAAGCTGAAGCCAAAAACATGACTATTCAGTTAAATGCTGGCGCCCTCCCCGTACCCATCGAGGTTATTGCCCAATCCAACATTGGTGCTACTCTTGGTCAAATTTCAGTTCAACAAAGTCTTGTCGCTGGCGCCGTCGGCTTGACAATGGTGATGATTTTTATGGCCCTTTATTATGGCTATCAAGGCCTCCTGGCCGACTTTGCCCTAATCATTTATGCTCTCATTACTCTTGCTCTTTATAAAATCCTCGGGGTCACCATTACTCTGCCGGGTTTGGCTGGCTTTATCCTTTCCGTTGGTATGGCTGTTGACAGTAACATTCTGATATTTGAGCGCACCAAAGAAGAATTGCGCTCTGGTAAACAAGCTGCCACTGCCATTGAACTCGGCTTTGGCCGGGCTTGGGATTCCATCAAAGACGCCAATGTCGCCACCTTAATGATCACCTTCATCTTGTTTAACCCCTTCAACTGGAATTTCCTCAACACCTCAGGCATGGTTCGCGGTTTTGCTCTCACTCTAGCTTTGGGAATTTTAATCAGCCTTTTTACCGGCATCGTCGTCACCCGCACCTTTATCCGTCTTTTTTATCATCCTAAAACGAGACATTAAATTTCATATGAACTTCCTTAAATATTCCAAACTCTACTATTTCATTAGTCTCATTTTCCTTGTTCCTTCAATCATTTCCCTTGTGGTCAATGGACTAAACCCCGCAATCGACTTCACCGGCGGTTCCCTTCTCGAAGTGTCCATCGATTCTCCTCAATCGGTAACGGACGAGTCGATTACCGCTACCCTCGACTCATACGACATCGCCTCAGTTCAGACTACGCCAGATAGTTTCATCATCCGCACTCAAGCCTTGTCACCGGAAGAAAATCGCCAGCTTCAGGACCAACTCTCATCCCTGGGTTCAGTCGAAGAAATTCGTTTCGAAAGTGTTGGCCCCACTCTGGGCGCTGAATTGGTCACCAAGACTGTTTTTGCCATCATTTTAGCCTCCATTGTCATTTTGAGTTACGTTGCCTACCAATTTAAAGACCTCAAATTCGGGGTCTGTGCCATTTTAGCCATGTTCCACGACACTCTTATCGTCGCTGGTATTTTTTCCCTTTTAGGCTACTTTTATGATGTCCAAGTTGACACTCTCTTTGTGACCGCCGTCCTGACTATTCTTTCCTTTTCAGTCCACGACACTATTGTCGTCTACGACCGCATCCGGGAATCGTCTCGTCGTCATTCCCAAGCCAGCTTTTCCGACATTGTCAACAAATCCATTTCCGAAACCCTTTCCCGTTCTGTCAATAACTCCATGACCATAATCTTTATGTTGACTGCCCTTTATCTATTAGGTGGCCAAACTATCCGTTGGTTTATTTTCGCCTTACTCATTGGTACCATTACCGGCACCTATTCATCCACTTTTGTCGCCGCCCCTCTGTTGGTAGTTTGGGACAAGCTTGCCGCCAAACGCACTCGTTAATCTTGTTGTCTGTTTCGCTTGCCTGCTATACTCAATCTAAAGGTTATATTCTCTATGGACAAATTCCTCCAAATTTCCCACGATCGCATCACTTGGTTTCACTCACCCGCCCCCCTAAATGCTGCTCAATGCCAGGAATTAAGCGACAAGTACGGCTTTCATGCCCATCACGTCAATTCCACTCAAAAAGGCCGAACTCCACGTCCCAAAATTTCCTCTAACAAAAAATATACCCACCTCGTTTTCCACCTCCCATACCGCCCTACCAATTCCTCCAAATTATTTGTCTGTGAGTTAAATGTTTTTATAACCCGCTCTCGCCTGTTTACCATCGAAAGTGTCGGCAATCTCGAAGCCCTCAACCAATATTTTCAAACCACCTCCGCTAGCAAACGCCTCGCCAAAAGCCGGCTAAGTCAAGGGCCTGCTGTCGTCTTTCTCAAATTTATGTCCCAGGTTCTTGAAGATTTAGAAAAAGAAATCGATCACCAGGGAACTATCATCGACACTCTAAACCGAGAAATTTTTACCAACAGGCTTGCCCGTCAGTTTATTGAAAGCATTTCCCTGCTTCGATACAATCAGGTCTTGGCTCTCACCTCTCTCGAACGTCAATCTCGGCTACTCGATAATTTTTGGGAGGACAAAAACCCTCTCAAGCGGTTTTCCCCCAACACCACTTACAGGTGGCACTCCTTGATCGAAATCTTCCAAACCCTGACTTATGAACTCCAAAGCGACCGCGATCACCTTGAAGGCCTCGTCAAAACATTTGAATCCTTGGTTACCTTCAGAACCAATGAAACCATCAAAGTCCTAACCGTTTTCTCTGTCATCTTGCTTCCCATCACTGCTATCAGTGGAATTTTTGGCATGAATTTTCAGGTTATACCCTTATCTAGCCACCCATTCGGCTTCTTTTTCATCATCCTTATGATGATCCTTCTTGCTGTCACCATGACTTTCATTTTCAAATACAAGCGCTGGCTCTAGATCTCGGCACTTCCCGCAAACCCTATTTTCACAGTTTTTACTCGTCACCTGGTATGACTTCCTGATTCTCTTGTCCCCATTTGTCGAATAACTGTGCACTTCTCTCCAACAACTTTTCACTCGTATTTTCCAAAGCCCCATCCATAACTTCTTCAAACAGTTGATTTAAAATTTTACCCAAAATAGGTCCTGGTTTAATACTCAATTTATCCATCAGTTCGTGACCATCAATTTTTAAGTCTCTCACACTCATAGGCTCATACAAATTCTCTCCAATCCGTTGTTGTAGTTCCCGTAGCCTCCAACTTGTAGCTCTGCTGCCTCCGCCTTTTCTATCCCCAACCCTCAACATCATCATGTCATTTATGTTTTCCACTCCTACTCGCTTAATAAACCTCCTTATAGCCGCATCCGTCATTTCCGGCTGATAAGTAAACATGTGCCACCGCACCAGAGTAAACAATTTTTGTTTTTGCTTATTTGAAAGTTTCAACCTTTCCGCTATCTCCTTACTAATGTGTGCCCCTACCACCTCATGGCCATAAAACGTCACCCCTCTAGGTCCTTGTTTTTCCATGGTTCGGGGTTTGCCCACATCATGGATCAAAGTAGCCAGTCTAACTATCGGGTCACTGCTTGGGCATCCTCTCAAACTTTCTATACTGTGTTTCCACACATCATAAATATGGTGGCCCCCCTGCTCCACCTCTTTGGCTTCCAACAGTTCCGGCAGAATATGTTTAAGTAAGCCTGTCTCCTCCAGCGTCTCTATGCCTTCCGCTGCGTGCCCACTCCCCAGAATCTTCAACAGCTCATCCCGGACTCTTTCTTTACTGATTTTCTCTATTTCGTCCGCGTTCCTTTTTATCGCCTCCTTAGTCTCAGCCTCAATTTCAAACCCAAGCTGGGCTGCCAAACGAATTGCCCGCATCATTCTCAATGCGTCTTCACCAAATCTATCATCACTTTTTCCAACCGTTTTAACTAATCTGTTTTCTAAATCCTCTCTGCCGCTATACGGATCGTGAATTACGGTTTTAACCCTCAGCCACAATCCATTTTCTCTCACTATTTCTTCCTCAATCTCCACCAACTCAAGCGCCATCGCGTTAATGGTAAAGTCTCTTCTCTTCATGTCTTCCAGTAAGCTTTTACCCCACTCAACCATGTCTGGCCTTCTCTTGTCCGTGTAACCCGATTCAGTTCGGTAGGTGGTAATATCAAAAACATCCAGTTCCGGATACTCACCGCTTTTATTAGCCTGTTCCATCACGTGCTTGGCCGCTACCATCACCGTTCCGAAATTATTGTCATAAAAGCTCTCAAGTAAAAGTTTTTGAGTCTCCTCGGGAGTCGCATTTGTGGTAATATCCCAATCGATGACCCGTTCTCTTTCAACCAATAAATCCCGAACCGCACCACCTACCAAAAAGGCTTCAAAACCTTCCTGTTTCAGTTTTTGAGTTATAAACCAAACTGGATAGGGGATTAGATAACTTTTTTCCATTTGCTTCTATCTTATCATCTCCTGCCAGGCTAATTTGTCCATTATGCGTTGGCACATTCATTCAACTCTAAGTTCTCCAGATTCATCAACCCGTCGTCAGGAATTGCTTGAATCTCTCTATCAACGTCGCCAGTTAAACGACCCTCAAGCTATTCATCAATTCCTCCACCCCCCGGACCCTAATTCAATTTCTTTGACCACTGCGGGAATCAGTCCCGATTCAATTCAACTAACTCTCGCTCGCCTCCAAATAGCGCGTCAGTCAGGAGAAACCGTGGTCATTTACGGCGACTACGACGCTGACGGCATCACCGCCACCGCTCTTTTATGGGAAGCCCTTTATTCCCAGGGTATTAAAGCCTTCCCCTTTATTCCCCACCGAGAAGATCATGGTTATGGACTATCACTCGAAGGGCTCAAAGAAGTTATTGCCAAACATCAACCCAATCTTATTATCACCGTCGACAACGGTATCGTCGCCCACGACTCAGCTCAGTACATTCTTGATCAAGGCATCGACCTAATCATCACTGATCACCACCAACCCGCCAAAACCTTGCCTCCAGCCAATGCCATCGTCCATTCAGACCAAATAGCCGGTAGCGGAGTAGCCTGGTTTTTAGCCCGTGAGCTATCTCACCTTGACTCCAATAGCTTTGACCCCAACCGGTTACTCGACTTACTCGCCATTGGTACCATCGCCGATCTTATGCCTATGGTAGGTGTTAATCGGAGTCTGGCCAAGTTTGGTCTGGAAACTCTCACCCACACCCAACGCCCAGGCCTTATTGCTCTCAAAAAGGAAGCCGGAATCGAGCCAGATACTCACCTTTCCACTTATCATGTCGGTTATATTCTCGGGCCTCGTATCAATGCCATGGGTCGGATTAGTCATGGACTCGATGCTCTTCGTCTTTTGTGTACTAAAAACCCTCAACAGGCGACCAAGCTCGCCCACTTACTTGGAGATACCAACAAGACCAGGCAAGAACTAACTCAGGTTTCTCTCGAACAGGCTGAAAATCTATTCCAATCTCAATCGGATGCAGATTCATCTAAAGTTATTATCATTGACCACGAAGACTTTCACGAAGGCGTCATTGGTCTTATCGCCGGCAAACTCACCGAAAAATATTACCGTCCGGCTATAGTTATCAGTCGAGGCGAAACCATTTCCAAGGCGTCCTGCCGCTCAGTCTCTGGTATAAACATCATCGAACTTATCCGCACTCATCAAAATTTACTCATCAATGCTGGTGGCCATCCTGGTGCTGCTGGTTTTACCATTAACTCCGACAATATCCTCGAATTCCGCCAACTCCTCACTGCCACTAGTCAAAATAAAATAGACGATGCGCTTCTAGTACCGGGCTTAGACATCGACGTCAAACTTGATCTCTCCGATCTCAGTCTGGACCTAGAACAAGATCTTCACTCATTTGAACCTTTTGGCCTTCTAAACCCACGCCCTGTGTTTTCTGCTTCAGTTCAATTAATCTCAGCCAACTTAGTCGGACGTGATCAAAATCATTTAAAACTCACTCTTGCCTCACCTCAATCCAATGAAACTTTCGACGCCATTGGTTTTCGCCTCGGGGAATTATTCCCAAATCTAAGCCCAGGCGATTCTCTCGAAGTTGCTTTCACCCTAAGCCGCAATACTTGGCGCGGCCTCACCAAACTTCAACTAATCATCAAAGATCTATCAGTCAGCAGTTAAAGAAAGTAAATGTTGAGTGCTTTCTCCTTCCACATCAATATAAGCATTTACAACCTCACTAATTGCACCAGATTCACAGTCTGTAAACTCACTAAGCAATTGTGAAAGAAGTGTTTGCCTTCTCATGGCAAACGCAAAAGTAGATTCTCTTGCGCCTGGATTTGCTCTTTCTGCATTACTTCGAAAAATTGTAATTTGTTCATTTACAAACTCCCTAATTTCATTTCTTCTAGCATTTGTCCAATGTTCCTTTGCATCTGCACATGCTCTATTAGCATCTTCTTCACATACTCCCAGCATCCTTAAATTTTTCTTATGCAACCACAAAATTAATGGTATGACCTGACGTAATCTTTGTCCTTTTGCATACTCACTTCTTTGTTGATCGTTCATGACTGAAAACTCTGGACTTCCCATAAAAAAACCTCCGGTTTTTGGCTCGGAGGTTGGTAATTTAAGTTTATTAGCTTACCAACCCCACGCCTCCCACAATTGATTAATTGTGAGCCTAAATAGGATTCTGGTGGTCAGGTGATTAAAAGTCATTGATGTGTAACAAGTACGCTTCTATGTTAACCAATTGTAATGGTGGACAGCCTATAAGTCAAGTCTTAAATGCTTCCCTTGACCTTGCCTGGTACAAAACATAAAATCGCCTCAAGCCTTTCAAGCTCATTTCATTCGTTAATTACGGTTTTCCTCATGAAGCGCACTCAAATTTCAAAAACCCCTGAACTGGTTGGCCAACAAGTTCTTCTCAAGGGTTGGATTAATTCCCGCCGGGACCATGGCCAAATTGTGTTTTTGGACCTTCGAGACAGGAGTGGCCTTATTCAAGTCGTCGCCCAAAAAGATGTCATTGCCTCACCGGAGGATGTGGTTGAAATCACCGGGCTGGTTAAGTCCCGACCCGACCATCTTATCAATCCTGATATGTCCACGGGTTCAGTTGAACTAGAAGCCCAGGAAGTCAAACTTATAAACTCCGCCCAAACTCTACCTTTCCCCATTGATACATCTGGATTGGAAATTGGCGAAGACACCCGTCTTAAATACCGCTATTTGGATCTTCGCCGCCAACGGCTTTTGTCTAATTTAACCCTTCGTCATCAAACCACGCTTTTTTTGCGAAACTGGCTCTCCGATCAAGGCTTTCTTGAGATCGAAACTCCCATTCTCACCAAAACCACCCCGGAGGGAGCCCGTGACTTTTTAGTACCATCGCGTCTCCAGACCGGCAGTTTCTACGCCCTTCCCCAAAGCCCCCAACAGTACAAACAACTTCTCATGGTTGCTGGCATTGAAAAATACTTCCAATTTGCCCGCTGCTTTAGGGACGAAGACCCCAGAGCCGACCGGGCTTATGGAGAATTCACCCAGTTGGATATGGAAATGTCATTTATCACTCAGGAAGATATTCTCGAACTGGTCGAACTTATGTTCACTGCCTTAATTAAGGCAGTGTTTCCTGATAAACACATCCAAGAGTCTCCTTGGCCTCGACTTTCTCACCAGGAGGCGATTCAAAAATATAATTCCGACAAACCTGATCTAAGAAAAGATACCAGTGACAAAGATTCTCTTGCTTTTGCCTGGATCCTTGAGTTTCCTCTGTTTACAAAGCAATCCCAAGATGACTATTTCCACGGCTCCGGCCAAGCCAGGTTTGCCCCATCCCACCACATGTTCACTGCCCCCCACCCTGACGACGTCTCGCTCCTGGATACCGACCCCCTCAAAGTTCGGGGCCTTCAACACGACTTGGTCCTAAACGGGTTAGAAGTCGGTGGCGGCAGTATCAGAATTCATGATCCCGGGATTCAGCAAAAAGTCTTTGACCTCATCGGTTTTAATCGTCAACAACAAGCCCAGTTCCAGCATCTGCTTACTGCGTTTTCTTACGGTGTACCTCCTCATGGCGGCATCGCTCCCGGGCTAGACCGGCTTCTTATGGCCATTCTTGGCGAGCCGAGTTTAAGAGAAGTTATCGCCTTCCCTGCAGTGGCTTCCGGCCGGACAGCGGTAGTGGACGCGCCATCTCCGGCTTCGCCCCATCAACTTCAAGAACTCGGTATCGCCACCCTTCCAGCCAAAGACCAAAGTTAATCAATTTGATCTGGTTTTCACCCAATCTACGGTTGTGGTATAACAAATTATTACTTTTTCTCATTGCCTATGCTTATTTTTGGACCTGTCTTCGGGCGGCTGCTTTCACTATTCCAAACCAAAAAGCCTCTTGTTTTCCTTTATTTAATTACTCTCATACTTTTCATTTCCCCCTTTGTCGCCAGGTCTTTTCTACCTCAGACTCTGCCTCAAGCTTTTTTAAGTCAAAATCTTGAATCAAAAAAACCAGCTCCCACACCCAACCTAACCCCAGTCAAAGTTTTGGAATTACCTCCACCTGCCCTCTCCGCTCAAGCGGTTATGGTTATTGATACCGCCACCCAAACCACCCTTTTTGAGTCTCAACCCCACCTCAAACTTTATCCTGCTTCCACCACCAAAATCATGACCGGTTTGATTGCCCTTGAAAATTTATCACCTGACCAGTTAGTCACCATCTCCGAAGAAGACAATTCCATCGGTCAATCAATGAAGCTCATTCAAGGTGAGCAATTAACTGTTAGAGACCTCCTCTACGGGACTCTTGTTGGCTCCGGTAATGATGCCGCTCTGGCTCTAGCCCAGGCCTACGAGGGGGGTTATCCTGCTTTTGTTGAATTGATGAACCAAAAAGCTTCAAAACTGGAATTAAACAACACCCACTTTACCAATGTTTCCGGACTAGAGAATCCCAACCATTACACTTCTGCCCATGATTTGGCCTTACTTACTCTACACGCCCTTCAAAATCAAGAATTTGCCCACTATGTATCCATGAAAAAAATTACAGTCACCAGTCTTGATGGTCAGATAGATCACCCCCTCTATAACACCAATCTCCTGCTGGGCACTCTTGAGGGCGTTGAAGGTGTTAAAACCGGCTGGACCCAAGCGGCGGGTGATTGTTTAGTCACTTCAGTCAACCGTAATGGCCGACGCATCATCACCGTTGTCCTGGGCAGTCAGGATCGTTTTGCCGATAGTCGTCAACTCATCGAGTGGATCTATCAAGTCTACGATTGGCCTCAATCAGTCAGTTAAACGACTCTTAATTGTTCTGGGCTTGAAAATATTCATCCCTGATTGCCGGTACATACCCCACAAAACCATCTCCAAAAAAGATATAAATCGGTTGTATGTAGCTATTTTCCTTCAAAGGATCATAAAATCCTAAATCCACTCGTCTCACCACCGCCTCATTGCCTTGAGGAGCTTGTGCTACAAACCCCTCACCATTAATCAGTTTCTGCCACGCTTGGTCTCCCGTTATCAATGGATAAGTTTCAAATTGGTCATAAACGATCTCGGTGTAAGTCAACCGGGATTGCACTACTCTATCTCCCCTGGAATTAGATCCGGAGATTAACATCTCTGCCACTCCCCTTTTAGGGTCAGTCGACAATATTCTCCCACTCCCAATTTGAATCGGTAAAAAATCACCAACAATTGAATCCTCGGTCAATCCAGGTACCGACACAATATTCTCCCTGAACAAATTCACTTTTACAAACTCCGCCTCTGACAAACTTACCGCTCCTCTCAATTCTCCCCCTTCATATCTCAGTAGCTCAACCTCAGTCACGCCTTCATCAATATCACCATACAAAAAGCCGGCTCTTTTTAAATAATTTTTAGCTTCTGCCACAGCCTGATTTTCTGAAGGCATCGTCAGATTTACCAAAAATCCGGGATCGGTTTCCCAGGCAACATTCATCACAAAATTGCTAGTATTAATATCCATCTCCAGCGTTGCCGGAATCGGACTAGTTCTTCGCCATCTAAACACTTTTTCAGAAACCTCTGCAGGCTCAAATACAAATCCCAAAGCGGCTGCATACTTCTTGGCCCGCTCCAAATTAAGCAGATTAGATCTGGTTGTTGCCGAAAAATAAACTGGGGCTATCGGGCCAAAACTCGGTACTCCTTGATCTGGTGTCTCCAAGCGATACGTTAGCTGGGGTTGTTGGCTATCCCCAAAGTCGATTAGGGGTAAGCGACCAAAATTAGCCGACGCTTGTGGATATGGAGGGGTTCTAAACTGATCATATAAACTGACACCCAAAGTCCAAAGCATTCTCCCCACAATCAAACCCACCAACATTATCCCCAACACAATTACACTTTTTCGGGTAACTTGAGCTGCATCGGTTAATGTGTTCATACTCATGCGTTGAGTATATCGTTTACGCCTGGTAGAATTCAAGAGACGTCAAACAGACTACCTCAGCCAATGGCTGTATAAAAATCTTTGGCTTTACCCATCCATTACACGAGCCTCACATTATGTCCGTTCGAACCCGAATTGCTCCATCTCCCACCGGTATGCCTCACATAGGCACGATTTATCAAGCCTTGTTTGATTTTGTTCTGGCTCGCAAATTCGACGGTCAGTTTATTTTGCGTATCGAAGATACCGATCAATCCCGCCTGGTTCCCTCAGCTGAAGGCCAAATCATTGAGGCTTTGGAATATTACGGCTTAACTCCGGATGAAGGACCGGACCTGGGTGGTGAAACCGGACCATATCGACAATCAGAGCGTTTACCCCTTTATCAAAAATTCGCTCACCTTCTTGTCGACCAAGGTCACGCTTACCCCTGTTTCTGTTCTCCACAAAGACTCGACCAAGTCCGCAAACAAATGCAGTCAGCTGGCAAGCCTCCCATGTACGACCAACACTGTCGTCATCTCGATCCTGATAAGGCGCGCCGACTTGCCAAAGATACCCCCCACGTTATTCGTATGAAAGTGCCCCCTGATCAGACTATCACCTTCCAAGATGCTATTCGTGGCTCCATCAATTTTGAAAGTAACTTGGTCGACGATCAAGTTATCTTAAAGTCCGATGGTTTCCCCACTTACCATCTTGCCGTCGTGGTTGACGATCATGCTATGGGCATAACTCACGTCATCCGCGGCGAAGAATGGATCAGTTCTACCCCCAAACATGTTCTGCTTTATCAGTATTTTGGTTGGCAATTACCCAACCTTATTCACTTGCCTCTCCTAAGAAACACCGATCGCTCTAAAATTAGCAAACGTCACGGTCACACCAGCGCTTTTTGGTATCGGGATCAAGGCTATCTTCCTGAGGCAGTTTTAAACTTTCTGGCCACTCGCGTTTGGAATCATCCCCAAGGTAATGAAATCTTCAGCCTTTCTGAACTGATAAAACATTTTGAATTTTCCCAGATGCACATTCAAGGCCCGATTGTTGATTTGGACAAACTCAAATGGCTCAACGGGCAATACATTCGAAAGCTTCCTGATGCTGAATTAATTCAGCGTCTCCAACCTTATCTTGCCAACGACTTTCCCCACTCCCTTTTGCCCCAAATTCTTCCTTTAATCAAGGACAGACTAGAAATTCTCTCCGACTTTTCTCCCCTGACTGATTTTTTCTATCAAACCATCACCCCCCCAATTTCTCTTCTGCTTAAAAAAGCTGATCAAAAATTAGTCACCACTCAACTCAACCAAACCCAACAAGCTTTAAGTTCCATTAACAACTGGTCCCTTGAGTCCATCGAAACCGCTCTCAGAGATCTCTCAGATTCCCAAAATTGGCCAAAACGTCAATTCTTTATGATGATTAGAGTTGCAGTCACCGGCAAAACTGCCACTCCACCTCTTTTTGAAACCATTCAAGTTTTGGGTCAATCCACCACCATTGACCGACTCAACCAAGCCAAACAAATTATTGCCTAAGCGTTTTTCCTTGACCTCATTGTTCCTTTCCAGTATCTTGACTCTATCTATTTAATCTCACTCATATGTCCAAAACTGCCAACCACTCCCGTCCTCCCCGCTGGTCTTGGTTTTTGTTCACTTTATTCACCATTCTCACCCTGCTCTCCACCGTAATTATTGGTGTTGGCCTGTTTTTATAGTTCCAACTTTCTTACAATCAAGTCTCTCCCAGTCATAATCTGGTTAATCAAGTTTTTGTTTTGAAAGTTTCAACTTCAAAAATTTATGCCCAAAACCGATCAATTCAACTCCATTTACCAAAAACTCCTCAATTTAACCCAATCTCCTTTATACCAATACCGGATTCAAAATCACTACCAACCAGTGCTAGGGGAGGGGAGTCTTTCAGCCAATCTCATGTTAATCGGTGAAGCACCCGGAGAAAAAGAAGCCCAGTCTGGCAAACCTTTTGTTGGCGCCGCCGGCCGCCTCCTGGACTCTTTTCTTCAAAATGCCTCTATCCCCCGCTCCGAGGTTTTTATCACTAGTCTCCTTCATGACCGACCTCCCCAAAACAGAAATCCTCATCAAACCGAAATTGAACTCTACTTCCCTTTTACTCTTGAATTAATCAGCTTAATTACGCCCTCCATCATTGCCTGTCTTGGTCGCTTTTCCACTCAAACCCTTTTTACCCATTTTGGTCTAAATCCTGGTCCCCTAAACCAAATCCGTGGCCAATTTTTTCCGGTTCATACTGCTTTCAACCAAATCAATCTCGTTGCTCTTTATCATCCCGCCGCCGCTTTATACAACCCCTCGCTTAAACCCAAATTAGAAACAGATTATCAACAACTCTCTCACTTTCTCCATTTTTCTTAACCACTCTTACTCAACTATTACCCCGTTCTCTTGTCCCTTTTGCCTGACTGTGTAAAACTGCCATAATGCTTAGACCAATTTCCAATTTGTTTTCTTATTCTCAGCCTCTCTTTGTAGACCGACGCCATGCTGGCCAAGCTTTAGCCCGGGAATTGGAACCCATTCTTACCAAACCCGCCACCATTTTTGCCCTTCCCCGTGGTGGGGTGCCGGTGGGTTACGAAATTGCCAAACACTTTTCTTTGCCTCTCAATCTATTGGTCGCCCGCAAACTTCCCTCGCCTGACAATCCCGAATTTGGCATTGG
The DNA here is from genome assembly GCA_964398525.1 of uncultured Pseudomonadales bacterium. Classification (GTDB taxonomy): domain Bacteria; phylum Patescibacteriota; class Microgenomatia; order UBA1400; family CAYNFZ01; genus CAYNMS01. The sequence continues at coordinate 9,321 of CAYNMS010000007.1, read as the reverse complement.
AGCCATTGCCCAGCCCAATACCATTATCTTCGACTCCAATACTCTTAAACGTCTCAATCTCCGACCCAAAGACCTCCTTGCCATAATTGAAACTCAACAGGAAGCACTTAATCGTCGGATCGAGCTCTATCGCCCCTACCAATCTCTTCCCGAAGATCTAACTGGTCAAACAGCTCTCATTGTTGATGATGGTATTGCCACCGGAGTCACTATCCGTGCTGCTCTCCGCTCTATTTCCCTATTTAACCCCAGATCCATCATCCTCGCCGCTCCGGTGTGCGCGTCCAATGTGGCTTCCCGCCTTCACGCCGACAATCTTGTTTGCCACCTCACACCTAAAAATCTCTCTTCCATTGGCCAATATTATCAAAATTTTCCCCAACTCTCCGATCAGGAAGTTTTACACTTGCTGGATTTAGCCAACGAGTTATCAGTACAAAATTAACTCTAAATCAATTTTTTGGTTTTAAACGTCCGAAAGTAATTTTGGTCGTTTTGGATTGAAGCACCCAAACCCAGTATCAATACCCCAAACCCGAGAAGTGGTCCGGCCATTGGTAACAACATTAGAGCATAAATTATTACCAAACCGATAAAGAAACTTGCCACCTGACTTACTTCAAAACCCAGTTTATCCACGACCATTTTTCCCACAAAAATAGCCACGTAAATCTTAGCCAGATAAATATATAGAAGATAAACCAGCAAAGCCAACAGTGCCAGAGGGATACCAATAACACTCATCATTAGAGCCGCTATAACTATTAAAGTCAGTATAAGTGCCACCAGACCAATAGCCATGCTTACTCCGGGTTTCTTACCCACTATTTCCGCTGCAGCCTTTGCGTAACGCTGGCAGTTATGAATCATTATGACTCCCACTACCAAGGCCGACACGAAGCTTGCCAGCATCCAACCAAACCTCAATGCCTTTACTGCGTCTGCCGCTTTCTCCGCTTCTTTTTCCATTTGATTTATTCCCAAACCACTCCGGCTTTCTCTCCCCCCGCTTATACTCGCTGCCTCATCGATTTCCATCTCCGCATCTTGATTGAAACTGAAATTTCCTTCAATTTGTGCCTGCTCTGTCAGCCTCAAGTTTCCCACATATGCATCCAGTCTGCCCCCAACCGGAGCCGATACGGTGACTGATCCTGCTGCCGCCAAAAGGTCACTTCCTACCGGGGCCAGCACATCCACATTTCCTCCCATCACGATCAAACTTCCTTCAAGGTTTCCAGCCCGATCCAAGGCAATATTTCCTCCGGCAATAGTCGTATTACCCCCCACCCTTCCCGAAACATTAACTTGGCCTCCAACCAATCTCAGATCTTGGTCCACTCTTCCCGACACGATTACTTGACCGCCCGCTACCATTACATCACCAGTTACCACTCCGTCTATCAACACTTTTCCACCAGCCGCATACACGTCACCTTCAACTCTTCCCAAAATTTCTACCCGCTCGCCACTCATGATTATGTAGTTGCTTTCTATCACTTCTTCTTCAGCCACCACCACCAATTCACCCGTGCGCACCCTCTCACTTTGGGCAAAAACCTGATTTGGCCAAAGCAGTGCAACTAAAATTAACAGCCCCCACCACTTGATTTTCATTACCGGCTCCTAGTCAATATATTAGCTCCATTTAACCACACTTTCGCCCCTGAGCCAATATATTTCTAAAACGCTTTAAACCCCTCTATCTATCTCAAAAAGTATAAACAATCCACAAAGCATGAAGTATTCCGGGCACGTAGCCAAGTAGGCTCAAAACTACATTTATCCAAAAATGAAGTGTCAGACCAACTTTGAGAAATACTGCCAACGGAGGCAAAATAATTGCTATTAAAATTTCTACTAAACTCATACTCTCCTTATATTAATTTCCACCATTATAGAATTGCCAGAAAGCAATTCCATCACAAAATGGTAAGAAATCAGTAAATTGCTTCAAGCCCACTTTCCTTCAAACAACGCCTTAATCGGGTGTTGGCTTCTAAGCATTCTCAAGTCGTTAAGAATTTCCGCCGTTTCCACAGTTTCCTGTTGCGGCTTGAGATCAATTTCCAAGTCCTTAATTTCACTTTTATCAACCGCGACTAGTAATAACTGGGTTCCCTCAAATTCTAAAAATTCAGGGTCCTCCAAAGCCATAAACCGCCTCTCTTCAAACATTTCTTGTAATTCCCTTGGATACTTAGCTGCCTGACTTGAATCAAGTCCTGTCCCGAGTGGTGAGTCAACTTGAGGATTTTTAACTGAAATTATCAGTGTATCTTCCTCTTCAAGGCCTAATTCTTCCTGTACTTGGCTAGGTTTTTCCGGCAGTTCCAGGCTATAGGTCAAATGAGTGTGATCGTCATGTTTACTTATCACATATACTCCTTCCCCAATCGGTCGGTAAGCTGCCTGGGTCCTTTCCCCTCTAGTTTTTGTTTGATAAGTTTCACCCTGAATAGTTTTCCTTAGTTTCACTGGATCATCCACCACCTCATCCACAAACGCAAAATATTTCCGCTCCGCTGCCTCATCCGGTAATTTTTTCTGTGGCACCACTATCACCCGGTAACTTTCCCTCCCCGTCGGACTCAATACTATATAAAACCTCTGAATCTGACCCACATATTCCACCCTCTCCAGCCCTACCTTGGGGCTATAAAAGAAATAGATATTACCCTTCTCTAGTGCTTTGTTTTTCATAATTTCTCACCCTTAAATTATGCCTTCTATGTCACACTCCCGTCATACCCCCGTAACAACTGGGTAAGAATTAATTCCTCCTCAAGGTGCTTCTGTTACCCTTAAGTTCTTTGTGGTACTATCTTCATCACCTGCCTATGAAACCTTATATAGGACTATTATCACTATTAATCGTTCTTGTCGGCTGTTCACCCTCACCCCAACAAGCCTTACTCGAGGTTTCCTCTTCCCCTCAAGTCCATCAAGTCGACCCTTCACAAGACGATTTTGTTACTTTCAAAGATTGGACCAAGTACTCATTTACGGATTTTGCCCTAAGCCTCCCCGAAGATTGGCGGGTACTCGAATTCAACCAAGACCAAGCCCACATTGTTCTTGCCAATTACACTCCATCCGCTAACCAAACCTCTTTCGACCCCCAGACTGATCAACATCGGCTTCGGCTAGACATAAAAACCCAAAGTCTCAATCAAACCCTTGATAACTTTGCCCGCTCCCAAGCCGGTTCTAACCAATTGGATTCCATCACCATAAACGATCAGCCTGCCTTTATCCTCAATCCGCCCGAACCGGGCTTCACTGTCTTCACTCTCCATCCCCGTACCCGAAATCTTCACGTTTTCCATTTCGATTATGATTTCGACTCCCAGCCCGACCTAGCCCAAGCCATCCTTTCTTCAATCAGCTTTGCCGCGACCAGAAAATAACTCTTAAGGCTCCAGCACCCCTTCACTAGATCCCTCTACTTCAATCTCCACTTCCTCAACCCCTTCAATCTCCTTTAAGCTTTGCTCAATTTGCTCTCGAATTGCCAGCACCCGGCACGACCCTGCTGCAGTTTTCAATTCCGGACTCAGTTCCACAATCACCCGTCCATCACTCCGTTGCCAACCTACCAGTTCTACCTCAGGCGGAATGTTACTCACATATCCCAAACCCACTTCCTCAGAGGTAGGTCCATCCAAAAGTTTTTCCATTACTATTTCCGGGTCCACTTCCTCACTCACCAGTCGAGACACCGGAAAGACTACCTGACAATCATCCGTTTCATTTGTGTTACTAAAATATATGAGTACTTCATTCTCGGCTACTGCCTCAATCGATGGCTCTATTCTTGCCTCCAACTCCTCAGTTTCCTCAATTCTTTCCGGCTGCATCCATACTGCCAAAGCCAGCAAGCCACCGGCTAACACCAAGCCCAGTACCACAAACCATTTAGCCCTTCTAATCATTATATTCCCAATTTACCTCGATAAGTTTTAAGTTGTCTTTCCACATTATCTCGAACCCCAGTTATTGCCGCCAATACACTTTCATTCTTCTCTTCAGCATAAATTTTCTTCTTACCCGGTAGACTCATACAAAAAGATACCTTATACCCCCAGCGTGTCTCTTTGGCTATTTTCATGTCAGCCACCTGTAAATCTTTGTCAAATCGAGCTAAGTATTTCTCAATCCCCTTAACAAACTTCTCCTCAACCATTTTGTCATATGTCTCATTAATCTCCACCCCATCTCCAGTAAGGTTAATCACCATACAGCCTCCTGTCCTTTTTTGTTATCTTCACTCACCTTACCACATTCATAATTTCTTTACTTCAAAAGCCTGTAAGAATTCATTAATTCTCCTTACTTGCCTCTTACCCGTCCCTGCTTCTCCCTTGAATTTAACTTGTTAGTCTCAAGCCATAAGGAGAATTATGATTCGCATTTACGCCCTTTTCCACAAACTTCCTCTAGCTAGAGAAGCTGTAGTCGAACTTAAACACCAACAACTTGCCCGGGATCTTGCCGTCGTCACCAAAGATCCACTTCGCGAAAGTCTCAATTCATTCAATCTTGAACCCATCTCCGACAATCTCAAAGGCGGGGCGGTTCTGGGTGGCGCTCTGGGCACTATCGCCGGCATCATTGCCGGCACTGCCCCTCTTATCTCGATTACTCCCGGCTCCCTCTTGGTAATCGGTCCCTTGGCTGCCCTCTTGGGCATAGCTGGGGGCATGGCAGGTATCTTCGCCGGAGGTCTTGCCCGTGGTCTTATCGCCACCGGAGTTCCCATTAGTATTGCCAATCGCTATGAAAATCAACTCAAAAATGGTGCCGTTTTGTTAGCCTTAAGTACCCAATCTCCACCCCAACCGGTAATTGATTTACTCCACCAGTTTCAAGCCGAGGATATCATTCTTCAGGAACAAGCTTAACCAAATTCCTGCTGACTCAATTTTAACCATGTTCTTACTTGGTACTTACATTTGTGTGTTTAACTTACACTCGTTGTTTAAATCCCAAACCAAAGATTTCATTTATGACCCAACCATCTGATTGTCGCATTTTAGTGGCCGATGACGATCCGGCCATTCTTGACGCTATTTCCCTTGTTTTGGAAGACGAAGGCTATCAAGTTCACACCACTCCGGACGGAAATAAGGTCCTGTCGCTTAATGGTCAGTTACCTGATTTGATCCTTCTGGACATCTGGATGTCAGGCGTAGATGGCCGGGACATTTGTCTCCACCTCAAGTCTCAAGCCAAAACCAGAGATATTCCTATCATTCTCATCTCTGCCAATCGTGATACTGCCGAAATTTCCGCCCAAGTTGGAGCCGATGATTACGTCTGCAAACCCTTCGACATCGACGACCTGCTTTCTAAAGTCCGTCTTTATCTGGACAATATTTAGCGCGGACAATTATCCAAGCACGCCTGTCTTGCTTCAGCCGGCAAACTCTCACAAACTGCGCAGAGGTTACCACCATTTTGGCCGTCTAGTTGGGGTAAGTTTTCCACTTGCATCATCATTTGTGACAAGTCGGTAAACTCAACATCTTGAGGTAAAGAAAAAACGCTTTCGTTTACTTGCCAAGGTTGGCATTCGTAGTTGTAATCTTGGGTTAAGGCTTCCATGTCCTCACTTTCAACTTCACTCTCCGGCTCTTGAGTGTCATCACTCATCTGTTCTAAACTGTCCAAATTCATTTTAGTACCTTGATTTGTCCCCTCGCTCCATTGATACATCCATTCACCGTCACTCATCATCTGCATATTCATTACCTCTCCGCCATAATTAGCGCTCATATTTCCGGCCATTCTTTGACCATCAACATAAATTCTGCCTTGACTTTGCCCTTCTTCATCACTCTGATCCCAGGTACACTCTACCGATTGTCTCCCCAAAAGTTCCCACATTGAACCGGTAAAATCCGTTTCTTGCTGGCTATTTTCTTCAGTTTGTTGATTTTGCTCTCCCATTTGATCAATTTCTGGCTCGGCCGTTTTGGGGGTCAGTACTGAACAGCCGGTCAAAAATAAAAACCCCAGTATCGCTATGAATTTTTTCATTCTCCTCCAACAATTATTATTGTGTATCTATCCAATTATTTCCTATTCTATCACGCGCTCTTATCCCCATTTCAAACATGAGCCAACCTAGCCCCAAAAGTGACAATCCGTTTCCTATCAATCTTGCCGGAGTGTTTTGCGTAAATTTTGACTCAATTTTCCAGTCTCCTTTTTCCACCTCAAAATTTATCAATCCTCCAAACTCATTCTTATTTTCATCTATGTCAATCTCCTGGCCATTCACCCTCACCCTCCAGCCTGGAAAATAAAGAGTCATTTCTATGATCTGAGTTTTTTCATTAGCCCTTACAATATATTCTTTATAACTGCCATTGCTCTTAATTATCTCCACTTCACCTTTATCTGCCCATACCGGTCCTTCACTCAGTTCGGCTATAGCCGTTGCTTTTGTCTGGTCAAACCACGGGGGATCAAATTCGTCTGCAGCTGCCGAAGTTAGTGGATAATTTCTCAAAAATTCGTCATCATAGGGCACAAAATACTCTGGAGCCGAATACCAAGCTACATAATTTATCCACACCAATAGTGCCAACACCCCTACCCATCCCGAACTCATTTTGTTGATTACATAAGCCCCCAAAATTGAACTCGCCACCACCGTTACAAACAAAAATCTCAGTGGGTGCTGAAAATATCTCATCATTGGAATCTCTTGCCACAACCCTCGGCTTATCTCAAGTGTCATTAACGCTCCTCCCGCAAAAACAGCCAAAAAAATCCAACCCAGTTTATTATCTTTACCTTTTTTTATTAGCTGCCAAACGGCCAACCCCACCACTGCCATTTGAGCAAAACCTAACTGTTTCATTTGGCTCAAAGCCGGTTTGTCTGTTTGTTTATAAAAACCCATCAATTCCTTTAAGCCCAAGAAATCATTCACACTTGTCCGGTTAAGCGAGCTCTGGCTCATTACTGTGTAATCCATCTCGGCCAATGCCGGAATCCAAAAAAAGCAAGCAATCAAAAACCCCATCACCATCGGTTTAATCAATCTTTTTTTCTCTTTTGTATTAAAAAACCACACTCCATACCAGCCAATTACGGCTAGACTCAAAGCCACCATCAGGTTGTGTGCCAACAAAAACATTCCAAACCCCACCCCACCCCAAAGATAAGAAAGTTTCTTTTTAGCTATCAATATCGTCATCCACATAACCAGGGGAAACAGTCCAAAAGAAAGGGTTTCCCCCACACTTCCCCGCCAAAAAATATCAAAGACTTGGTATGGAGCGGTGATATACAAAAGGGCTCCAACCATCGCCGCTTTGGGCTTAAACCACAAGGATAAAAGCTTCATCATCCCTATTCCCCCCCCGATCAAACTCGCGGAAAAAATCAACTTCATCGCGGCTGCCGCCGGCACTCCCAACTCCATCAATCCCACCCCGATCATATTGGGCAGCGGATAATTATAATTAAACACGGGATATCCAAACCCTAGATTAAAAGTTGGCGCCCACCTGGGCGGCCACTGGCCTTCCTCTAACGCTACTTGGAAATTTCCTAGCCTAGCCAAATAATATTCCCCATCACTCACTTGGGGAAACCAAGGATGCCGGTAGGGTAAAAGCAACCCTAGCCCCACTCCGGCTATTACCAAATACCGCCACCACTCGTTTTGTCTAAAGACTCGTTGCCACCACTCCTTGTATCGTAAGTTCAATCTTTTGGCCAAATTCACTCTCAAGCTCCTTGATTAATAATGCTTTTTGTTCCTCGTCCAATTTAAACTGCCTCTCACTATACACCACCACCCAGATAGCCTTGACCGGATCATCCGCATCCTTGTCCGTCGGAATTCCGGCCGCCACTTCTCCCACACCGGCTTCAAAACCCATCCCTCTTATAAAAGTATCCACTACTAGTTTAATTCTCTCTTCATCTTTCAAATTATTATCTTGATCGAGGATATACACCGGCAACACCTCAACCTCTAGATAAAAATCTTGCCCAAACTCCGATTCCAGCATTTTTTCTAATCTAATAACCAAATCACTTGGCACATCCTCAAGGCCAATCTTTTTCAATCCAACCCCAACCCAAATTCCTTCCTGGAAGATATTTTCAAATTTCACACTAACCGATTGCACACTGAGACCATCTTCGTTTATCAACTCCTTCACTCTTGCCTCAATGTCTCTTTTCAATTCCAATTCTTGTTGGTCCTCGATTCTGGTCAAGATCAAGGTATTTACTAAGTTAAGTTGTAATTCCACACTGTCCCCGGCCACTCTGGATAATCTGTCCAAAATCATTTCCTTCTCTTCTACCGTTACTTTACTTCCCTCCGGCAAAAATACATTCGCTTCCACCTCTACGCCACCCCTCTCAAATCTCACCCTCTGACTTCCAAGTCTTGCTTGCGGACTCAAAGCTTTTACTTCAGCTTCTAATTCACTGAGTAAATCAGACCTAATTTTTCCCTGATTTAGTGTTTCTTTCAGATACCAGTAAAGCGGCACTGAAAGGAGTATCACTATTATCAACGAGCCGACAAAACCAATTCTAAGTCTTTCCACTTCATCTTTGTATTTTGGTTTAAATCCCAACCAATAAAGGGTCACAATTCCTACCAGAACCATTGCTGCCACAGTACTGCTAAATAAAAGTAACGCTCTCCAAAAAATTTCCATCGAACCAAATGCCAATCCAATTCCCGACACGCACAAAGGCGGTAGCAGCGCTATTGCCAAAGCCACTCCGGTCGCACTATGTGAAATTCTCGGATAGTAAACCGCCAACACCCCAATTACACTCACGGCTAGGGCAATAACCAAGTCCAGTAAAGTCGGATTACTTCTGGCTGCAATCTCGTCTGTTACCTGAGTAAACGGTGTCAATTTAGCCACTATCATACTAGTCACCAGTACCAATCCGACACTTATCAGCAAAGTTAAAAAAGATCTTCTGGCCAAATTTCTCCTGGAAGTCACCATCCCCACGGCCGCCCCCATCACCGGCCAGAACAAAGGCGCAATCAGCATTGCCCCAATCACCACGGCTGTGCTGTTAATCAATAACCCCAGTGTGGCAATTATTGTCGAAAAAATTAACATCAGTGCATACACCCTATTCCATCCCGATTCTTGACTCACCAGCGTCAACAACTGTTCATTCAATTCCGGATCACCATTGCGGTTAAACCAAATAGGCAGACCTAATCTCATTGCTTAATTATAACTAATCTTCCTCACCAGTTTCTTACTCTGTACGAGTCGCAGACATATTAGACTCTAGCTTGCATGAACTGTACTGGGC
>CAYNMS010000006.1:31237-50194 GCA_964398525.1 uncultured Pseudomonadales bacterium | reverse complement strand
TTTTCGATTTCCTGCTCTTCGCCTTCTTCTTCGCCCAGCTCTCTTTGAATGGTTTTGAGGCGCTCGCGAAGGACGGTGTCGCGCATGCTTTTGTCAAACTTTTTTTGAGTTTTGGTGGCAATGTTTCGTTCAATTTCCAAAACTTTGATTTCGTTACTTAAAAGTTCGGAAATTTGGTTCAAGCGCTTGGTGATGTTGGAGGCTTCGAGAATGGATTGTTTTTGAGAAGTGGAGGCATCCAAGGTGCTGGCGATTTGGTCGGCGAGCTCGATGGTGTCGACACCGGACATGAGCTTCATAAAGTTCATGATATCAACGGTTTTACCCAGATTAACGGCCTTTTTGAACTCGTTGGTTAAGTGTTTGACTAGTGCCTTGATTTCGGGAGTGTCCTCGACGTCTTCGGGAAGAAGGGAAATTCTAGCTCGGTAAAAGTCGCCTGAGGTGTCAATTTCTTCGATGCGGATTCTTGACACACCTTTGACAAAAGCGTTCATTTCACCGTTGGTTTTGAGGGTGCGCTCGATTTCGCAAAGAGAGCCGACTTGATAAAGATCTTCCTGGTCGGGCTCGGAGATTTTGGGGTCTTTTTGAGAGACAAAAACGATTTTTTTATCACCAGAAAAAGAAGCTTGAACGCCTGAAATAGATTTGGGGCGGCCAAACTGAATAATGGATTCGGTGTGGGGAAAGATGACTCCGTGACGGATGGGGACGAGGGGGTAGAATTTGGAGGTATCTTGATTGGTTTCGGTGAGCAAGATTGCCATGAATTTTCCTTTAAAGTGACTTTTGATCTAAGTTGTTGGTGGGAATGTTTAGCAGTATAAAATATAGAGTGCTAATTGTAAAGCAGAGATGGTAGCCCAGGATGGGCTTGCTTAGGAATGCGTGTCGGTTTATTATGACTGATGAATTAGCTTTAGAGGTAATTATGAGCGACGATGCCCAAAAAATTCAATTTAGTGATGAAGAAGTAAAGCCAAATGAGGAATTGGCTGAGACTGACTCTGATACGTCCCAAACTGATACCCCCTCCCAACAGGATGATCCCGGAGCCAGCCAGGGAGGAATGGATCAAGAAACTTTTATTGCGGTTAAGGGTCTGATTCAGAGATTGAGTATGAATTTAGATGAACTCAACACTAAACAAAAAGACCTACGGCAAAGCTTGACCAATATTGCCGACAATGATTTGGCTTTGGCTGAAATGGAAGAACAAGCCAAGGATGCCCAGCTGGCCTACAAAAAGCGCAAAAAAGATTTGATGGAGTCGACGGAGGCAAAAGAGATCAGAGGCAAATTAAAGGAACTGAATGAAGAGAAAAGGGATTTGCAGGATTCATTAACCAATCACTTACTGAATTACTTTCAAATGACGGGGACTCAATCATTTGAAACCCCGAGTGGCGGGGAAAGAGAATTTAAGCTTAATGCCAGATTGTTGCCACCCAAACAGGCATAAAAAACACATAATAAAAAAACAAGTCTTTATAAAGGTAATGCTTTTTCTTGGGGCATTTGTATAATGTAGGCTTATGTTTAGTGAATGCAACGCAGTTGGGTGTTATTTGGCTCAGAAAGGCTCAGTGGTGTCTCTGCCCCTGGTGACGATTGCCGGGTTGGCTGACGGAATTAACCCGTGTGCAATTGGCATGCTTTTACTTTTACTTGGATATTTGATTGTGTTTGCCAAAAAGCCAAAGGAAGTGTTGAAGATTGGTCTGGTTTATGTGGTTAGTGTGTTTGTGACTTATTTACTGATTGGATTGGTGTTTTACAAATTGGTGAGCCAATTTCAGAACTCGATTTATATTGATTGGATCAATAAGGGTTTGGGGGGAGTGTTGTTTTTGGGAGGACTGATTCAGATTAAGGAATTCTTTTGGCCGGAGATTGGGCCACATTTGAGGATACCCACAGCCTCCAAAGACCGACTGATGGGCTTTATTGAGAAGGCTAACGTGAAGGCTACCATCGGCTTGGCCGTGTTGGTGACGATTTTAGAAACGCCTTGCAGTTTGCCACTTTATGTGGGGACTGCGAGCATACTAGCCCAGTCCGGACTTCCTGATCTGGCCGTGGCGGGGTACTTTTTGTACTACAATTTATTGTTTGTGACTCCCCTACTGATACTGCTACTTATGGTTTGGAAAGGTAAGGAAGTGGTGGAGTTGTCGGAGTGGAAACACAAGAGCGAAAAATACATGCAGTTGTCGCTGGGGATATTGATGGTGTTACTAGGACTGTGGCTGTTTGTATAATAGGTTGATGATCAAGAATAAAGAAGCGCTTTCAAGAGATAAAAAAAGCAGGGATATATTAGAGATAGTTGAGGCAGGCTTGATGGCGATTGATGCCAGAACCGCGATTGGGGAGAGAATCAGGCTTGATGATAATGACTTGATAGTTGATAAGAACAGATGGCCACTGCCAACAAAGGGGAAAATTTGGCTGGTAGGATTGGGTAAAGTCGCCTGGGCAGCGGCAATGGTGGTGGGGGATGTTTTGGGAGATAGAATTGAGCAGGGACTGGTGTTGGGAACGCATGAGGGTAGACGCGGACAAATTGTGGGAATTAAAGCCAGTCACCCGATGCCAACTACAGAGAATGTAGAGGGGACTAAAAAGGTGTTGGAAATGTTGTCCAGGGTGAAAGCGGAAGATGTGGTGATAGTCATCGTCACGGGAGGTGGGTCGGCGATGATGACCTTGCCTAACGGAAAGGTAGAAGACATGGTGGAGATGACCAAAAGGCTGTTTAGGGTGGGGGCAAATATTGAGGAGATAAACACGATTAGAAAACATGTGGATTTAGTTAAGGGTGGCGGACTTGTCAGGTACACCAATAACGCCAGAGTGTTGTCTTTGTTGTTTTCGGATGTACCCGGAGATGAATTGGGGACAATTGCCTCGGGACCAAGTGTGTTTGATCCAAGCCGTAAAGAAGAGGCCAGGGAGGTGCTTAAAAAATACGGCTTAGAAGAACTGGAGAATAATTTGGAATTGGTGGAAACGCCTAAAGACAGAGCTTTGTTTGATCGGGTAACTAATATTTTGGTAGTGAATAAGGACATTGCTTTAAAGGCGTTGGAGGCAAAAAGCCGGAGCTTGGGGTATGAGACCGAGGTTTTGGGTGAATACATTCAAGGCGAGGCAAGAGAAACGGGAGACAAACTCATTGAGAGACTGGCTCCAGGCAAGGTGGTGGTAGCCGCCGGCGAGACGACGGTGACGGTTAGAGGTGGGGGCAGAGGTGGTAGAAACCAAGAATTAGTCTTGGGGGCATTGGCTAAACTTAAACCAAGTCAAGTGATAGTGAGTGTGGCTTCTGACGGGAAGGACTTAACCGCTTGGGCTGGGGCATTGGGAAGTGTAGAAACGCTGGAAAGGGCTAGGGTTAAAAACCTAGACCCAAACCTTTATTTAGCCGAGAACAACTCCAGCGAATTTTTTGAAAAAACCGACGGAGTGATTGATACGGGACTGTTGGACTCGAACGTGGCAGATTTGATGGTAGCCCTGGAGGGGAGGTCGTGAATATTAGTTTGAATGCAATTTTACTTTTAGTAATTCCTCTACTGGCCGGAACCGGGGTGTTGTTTTTGTATAAGCATGTAGGCAAAAGGCAATTGTTTAAACTGGATTTTGTGCAGTTTGTGTATGCCTTTATTATCTATCCGCTGATGTTTGTGTGGATGAAGAGTTTTTTGTTTTTTCTACTTAGAAGCGAACTGGATTTGAACTTAACTGTGGGAGAGTTGCTGGTGGTGGATACTTTCTTTAGCACTTTGGGCTTGTTTATTTTTGCTTTTGTGATCATTCATGCTTTGACCAAAAGCTTTAACGTGAGGTATTACCGGGATCCTTTGTATGATGTGTTTGAACACAGTGAATATTTTCACTTATGGCTATCGCATGTGGGGATGTACACGGGAATAATCGGGATAATGAGCCTGCTGTCACTGGCAAATGTCTTGGTGCCGTTTGAGGTAGTAGCAGATAAATGGATGTTTTATCTGGTGGTAAGTAGCGGAACTGTAGCTGGGGCGTTGGTGTTTTCGGCCGTATGGCTTTCGGATCCTGAAGAGGAAAATTTCATGAGGCTGATGAAATTGGTGTTTGGGTTATTCTTTTTAATTCACGTGGCCGTTTACTTTGTGATGGAACCAAAGTTTGGGATGGAATATGCGGCCTTTTGGTTGGTGTTTATGTCGCTCCTGACGTCGGTAGGGTTGGGGTTTTTATTCCACCGGTCAAAGCGGGCAGTTAAGGCAATGGAGAAATTTAAACATTCGATGTGGGAGAAGAAGCTTAAGTTAAAAAAGAAGTAATAGCCTCAGAGGCGGCTTCCGGCTGTTCGTAGGCGGGGTTGTGGCCCGAGCGGGCGAGGATTTTTAAGTGAAGGTTGGGGTTATTGAGTTCTTTTAAGATCTGGCGGGCGCGTTGAGGGCGGACGAATTTTTCTGCTTCGCCGTAGATTAAAAGCACCTGTTTATCAAGGTCGCGCAAATAATCTTCTAGGATAAAGTTGGAGCCTGAAAGCCCGAGTTGGACGTAGGATTTGCCGGTGATTTTGCGCCTGCCCGGAATGGAATAGCGGTCGACTTTTTTTCGGTCAAACTCATAGGCGTTTAAAAATTTTTCAAAAAGATAGGCGGTGTAGCGGGATTTAATGGTGCGGGCAACCATGTTACGAGCCCTGTCCGAGTGGTCGGAAAGAGATAAAAACGTCTGCAGGACGAGGGCGGCCTTCTTAACACTTAAGTGATTGAAAACGGCGCCAAGTAAGATTAAGTGGTCGGTGAGATGGGGGTAGAGTTCCAGCGTGCGGGAGGAGATAATCGTTCCCAAAGATGCCCCCAGGATGGCTTTGGGTTTGAGGTTTTGGTTAACGATAAAGGCGTTGATGTAGTGGGCTTCGATATCCAAGTCGTAGTGATCCAGAGGATCGGAGTCGCCAAAGCCGGGCAGATCCAGCATGTAGAGCTTGAAATTGAGGGCAAGTTGTTTGGCCAAGGGAGTCCAGCCACCCCAATTATTGCTCCAGCCGTGAATCAAGACTAATTCAGGGCCTTGGCCGGTTTCGGCCACATTGAGACGAAGGCCGTCAACGGTGTATTGGTGGGTGGTGATGATGGGTACTTTGCTCATGAAAGAGAGGCCGTAAACATGCCCTTGGGGTTAAAAAGAAAGGTAAGCAAGACTCCGGTTAAGAGAAAACCAAAGGAGAGGGTGGCGTCTTGGACTTGGCGGTAGCGGCGTTGGTGACTTAAGCGCAGACGGCAAGCGGCTTCGTCCTCCCTAAGCTGCTGGGGGGAAGGCGCGAATTTATCGTCGGGTACACGAGAAAGTTGAAGGGCGCAATTTTCCTCGTAGGCAAGAGGATACTCATCAAAAATCATGAGGTTGGCTAGATACTGGACGGACTTGATGAGTCCGGTGACAGAGAGTAAAACCCCCACGACAAAAAGAAAGTTAACTGCCAGAGAAGCGGCTGATTTATAGCTTAGGGCCATTTTTTCTCCTGAAATTAATTAAATATGAAACAATTTCTAAAATAACGATGGTACCGGCGGCCAAGGCGTAAAGGGAAGACTGAAGAAGGAGGTGAAGAGCCACAAAGAAGGCGGCGGGGTAGACCAGACGATGAAGCTGGCCCCATTTTTGTTTTAATAGGCGAACTGAGTAATCATTGGAAGTGGCAAAGAGGGGGGTAATCAAGGAGATTGCCAGAATGCCGGACAAAATTGAGGGAGTGGGGAAAAAGCTGGGAGGAAAGTTGTTGGTATACACCAAAGGCAAGGTGTAGGTGAGGAACGAGTGAGACAGGGCAAATAGATATGTGTTAATCCCGAGGTGGCGGCGGAAAGGCATGAGGTACTTATTCAGAAAGAGAGCAACCCTTAAACGGCGGCTGATACCGGGAAGAAGGGTGAGAATGAGAAACAGTAAGGCAATGCGGCCAAAATAAGGACCAAGGTCCAGAGCAGTAGCAAAAAATCCCGGGTTTGAAAGAGACCGGGTAAAGAGAAAGAACGTAAAAACGACCAGGGATATTTCAAAAAATTGAAATAGACGAATAATTAGGTGCCTATGGCGCATAGGGGTATTGTAACCACTGAGCATGTGCTTGACAAAGGTGGAAAGAATTTTTAAGATATCAATTAGCAGTCTATAAGTTAGTCTGCCAATTAGGCAGAGGGAGGAAACATGGCGATAGTACGCTGGAGACCCTTTTTGGGGATGAACCAATGGCCAAACCTCTGGGATGAGGATCTGGCCGGCTTGAGTGAGCAGCAAGGCCCGTTGGATGTATATGAAACAGAAGACCAGGTAGTGGTCAGAGCCAATGTGGCGGGAGTCAGAGAAGAGGATATTGATATCACCTTTGAAAAAGGTGTACTCTGGATTAGAGCCGAAAGGGCGGAAGAAGACAAGCAGGATAAGAAACACTACAGCCGATCGACTTGGAACTACTCATATAAGGTAGCAGTTCCCGGAACAATTGACTTTAGTAGTGAGCCTGAGGCTGAAGTTGAAGATGGGATGTTAACGGTAGCCTTTTCTAAAAGCGAGAGCTCCAAGCCAAGAAAATTGGCGGTAAAAAGGAAGGCTAAAAAATAAATTGCGCAATCGGACACGAATTATAACCCCGGTTGAACCTGACCGGGGTTTTTCATTTCTTGGATGTGAGAGAAAATTTCCTCAACTAATTGGTCCTGGTTAAGGTAGTTTTCGAGTTGGGTGATTTTGGCTGCATTGGCTTTGGTGGCCGGATGAGAGGCGATTAGGGAACAGCAATCTTTGTAAGGGGCAACGGCCAAAGACTCAAGGCCTATTTGGCGGACAAGCGAGATGGTTTGGTCTTTGTCGGCACCAATTACCGGGCGGAAAATGGGGAGAGAAACTGCTTGAGAAACTGAGGCCATGTTTTCTAGAGTTTGGGAGGCAACCTGGCCTAAGTTATCGCCAAAGATTAAAGCCTGATGGCCGTACACGAGAGCCAACCGCTCCCCGACTCTGGCCATGAGGCGGCGGAAGGTAACCAACTCATACTTGGACAAGGTCTCGGGGAGATTGAGGACTTTAAATTGAAAGGGTAAATAGCTGGTAGCAAATAGCCGACTGTCACCGGTAAATTGCTTTAAGGCAGAGGCGATTTCGGGGATTTTGGTGGTAAGAATATGGCTAACATCCGGAAAGACATGAAAATGGAGAAAATCCACTCGGGCACCACGTTTGGCTAGAAGATAAGCGGAGGCGATTGAGTCAAAGCCGCCGGAGAGAAGACAGAGCACCCGGCCACTGATACCCACAGGCAAACCACCGGGACCGGAGAAACGCTTGAGAAACACAAAAGTTTGATCTTCTATTGAGTGAATATTTAAGGTGAAATCGGGGTTGGATAGATTGACTCTGGCTTGAGTGGCTTGAGCAATGAGGGCGCCGATTTTTACTTGCAGATCCTGGCTTTTAAAAGGAATGGATTTGGAGGAGCGGTGGGCTCTGACGGCAAAAGTGTGGTTAGGGATAATTGATTGGGAAAGAGTTAAAGAGGCCTCTTTAATTGACTGATAGTCTTGAGGAACACAAAGGGCGGGGGCAAACCAGGAAATGCCAAAGACTTGGTTTAATTGTTGCCAAGGAGTGGCTCGATCAGCCTGGATAACAAGTTGACCAGCTTGTCTGGAGATTTGAGAAGGGTTGAGTTTGAGTTTGGAGACAATGTTAGTGACTAGTTGCTTTTCAAACTTGGGCCGGTTATGGCCTTTGAGGGCAATTTCTGAGTAACGGACGATGATGTGATCCATGGGGGTATTTTAATCAGATGTCAAGAAAAAAGGGGGTTTAGTTTGGACTGACCGTTTGAGAGATCCAGAGGAATTGGCAGATTTGGTAAATGGATGGCTTGAATCACGTCATCCGGGGTGAGTGGGTGAGTTGGAGGAGCGACAATATAAAACTCGCTTTCGTCTTCCCTGCCTGGATAAGGGCTAAAAGGTGGGTGTAAAACGCGCTTGTCAAAAAACAGTACGATTCCTGGTTCTAAAATGGCTTGAATGAATGCTCTGAAGTTTTTTTGGAAACGTTGAGCAATAGCGGAATTGGGGTCCAGATCCTTATTAATGTCATCTAAAAGAAGCTGTCGACTGGCCTCAGGGTATCGAACCAACATCTTTTGGTAAAAATCAGGAAGAAAGTGAGCAAAGAGGGTGTTAGTAATGTCATAGGAGACATTCTCTCCCAAGTAGGTTTGGGTAGCATCTTTTAGAGCAGCATCTCTGGCGTATCTTAGTGAAGTTTTCAAAGAATTTATATCACCAATGTCTTCCAGAATCTCAACCGTGGAGCGACCTGGAAATCCAGAACGAATTTGGTCTGCAAATGAGCGTTCTTTCTGGAGCAAATTGATATAAAGAGGGGTAAAAAAATATAGATTGTGATCATCGGGAATATGAGGATATGTTTGGCGAAGTTGTTTTAAAACAGGACTGGAAGGAAAATAATTTAAGTTGAGGGCTTCTTGATATTTGTCCTTTGAAATACCGTAAGCCGCAACTGCTTCCGGGTGGAGAGTAATAGTTTCAAGGATTACAGACGGTTCAGATTCATGGGGCATGAAATTAAAAAATTTGTTTTTATATTAGTTTGATTTAATATCCGAGGAGATTATACTGGTGAGATGGAAAAGTACGCAAATAAAGTAAATGAGGCATTTTCATTGATACTGTTGGGGGCAACGGGTGATTTGGCGCGAAATAAAATCTTGCCGGCGATTTATGATTTAAACCGGCGAGGATTGTTGCCAAGGGAATTTAGTTTAATCGGTAATGGTAGAACAACTCACACAAACGAATCCTTCCGTGACTATTTCTATCAAATTGTGACCAGGGCTAACGGTCAGGTGGACCAACAAGCCTTAGAAAACCTTTTGAAAAGGACATATTACTACAGTGGGGATTTGAATGATGTAAATATGTACTCTGGTTTGAAGGATTTTTTAGATCAATTAGAAGACGAAGGGGTTCCTTGTGGAAATAAAGTGTTTCAACTGGCAATTTTGCCACATTTGTATGCAAATGTGTCTACAAATATAGCCCAGGCGGGTATGAAAGAAACGGAGTGTGGTTGGGTAAGAATTTTAATCGAAAAGCCTTTTGGTATGGATTTGGAATCAGCAAAAGTTTTGAATGAACAATTGTTAAAAAATTATCAAGAAGAGCAGATTTTTCGGATAGACCATTATCTAGCCAAAGAAACGGTGCAAAACATTTTGGCATTAAGGTTTGCCAATGAAGTGTTTGAACATTTATGGAAAAACCAATTGATAGACCATATTCAAATCAGCGTAATGGAGGAATTGGGAGCTGATGGAAGGGGTAAATTTTATGAGCGCACCGGAGCTTTAAGGGATGTGATTCAAAACCATCTGTTGCAAGTTTTGGCAGTGACGATGATGGAGAGACCGGAGGATTTGACCGCTGAGGAGGTGAGGAGAAAAAGGAAACAACTGTTAAATCAGCTGAAATTGTATGACGGGGAAAAAGTTAGGTCTGTAGTTCGCGGCCAATATCAAGGTTACCGGGATTTAAGGGACACGGATAATAATTCTATGGTGGAAACTTTTGTGGCTTTGAAAATGGAAGTGGATACTCCCAGATGGAGCGGGGTGCCGGTATATATAAGGACGGGGAAGAAGTTGAAACGAAGCGTGTCGGAAATATCTTTGGTCTTTAAGGATTCTTTGATGAGTCCGTCGGCCAATGTGATGACAATTAGGCTCTCGCCGAATGAAGGAATTGTGTTTAGGTTTTTTGTGAAACAACCGGGGCCTAAAATGAAGCTGGAACAAACGGCCATGCAGTTTTGTTACAAGGATTTAGCCGGAGATTTGATTAGTTCGTATGAGAAAGTATTACTGGATGTGTTTGAAGGAGAAAGGATGCTGTTTGTCGAGGCAGAAGGCATTGAAGCGCAGTGGAGGTTTGTGGATCCAATCTTAAAGTATTGGGAAAACCTAGAGAGTCAGCCGGAAGTGTATGAACCGGGAAGTTGGGGGCCAAAGTCAGCCGAAAAATTGATTGAAGAAGATGGCCGAGCGTGGTTGGAACCGTCAATGGATGTGTGTCCGGTTTAAGATCTTTATTTCGAATCGATACTATGGCCGCCAAATTGATTTCTAAGCATGGAAACGACTTTACCGGTAAATGAGGGTTTAGACGCCGACTCGACTCTAAATTCAAAGGAGCGTTTGATAACCGGGACCTCAACATTTAGCTTCTCGGCCGTATTGATGGTCCATTCGCCTTCGCCGGTGTGGGCAATGGTGGAGGTAACGGAATCCAGGTCATTGCCATGGGCTTGGAAGCCGGATTTTGCCCAGCCAACTAAGCGGGACTCAATGACACTTTGGTGTTGATAGATATCGGCTACCTGGGGTAAATCCAGTTTGAAAGGAGAGGCTTTCATTACAGCAAAACCTTCGGCGATCGCCTGCATCATGCCATATTCAATGCCATTGTGGACCATTTTGACAAAGTGGCCGGCGCCGATGCCATCAAAAAACTGGTAAGCGCCGGGAGCGGAAAGGGATTCAAACAAGGGCGTGAGTGAAGTGGCGGTGTCGGGGTCACCTCCGATCATAAGACAAGCGCCGTTTCTGGCTCCAGCGGGACCGCCGGAGACACCGACATCGATAAAGTTTAGTTGGTGCTTTGACAGAGCTTGGCCACGTTTGATGGTATCCTCATAAAAAGAATTAGCCCCGTCAACAAGGACGTCTCCAGGCTCCAGGAATGGGGTAAGAGTGTTGATGGTGTCACCGGTGACTTGACCGGCAGGAAGCATGAGCCAAATGGTGCGAGGTGGGGTGAGAGAGTTAACTAAAGCTTCGAGAGAATCAGCTGATTGAGCGCCAGCAGCCAAAACTTTTTTTAAAGGCTCCGGAGAACGGTTCCAGGCAACCACTTCGTGACCGGTCTCAAGTAGGCGAAGCACCATGTTGGAGCCCATTTTGCCTAAACCGATAAAACCGAGTTTCATGTAAACCTCCAAAAGCGCTGTGATAATGAATAAATATGGATTAAAATGACCACATGCAAATTGAGACCGAGAGCGTAACCCTTGTGCTGGCCTCTTTGACCGTGGTGGCTAACTTATGGTTATTGAGTCTGATCTTAGCAGGAATCTGGGAGAGAGTAAAAAGAGGGCAAGGGACGAATTGGGCGAGCAAATATCTAGACTGGATGGGGGCCAATGGCTTGTGGATGAGTGGAGTGGTGGCGCTAGTAGCAACGGCGGGGAGTTTGTTTTACTCTGAAGTAGCCGGGTTTACTCCGTGTAAATTGTGTTGGTATCAAAGAATTTTTATGTATCCTTTGGTACCAATAATGCTCATGGCTAGCGTGAATAAAGATAAAAGAGTGGCGGATTACGGGTTTGTTTTGTCGGCAATTGGCGCAATTATTGCGCTTTACCATTATTTAATCCAAACCGGAGTGGTGGAAAACATTACGGAATGCTCGGTGGTCGGGTTTTCAGTTTCCTGCAGCGACAACTTTGGAACAACTTTTGGCTACATTACAATTCCCATGATGGCTTTATCCGCCTTTTTGGTGATACTGGCTCTGATGGTATTGGTAGGAAGAACCAACAAAATTAAGAAGTGATTTGTTGATCCGGCAAGAACAAGCGGGCAGCTCCAATTAAGCCGGAGTGGGGTAGTTGCTTGAGGTTTAACTTTAGTTCTGGATTGAGTTTTTCAAGAAAAGATTTTACCTGGGTCGAGTAGTAAGAAGACCAAAAAAGACTGCCTTCGGCCAGTAGATTCAATTGATGGGTTTGAGCATATTCGGCATAACCACACAGGGAGGCGCTTACCAGACTAGCTGAGCGAAGGAAAAGGGCTTGAGCCAGTTGATAGCCTGGGTGTGACTGAGTTAGTCCGGCCAACTCGGAAGTGGTGGTGACTTGAGGAAGGTTTTGGGAGGAGGCGTAAAGATTGAAAAGTGAGGCTAGATAGCCACCGGCGACTTGTTTTTCCAGAATTTGGGTACCAGGGGCCTGGCTGGAGTGATCCAGAAGCCTGTCGAGAGGAGTCTGAGGCAACTGATTAAACCGGCCAGCTTCGATATTGTTAATTTGCTGACCGTCATAGAAGGCAAGATTAAAGCCTGTACCCAGAACCAAGGCTAGTGAGGGGGCAGAGAAAACGGGAATAGATGCAAGAGCCAGACAGGCAGCGTCGTTGCCGACTGAAAGAGTTGGGGAAGCGGGCAAATGAGGTGAAAGAGTGGAGACAAGACTTTGGCCGATCATACCTTGGAAGTCATGTTCCTTGGTTGCCCGGATAAGGATACCATCGAGCAAGCCTTGATTCAGGTGAGGACGAAGGGGAAAAGCCAAATTAAGAGCAAGATATTTGGTATTGTGATTGAGGTTAGAGCTAATAAGGGAAATAAATTGATCTTGATCAAGTTTAAGAAGGGTTTGACGGGTGAAGTTTTCAAGTCGGTAACCTCTGGAGGCGGAAATCACAAGAGCGGAGCGGAGATTAGTTCCACCGATACTGATAACTTGGAGTTGGCCTTGAAGAGATGGGGGTTGGGGCAGAGGATGGGAGAGAAAGGAAAGGCTTGAAGGCTCCCCTACTTGGGCGGCTTGAAGTTCGAGTTTAAATTGCCGGGCAAGTTTTCCGAGCTGATCGAGGGAGAGGTTGAGGTTTTCAGGAATCATCGGGCAGAACTATGGAGTTGATAATTGAGTCGGTAATGGCTGCATCGTTTGGTTGGGTTGAAACTAGGATTAGATAGACAGTGTCCTGATGACTGGCAAAAAGGATTTGGCCGCTACCCAAACCAAGGGCGTCGAGTGAAGTGGTGTTAAAGGTTACACCCGAGATAGTTTGGGGTGAGCAGACAAAAGGCTGGTCCTGGCAGGAAATTAAGGCCTCGAGCTGAGGTGAGGCTTGGGAGAAAATATAAATTTCGATGGCGGTTTGACTTGAATTAGGTGAAGTTAGGGAAAAAGCTGAAGAAATTGTGCCCATTTGGGCTAACTGGTTGGCAGGTGAGTCGATAACGCGCCAATCTGCAGGGTAAGAGAGAAAGAGCTTGTTGTCCGAAGAGGTGTAGGTTTGGCTTTGTGCGGGAACAGAGTCGATAGGAAGAGAGTTTGGGGCGAGCGTGGGTACGGGATTGGGAGTGGCCGAGGTAGACGTAAAGGAAAGGGCCAATTGATAAACCAAAAACGAGATGAAAGCAATGCTTAAAAAAGAAATAGCGGCGGAGAAATTGGGTTGTGTCATAATTTAGCGATGTTAGTAGTATACAAGAGAGTAGGCCAAACCCCACTAGACGTAATTGTCCAGCTTAAAACCAGACCGGAATTAAAAAAGGTGAAGCTGAGTTATGCCGGCAGACTGGATCCATTAGCCCATGGAGTGATGCTGGTATTAACTGGTCAGGAAACGCGAAATCCACAGAGATTTCATGGTTTTGAGAAAACATACCGATGCCTGATGTTGTTGGGGGCAAAGAGCGATAGTTATGATTGTCTGGGATTGATCAGCCAAGGTGACAGGCAGGTGACGG
This sequence comes from uncultured Pseudomonadales bacterium, assembly GCA_964398525.1. Lineage (GTDB taxonomy): Bacteria > Patescibacteriota > Microgenomatia > UBA1400 > CAYNFZ01 > CAYNMS01. Next base: position 36,599 of record CAYNMS010000006.1, on the reverse strand, counting down.
GAAAATTATTAAAAGCGGCAGAAAAAAGATTGGCAAAAAGAGTGGGAAAATGGATTCAAGAATACCCTCCGTATAGCAGTAAGAAAGTTGGGGGTAAGGCGATGTTTGAGTGGGCAAGAAACGGATTGTTGGATCAAATCAAAATTCCCAGCAAAGAAGTTGAAGTGCGGGATTTGAAAGTGTTGGAAACAAAAAGAGCCGGTAGGCAGGAAATTTTAACTGAGGCAATCACAAAAATCGGAAAAGTGAAGGGTGACTTTAGACAATCGATGGCCGTAGATACTTGGAGAGAGTGGGCAAGAACCGGCGAGGACGCAGGGTTATTGGAGTTTGAAGTGGTAACAAGTGCAGGTCTTTATATAAGAAGCCTGTGTCATCAGACGGGAGAAGAATTGGGGTGTGGGGCACTAGCCTTTGATATTGAAAGAATAAGAGTGGGTCATTGGAGGGTGAAGGAAGGGGAGGAACTACCAGTTGATGGGTTGAAGGCCGTTTAAAGCCAGGTAAACATTGGTTTGGGAGAAATGACGACAGCCAAAAAAACCGTTACGGGCGGAAAAAGGAGAGGGGTGAGGAGACTCAAGAACTAAATGCCTGGAGGAGTCGATGACTTTGCCTTTATCCTGAGCGTATTTACCCCAGAGAAGGAAGACCAAGTTTTCTTTTTTGTCGGAGAGCGTTTGGATGACGGCATCAGTGAACTGCTCCCAGCCTTGATTTTGATGGCTACCGGCCTGTTTGGCTCTAACGGTGAGAGTGGCATTTAAGAGGAGGACCCCCTGACGAGCCCAGTGATCAAGATTACCGGTCTCGGGAATGGGTTTGCCGATATCGGAATGGAGTTCTTTAAAGATGTTCTGAAGTGAGGGGGGGTGCTTTACGCCCGGGGGAACGGAGAAGCTGAGGCCGTGGGCTTGGCCAGGACCATGATAGGGGTCTTGACCTAAAATGACGACTTTAACTTTATCAAAAGGACACTGATCAAAGGCATGAAAGACAAACTTGGGCGGCGGATAAACTGAAGTTGATTGGTACTCACGACGGACAAAATCGGTGAGTTGGCGAAAGTAGGGCAAATCAAATTGAGGTTTGAGAACCTCATACCAAGAAGGATGGATGCGAACGTTCATACTTTGATTATAGACTGGTGATAGGTAAAGCCCAACTTAAAAGGGAAATAGCTTAGAAAAGAAACTAAACACGAAAAAGAGAGTGAGAGAAATAAGGGCGGCAATGAAAAGTAATCTTAGGTAAATGAGTATAAAAACTTCCTGGGCAGAATCTAAGTCCCATGAACGACTTATAATGGATCCGACAAGGATTTTAAAGAAAATTGTTTCGGTGGGGTCTATTCGACTCAGAAGGGATAAAAGCAATCGTTGGTTACGATTAGGAGGAAGAAAATCCGATTCATGCAGAGTAAAAATAGGGGTGTTTGGCTTTGAGACTGTGAGTTGTTGGAAATCCTTTTGGCTGAGTGGATGCAAAAAGATGCCTCTAGTATGGTTTGAACGAGGAGGTGGGGCAACTAAGGCTCGGTGAACATGGTCGTGGTCTGAGTACTCGACTACTGTTCCAAGAGAAATGTCAGGGGGAAGAGTGAGTAAGTGAAAGCGTTCTAAACCTAGTAAAGTAGACGAAAATGGTTTGCCTGATAAATCAAATACAGGTCTGCGGGTCTGGGATTCAAATGAGGCCTGAAGGCGGGAAGTAGAAGCAGTTTGATTGAGAGCAGTTTGGCGCAGACCGACTTGCTGGAGGGCAGAACGAGTGTTGATAGCATTGACAATTTCACTGAGTTGGTGAGAACTGAAGGCGGACATGTGATTAAAAGTCTAACAAAATGACAGACGTTAGAACAGTTTATTGAGGAAATATCGTTTCTGGATCGGGGAAAAGCTGGTTAAATTGTGAAAAGGGAAGGAAATATAAAACCAGAGGGTCGGCGTGAGGATTGGCAACCCACCAGCCGTCTTCCTTTTCCTCAAGAGAAAGTTCGAATAAAAGGTTGTCTTGACTGTCCCAGACTTTCAATCGGTGGTCGGTGTCAAGATCAAAGACTTGAGTATCTTCCTCGGGGAGAATATCGGTAGCGGTTAGAGGTGAAAGAGCTTCGAGAATAGGGGTAACAAGAGAAGGTTCAATCGGGGTTTGGTTTGGACCGGAGACAGCTTGCCAAGTGGAAGTTTCGTCGAGGGAAAGGGTGAGGGTTGAATCTGGTCGGGTAATTTCAAGTTTGGTTATTTCCTCTTTTGAGAGTGAGACAATAGTTTTGTCTCGCCAGAGCCTGGGCGTGGTGACGGCTAATTGATCGAGCCGGCCGGCGACTAGAAAAACGGCTTCTTGATCTGATGGTTTAAGGTAGAAAGTGTCGGAGGAAGAGCCGGAGCGGCCAATAAAAAATTGATTGGAATCTGAACCGGAGTTGAGGGTTACCCGTACGCCTTCGTCCTGACCGAGAGTGTAGTTGGAGAAATTGTCAGGATTGGTTGAGACGATATCGACTGATTCGAGTTTGACGGCAGAGACTTCGTCTAAAAAGCGGGCCACCATAGTGGCATCAGCCGGAAAATCGGAAACACGCCACTGGCCGTTTTCTTTGGTAAGAGAAGCAGTGGAATTGGATGACTCCAGAGTAAATTGATTAACATCTTGGGGTGGGATAGAACTAAGGTTGGGTGTGGGGGTCAAAAAACCAGTGACTACCGGCTGCCAAATGGGACGGGCAGCCAGGGTGATGAAGATTAAGGTAATTACGGTTAAGAGGACTAGTTGACGGTTCATGAATAAGTAAGGGTAGCTAATTTGCGGCGGCGCATAAGCCGTGTTAGACCGATGACTACGGGTAAAATTAGGGTCAGGCCTAGATTGGCGTATTTGATCAATTGAGGCTGGGAGGCGTCTTCAAAAATTAAAGGGCGAGGTTGGCGTTGTTTGAGTTGGATTTCTGCCAGGGATTGGGACTGGGATAGCCAAGAGATTGATTCCAGACCAAAAGCTAAGTTTTGAGGGCTGCTGGCAATAAACTCGTCGTTTAAGAAGTCGGAATCGGCTACCACAATTAAACGAGTAGCAGTATCCTCAGCCTGAGAAAGCAGGCTAACGGCTATAGGGTGTTGGGAAAGATTGCCGGTAGAAACCTCCGAATTGGGGGCGATATCGAAAGTACCGACTTGAGTGCCGGCATAGTTTGAAGTAGAGAAGAGGATTTTTGACTCCAAGCCTCTGTTGGTAATTTGGTCTTGATTGAGGCTTAGACTTCCGGTCCAAGGCGTAAGAATATTGTCTATCCGGCTGACGATGGGAGAAGTTTTGTCGGTAGCCAAAAGTCTGGGCCAGAAGGGATAGCGGACTACAAAACTGCCGCCATCAGGGGAGCCAAAATTGACGACTTCAGAGGAGCGGACGTCATAGACCAGATCTTTGTTTAAGGTCAGGCCGTAATTTTGGAGAAATTCGTCAAGGGTGGCCTCATTTAATGAAGCAGACAGCAAGGATTGATTGACGACAACCGAGTCTAGAAGCAGGAGCAAAGCACCCCCAGAGTCAAGATACTGGCTTAATAAAAGCTGTTCTTGAGAGGACAAAGGTTCTCTGGGTCCGGCGACAATGAGCGAAGTTATTGCCTCAGGTACGGGTTGGGGCTCAGGCTGAGTGTCGGCTTCTGGCTCGCCGGTAAAGGAAAAATCGGTGACTTCAAAGAGGCGTTCGAGTTGAGAATTAAAGGCAGAGTAATTGGTGAGCCGGGATTTTTCACCGTGGCCGGTAAGGAAGGCAACCTGGGGTTTTTGGGGGTTAGTTAGTTTGACGATGAAACTGGTGAGCTGGTACTCAAGATCTGAGGTATCGGTAATAAAGGGGATGACTTCTGAGTTGCCGGCATAGGAAACGGCTAAACCCAAGTAGCCTCGTTTAACCTGGAGTTCTTCCTGGCCGATGACGTTAAACTGAACTTCGCGAATACCCAGCTGGCTAGCCTCTTCCTGAGTTTGAGGGTTGGCGGGATCGAGAAAACTTAGATTGATTTTTCCCTGGGATTGAGTTTGGTAGTCCCGGAGAACATCTTTGATTTCCCGAAGGACGGGACGAAGCTGAGGAGGTAGCTGGCTGCTGGCAAAAAGTTTAATTTGGACGATGTCGTCGAGTTGGTTTAAGGTATCGGTGGTAGTTTGAGTCAGGCGATAGACTTGGTCTTGAGTCAAGTCGAGACGGCCGGGAATCCGGTCGCCGACAATGTTTAAGGAAACGACCAGGATAAGCAAGAGGCCGGCGGTAAAAAGGAAACGACGGAATTGGTCTGGGCGGTTACCCAGGCGGATTTTGACTAGTTGAAGAAAACTAAAAAAGAGAAAAACGAAAGTGACGGAGAAGAAATAGACGAGGTCGCGGATATCGATGACTCCTCTTGAAACTGCCTCAAAATGGGAAAGAACGGAGAGGCGCTCAAAGATTAAAGCCAAAGAGGCAGGTAGGGTGAGAGTGACCATTTCAAAGCCGGCAATGATTAAAAAGAAGCTGGTGGCGGCGGCGATAAGTAAGGCTGAGATTTGACTGGCCACAAGACTCGAGACAAAAATTCCCAGAGAGATAAGTACACTTGCGAGAAAGAGGGCACCTAAGTATTGACCGAGGACCACACCCCAATCGAGATTGCCGAAGCGGTCAAAGCTGTAAGCTAGAGGGAAAACAAATGCCAAGGCCAAGGCAACAAAGATTAAGGTTCCCAAAAACTTGCCAAGAATCAGTTCCATAAAGCCAAGCGGGTGGGTCAGGAGAAGCTCAAGTGTGCCTTGGCTTTTTTCTGAGGCAATGGTGCCCATGGTTAGAGCCGGAATGAGGATTAGAAGTAACCAAGGAAGGAAAGAAAAGAGGCTACGAAGGGAAGTTTCGCCCAAGAGAAAGACATCACGGAAAAAAAGATATTGCCAAAGGAAAAGAAAAATGACTAGAACGATGTAGGCCGTGGGGCTATCAAAATAACTTCGAAGCTCTTTTTTGGTGATGGTAAGAATATTGGCTAAGTTCATGTGGTTTGAGTAAGTTGATGGAATACATCTTCTAAGTCTTGGGTTTGTTCGGTAAGGCTCCAAATCGTCCAGCCGTGTTGAGCGGCGAGGCGGGAAATTTGGGGTTGGATTTTTACTTGAGAGGAGGCAGTGAGATTGACTTGGTAGCGGCGACCGGAGAGTTTTTGAATTTGCAGGTTAGTGATGTCGCTAATTTTTTTGAGTTCGGAGGAGATTTTGGGGCCTTCGATTTGGGTTGAAATGGAACTGGTGTCCGAGGTTTGAGTAATTTCCTTGGGAGAGCCGTCGGCGACAATTTTGCCTGAGGAAATGATCAACAACCGGTTGGCGATGGC
>CAYNMS010000006.1:0-31137 GCA_964398525.1 uncultured Pseudomonadales bacterium | reverse complement strand
GCGATACGGGCGGTTAATATTTATTTCAATCAATAAGACTTTGATAAAGATTAGTAAGGTTTAGAGAAAAAAGAAGTTTTAACAGCCGGATTGGAAAAATAATTTGGCCGGAAAAAAGAGATAAGTAGGTGGCGTGTTGCAAGTCGACCAAGCGAGGTTTGTCGAGGTAAAACTGTGAGAGAAGGGCAAAATTCCAGAGGATGAAAAATAGGGTCAGAAACAGGGCGAGGCGTTGGTGGCGCTGATAAAAGGCGGCCAGGCCAAAAGCCATCAGTGGGGCAGCATCCAGATAAAAGCGGTTGCCAAAACTGGCCGAGAGACCAGCGTGCCAAGTGCCAACGACGAGATAGAGCGCAAAAATGAAAGGCAAGAAATAGCCACGAAAGCGTCGGAGACGAGAGTCGAAAAGACCGATTAGAGCAATAGCCCAAGACGGAGACCAGATAAACAAGCCCCGCTGGGCAGAAAAGAGGGTGGAAAAGAGTTTGGAGGGGTCCGGAACTGGATTGCCGTGGGCACCTGAGAGATAGGGTTGAGACAAGAGTGAGCCATAGAGATACTGCTGGGCTAGAGCCTGGGGTATGACGGCGACAAAAAAAGCTAAGACAAAAAGAAATAATGAACTTTTCTTGGGGAGTGACTTTTTGGCAAGGGGCAATGAAAGCAGCAGGGAAAGGATGCCGGTGGGGCGAGTTATAGCCAATAAGCCAATCAGCCCGCCTAAAAATGCCCAGAAAAATATGCCTTTTTTTGAATCGGAGAATAGTAAATACAGGAGAGTGGATTGAAGAAAAAAGTGGAGGGAATGGGCAAGAGTAGGCTCAAGGGTTAAATAGTAAAAAAGGTGTGAGCCAAAAAAAAGGGTGAGAAGGGCAAGCCGGCTAGAGCTAAAGTTAAAGACGCGGGTGAGGGAGCGGGCGAGAAGGTAAAGACCAAGGAGGGCAAAGGAGAGGCTGACGTAGCCGGCTAAATATTCCCAAAATAGGCTAAATGGGGAAATCGGCAGGGAGACCAAGAAACTGACCGCTCTAGCCAAAAGGAAAAAAGGGGTCCAAAAGAGGGCAGGGCCGATTAGCCATTTGTTAGGCAGACGGCCGGTAGCGGTCGGGTTGGTTTCCCAAAAAATCCGATCGAAAGTGTAGTGTTTGCCGGGGAAGTTGGAGAGATGATGGTAAATGGAAGTGAAATCGAGATTGCCCTGGAAAGCCAGAGCGTGGGCGTGGCTAAAGTAAGCATTGCCGTCGCCATACATGGCGTGGCCACTAAACCAAGTGTGAAGAGTGAATAAACCAATCGAGGTGAAAATAAACAAGAAAAAAAGTAACCTCATGAAGCTATTGTAGCGGCTGTGAAGCTAAATAAGTACTTGGGTCAAGGTCATTGACAAATTGCTTCGGTAAGCGTAGTATCCGCTATCGTGTCAATAAAAGAACAACACATCAGCGTATTTTTGAAATTGTACATCTTTGGACGCAAAGTAAAGGCAATGATGAAAAAACACAACCGAGACCAAGTCCAGAGATCGATCATGCTTGAAACAATTAAGGAGAAGCCTATGCCGATAGGGGTACTGGGGCGAATGCTGGGAATCAAAGCCTCAACTATGACCGAGAAAATTAAAAACATGAAAAGCGAAGGCTTAGTTGACTCAATTAAAGGCGAGGACGCCAGAGTGAGAATGCTGAAACTGACAAAAAAAGGCTTGAGACGGACAGAGATGATTGAAAAACAAATGCAAGAGGAGATGAGCAGAGTGGAGATGAATTTAAGTGATGAAGAATTAAAACAGCTGAATAAAATATTGGACAAAATAAATTGGGAGGTAAAGTGACCGGCAACATTACAAAAAGGCTTAAAGATATAAGAGTCAAGGGGAGCAATAGAGCCAGGAGCGTGACAAAGAAAATTAAATCCAGGCCGATGCGAAGTTTTTTCGGGGCTTTGGTGGTTTTGATTTTAATATTACTGGCGATAAAATTTTTAGGCCAGCCTGAACCTCAAGAAGAGGTGGTTGAGAATGAAGTAAGAGAGGTGAAAGCCTACCAAATCGGAGCGGTGCCGACTCTAACGGTTCAAGCAAAAATTGAAAAGACGGGAGTGGTGACAATCATGGCTCAAACCGGCGGAGTGGTAAATCGAATTAACTTTGATGAAGGCCAGAGTGTAAGCCCCGGTCAGACGTTGGTAAATTTGGCCGCGACCTATACGGGGGCGAATGGAGCCTCGGTGCAAAGGCAGATTGCTCAGAAAAACTTTGAGTCGGCTCAAGAAAACTTGCCAATACAACTGGATTTGATTGCCAAAAGACGGGAACTGGCTCAAAAATCTGATGAGAATACCAACGAACTGAGAGAATTGTCGGAAAATTCCCTGAATCGGACCAGAGGGGTGCTGGACGTTAACCAGCAGATTTTAGAAACCTTGACCGATAACTTGGAAATCTTAGAAGAAGCCTCACCGCAAGATGAGGCCGCCATTCTCTCGGCGAGACAGCTAAGAGCCCAGTCCTTGTCGGCTGTTAACGGTCTTAGAGATGCGGTGGAGAATTTGGAGTACACCAGCGATGAAGACAACCCACCAAGAAGGCTCGGGGAATTAAACCGGGAGATTGCTTTGAAGGGGCTGGACTTGGAAGAGCGAGGTTACAAAATGGGAGTGGATATAGCTCAATTGAATTTGAGACTAGCTCGGATTGGTGAGGCTATTTATTATCCTCAGGCGCCTTTTGGCGGAGTGGTGGAGAGGGTTTACGTTAAGCCCGGCCAGATGGTTTCACCAGGAATGCCATTAATGGCGATAGCAGGAAACTCGCAAAGTGTAAAAGCAGTGGCTTTAGTAAGCAGAGAGGTGGCCACTAAAGTCAGCCGCTGGGAGACGAGTACACTAAATTTACCGTTGGGTAGGATTGAACAGGTGCCACAATACGTGGCGACTGAACCGACAGATGGAAATTTGTATGCGATAACCTGGTGTCAGTTGGATACTTTTGTTGATCAATTGAACAGCCAGTCATATATAAGTGTGGAAATTCCGGTTGGGTATCCGGATTCACTAGGGACCAGTCCGTTTATTCCCATTGATAGTGTGTATCAAACTCAGGATGAAGCGTTTGTATTTGTAGCCACTCCCGGCCAAGAAAACCAGGAGGTGCAAACAGCAACGGTAGAGAGCAGACAAATTGAATTGGGATCGGTTTATGGGAATTATGTTTTGGTAAATGAAGGAATAGGGGCGGGTGATGTGGTGGTTTTGGACCGGTCGGTGGTGAGTGGTGATCAAGTAGTAATCAGCTTGTAGGTTAAATGGAAGAGAAGCAGTCATCATATCTGAAGCAATTAAGGTTTAATCCTAAACTTTTGGATTCTTTTGCGGCTAAATACATTTTGAACATTAGGCTCATGTTTTTGTTCGTGTTGGCTGTGGTGGTATGGGGAATGTTTGGCTATGTAAATTTACCCCGCCGGACTAATCCTGAAGTTGAAATACCTTATATCTTTATATCCACGATATTGCCCGGAGCTAAGCCTGAGGATGTAGAGCAATTGGTGACGGTGCCAATAGAAGACGCGGTTGAGGGTATAGATAGAGTAGATAGGGTGACATCGACTTCTTCGGACAATGTATCGTTTGTGGTGGTTGAGTTTGAGTCCAGCGTAGAACCAAAGGAAGCGCGAGAAGAAGTGCAATCAGGAGTGGATACGGCAAATCTGCCAGATAACGCCAGTGACCCAACGGTAATGGATTTGGATTTTGAAAATTTTCCGGTGTGGACTTTTACGGTTACTACCCAAGAGGATATGGCAACGCTTATTCGTTTTTCGAAAGAATTGAAAGACCGGCTGGAAGAAGAAGATGAGGTGAATTCTGCGGCAGTAAGCGGAATAGAAACCCAGGAATTTCAGATCTGGATTAAACCGGAAACGATCAATGAATTGAAATTGGATCCGGCAAGTTTGGCGTCAGTGATAAGAAGCCAAACGACCAGTTATCCCGGTGGAAACGTCATTTCCGGAGGAGTAACTCATGGAGTTAGCCTCGAAAAAGCAGTTAACTCAGTTGAGGGTTTAAGGCAAGTGGAAATAAATGTAGATGACCAAATTGTAAAACTGGGAGATATAGCCACGGTTATGGAGAGGGCAGCTCCAAATCAATCAAAGGCATATTATGCCGACGCAGATGTCACCGGACAAAGATCGGTAACTTTTTCGGTTTTTAAGCGCACTGGGGCAGATTTAGATGTAGCGGCTAGGGAAGCCAAAGCAGCTGCTGAGGAAGTAATTGAAACATATGAGGGCAGGTTTACTCTGAGGACAATAGTTGATTTTGATGAACTGATTGCCAAACAGTTTGACGATTTGTTTAACGATTTTTTTACCTCAGTCGGTTTGGTCTTTTTGACTCTATTTTTGTTTTTGGGATTTAGGCAGGCAACGATTGCGGCAATGGTGATTCCAGTTTCATTTTTGTTTACTTTTGGAGCTATACACACCATGGGGTTGTCACTTAATTTCTTGACTCTGTTTTCCTTACTGCTGGCTCAGGGAATGATCGTGGATGATGTGATTGTGATGATTTCGGCAATGACTGATTATTACAAAACGGGTAAATTTACCCCGGCCCAATCCGGACTTTTGGTCTGGAAAGATTTTATTTCGCCGACGCTGACTTCTAATCTGACCAATGTTTGGAGCTTTTTGCCGATGCTGATCACCGCCGGGATTATTGGTGAGTTTATTAAATCTATTCCTTTGGTGGTGACCACAGCTTTGATCGGATCAACGGCAATATCTTTGTTGGTAACCATTCCTTTAATGGTGGTGGTTTTGAAGCCAAAGTTTCCCAAGAGAGTGGTTTGGTCGTTGAGACTTTTGGCAATAGGTTTAGTGTTGGCCCTGTTGTTTAACTGGCTGGGAGAGAACCGCTTGGCTTCAATAGCAGTGATGTCCCTGCTGGCTTTTGGTTGGATAGCCTGGCTGACGGGAAAAGAGGCGGTGACTCAAGGGTGGAGTTTGATCAACAATTCAGAGGGAATGACTAAATTGACAGGAGACAGACTAAAAGGAAAGGACATCAACAAAAAAATTCAAAGCGGTTTCTTTTCGGTTAAAGGGCTGGTAGAAAGTTACAAGAGAATTTTACTCAAAATCCTGGCGACGAAGGGTAACCGACGTAAGGCAGTAATAGTGGTGGTGATGTTTTCTGTGTTTTCATATTTGTTGGTCCCCCTTGGGTTGGTGAAAAATGAATTTTTTCCCAGTACGGATGCCGAGCAGCTTTATGTGGGACTGGAGTTGCCTGCCGGTACAAGTTTGGATGTAACCACCTCACAGGCGCTTAAATTAATGGAGGAGTTGAGACAGATACCCCAAGTTGATTATGTAATTGCCGAAGTGGGTTCTCCCCTTGAAAACACGTTTGTAACCAGTGTCTCCGGGGGCGAGAGTAATAAGGTGAGGTTTTCTTTGAAATTACCCCCACAGACGGAAAGAGACAAAAGTTCAATTGAGTTGGCTCAAGAGATTAGGGATAAGTATGAGAGCTATCAGGCTGGAAAAATTGTGGTAGCCGAGGAGAGCGGGGGCCCACCGGCCGGTGAAGATATTCAGATAACGCTTTTGGGCGATGATTTGGCCGTACTGGAAGAAAAAGCTGATGAAGTAGTAGCATTTTTGGATGCCTTACCGGGGGCGGTGGACGCTGACAAATCGGTTGATACCGGGATAAGTCAAATCGTGTTTGTTCCTGATAGGAAGAAAATTGAGGAGGCAGGCTTTTCTATGGGTCAAATCGGTATGTGGATGAGGAGCTATTTGTCCGGCATGCAGGTGGCCGAGGAGAGATTTGGAGGCGAGGATAAGCAAGAAATAGTGATAAGAATATTTAATCAAACAGTGGGGGCTGAGGAAATGATGGGTCTTTCTTTACCCAACAGAGACGGGGAGATGGTACCCCTATCGATGATGGGTGAATTTAAGTTATCGGCCAGTCCGGTACAAATTCAGCGGGAGGACGGAAATCGGTCAATAACAATTACCGCGTCAGCGGCTCCTGGGTTTAATATCCCCCAGTTAGGTCGAGAATTAGAAACATTTGTAGATGATAGTCTGGATTTGCCAGAGGGTTACAGTTGGAAGACCGGGGGAGCTAACGAGGAAAATCAGGAATCGATTAACTCTTTAGTTCAAGCCATGGGAATTGCGGCCATATTGATTGCGGCGACAATGGTAGTGGAACTGGCCAGTTTTAGAAAATCCTTGATTGTAATGCTGGTGATTCCCTTGGCAATTTCGGGGGTGTTTATTCTGTTTTCGATTACGGGTACGCCAATTTCTCTGCCTGCCCTGATAGGAGTGTTGGCTTTGTTTGGCATTGTAGTAAAAAACAGTATCCTGATAGTGGATAAAATTAACATCAATGTGTCAGTAGGGATTCCTTTTAAAGAAGCGGTAGCTGACGGGGCCAGCTCGCGACTGGAGCCAATTATCTTTAGTTCGGTCACCAACTTTATTGGCTTGTTGCCAATTACTATTTCTGATCCGTTGTGGCGGGGTTTGGGAGGAGCGATTATTTCCGGCCTATTGTTTTCCGGAACAATCATGCTCTTTTTTATTCCGGTGGTTTACTATATGTGGTTTGTTCCCAGCAGAGAATAGGGCAATTGATGTTAATGGGTTATAATGCTAGCGATGAAAAATCGAGTCTTGGCATTATTTGCCCATCCAGACGATGAAGCCTTTGGGCCAGGAGGCACTCTAGCACTTTGGGCTTTGGCTGGAATGGAGATAAAGCTGGTTTGTGTTACCAGAGGACAGGCGGGCAATAATCACACCCAAGAAGCGACCGGGAAACTAAGAGAGAGAGAATTGCTAAAATCGGCAGAAATTTTGGGGATTAAGGAGGTTGAGTTTTTGGATTATCAAGATGGGGAAATTGGCAACAACCAGATGCTTGAACTAATAGAGAAGTTTGAAAAAGAAATAAAAAGATTTAAACCTGAGAGGTTGGTTACCTTTAGCTTGAACGGAGTTTCGGGACATATTGATCACGTAGCGGTGGCGGGGGCAGCGACTAAGGCGTTTGATAAAAGTGGAGTGGCAAAATCACTTTATTATTATCAGGAGAGCAAGAACATTAGCTGCCAAATGACTAATTATTTTATTCATTTTCCCGAAGGGATTAATAGAGATCAAGCGGATGAAGTGGTTGATGTAAGTAGCGTATGGGAACTTAAGTTAAGAGCGATGAAAGCTCACCAAAGCCAAAGTGAAGATGTAGAGGCGATTTTGTCGATGAATAAGAATGAGCCAAAAGAAGAACTGTTCCTAATTAGAACTAAGGCTTCCAACCGAGCATAACGTAATAGTCACCGGATGAGGCGACACAGATATAAGGGGTGTCTTTGAGCATGTTGTCGGCGTGGGAGGAGGAATAAATCCAACTATCAACTGCGGCAGCGGGGCTAGAATTTTGAGCGATGTTTTCGGTGATGAGAGAGTATGAAGGTAGAGGAAGACTATTATTGTCTAACCGGTCTCTAAAACCTTGATGGCTGAAGTTGCTGGTAATTTCATTGACTCTGACTTGGGCAAAATCACATAGTTTGGAGTCCGAGGAGGCGGGTGACTGGCCGTGAGAGGTGCGGTAGTTGTTGATTAGATCCAAGCTTTGATTGTCGGATGAGGCAGTTTTAAGAGTAGGTGGGGATTCTGGAGATGGAGCCGGGGTTGGCTGTGGTGTTGAAGTGGGTTGGGGTGAGGTTGTAGGGACAGGAGTAGGTTTGGCAGTGGGTGAGGGAGTGGAAGAGATAATCAAATCTGGATTTATAGTTGGTTTGGATGAAGGAGCGGGGGTAACGGGAGTGGGAGTGATAGTTACTACAGGTGACTGGGAAGGGTGAGGCAATGGACTGGATGGTTGAGGGGAAGAAGTGACTGGATCTGGACTGGTGCCGACTTGAGAGGTGCCTAGGACCGGTTGAACTGACGATGGGCTTGGATTAACCAGCAAGGCGAGAAGGATGAGTTTGGCAAAAAGAGCTAAAAGTTTGGGAGACACGGGACTATCAAATCAGACCAGGGCTTGTGTGTCAAATTGTAGCAATTCTAGTAAAATGGTAGATATGGAGAAAAAATGGAGCAAAAAGGCAAGTATTTTGGGGCTTATTTGGCTTTCCGGAATGTTGCTGAGAGTATATGGATTGGGTAACTATAGATTTGGTTTTGATCAAGTGCAAATTTTGGAAAAAGCTGAGCAAATTTCTCAGGGTGACTTGAGTTTAATTGGCCCCAGGACCGGGCCGGCTGCCATGTTTACCGGGCCATTAATTTATTATCTGACTGCACTATGGTTACCTTTTGTAGGTTCGCCCGAGGCTGTGTATATGGCGAGTTTGATGATTGCGGGAGTTAGTGGAGTGGTAATTTGGTGGTTGGTCAAGCGGTATGAGGAGAAACTGGCAGAGTTAATGTTGGCAATGTGGGCTTGGTCGCCATTTTTGATTTGGTTGGACCGAAATGCCTGGAACCCAAATTTAACTGTCGTGGCAGCAAGTTTAGTTTTTTGGCCTTTGTGGGGCAGGTGGCAGGATAAAGATTGGTCAAACTTAGACTATGGGTTGATTGCCACGGGTATATGGTTAGGTTATCAAGCACATTTTTCCGGCCTGGCTTTGGTGGGGTTGGTGGGTTTGGCTTGGCTATGGAGATTTAGAGGCAACTGGTTACTGGCCGGAGCAAGCGGACTGGGGTTGGCGGCGACGCTACTACCCACGATTTTATTCGATTGGAGGCATGACTGGCTGAATTTAAAAGGACTTTTAAACTTTAATCAAGAACAAGTGACCGGGTATGGCTTTTCTTATTGGCCTCAATTAAAAACCACTTTAACTCTAACTTGGAGCAATTTAGGGGGGTTATTGGCATATGACACCAACAGGGCATTGATTTGGGTGTTGGGGATTGGACTATTGGTTTGGTGGTTTAAGGTAGCTGACACTTCCAGGAAAAAATGGGTGGCTGTTTGGTTGGGGCTAGTGGCGATAGTGTTTGCCGGCTATAGAGGCTCGATTCCGGAATATTATTTGATGATTCAATTACCGGCTGCAATGCTAATTGTTGGCAGTGGATTGAAAAATTTAAAAATTGACACAAAAGCGTTAGCGCTTGTGTTTGGAGGTTATGCTCTGGTGTGGGTTGGATGGAAATTTACGGGTGAACAGTCGGGAATGAATTTAAAAAACCAAGTAAAAACTGCCAATTTTATTAAAGAAGTGGCGGGAAAGCATGGCTTGAGAGAAGTGGTGTTTGACATGGAAGAGGTTCACAGTGAGGGTTTGAGGTATTTATTAAGGGACATAAAGACGGCTGAATTAGGTGTGAAAACTCATATAGCTTATCCGGAAAGTGGAGGTAAAAAAGCGGTTAAATTTGGAGCGATAACTATTTGGTACGACCCAAGGTTAAATGAAAACTTCAATTACTTAGAAACGGATAATTTAATTGTTCGTTCCCCTCTTTCGGTTCGTTTTTACAGGAGTAATTATTTATTGGACTCTTCCTTTACTCATAATCAATATTTAGTTCAATATGAAGGTAATAATATAGGTTGGATAAATTTAGTTTCCAAAAACGAAAAGGAAGTCTTTGAACGCATAGAGGCAAGTCAAAAGGATCAAAGTAGCCAACTGGGATGGTATGAGGTTGCCGTTGGTGGCAGGGAGGGGTTGATGAAAAAAGAAGCGGATAACTGGTTAATTTTCTGGCCGGAGGCTAGCCAAAGTGCAGAACTTTTGATGAATGTTTGGAAACTTTATGACGGAAATGAACCGATGATTGAGTAAGGTTGAAGCACTCAACAATTAAGTAAATTATTTGGTTGCCAGAACCCCAAATGCCTGTGGTTTGGGCAGAACCGATTTAAAACCTGCTTGGTAGAGGCGATTGATTATTCCAGGAGTGATTTCATGGCCATGTTTACTTTGGGGGTCGGCGATGTAGTGGAAGAGCTTGCCTTTGGTCTGGAGAAGATTAAAAAGTTGGCGGTAAAAGTCTCCGCTATAAAGCTCGCCGGCCAACTTGAAAGTGGGCGGGTCATGGAGAATGTGAGTAAAATTACCGGGTTTAAAGGCGCTAACTATCTCTCTAATGTCACCGATTTTTTGAATGATTTGGGGGTTATTAAAAATCTCGGTGGAATATGGATTGAGGCGAGCTAAATCAATTGCAGTCGGATCGAGCTCAACAGAGGTAACCTGAGCCCCTTTTTGAGAGGCCAGTATAGCTGTGTAGCCCAAGCCGGTGGCGGTATCTAAAAACCGGGAGGCGTTTAGTTGGCCGAGTGTGTTGAGTTTAACTTTGGTGTCTTTAAGAGGATCTGTGTTTTTAACCCGATGCATGAGGATACCTGAAACCAGGGTGGTCGGGGCTTTGGTAGTCGGGAAAAGAGTGCGGATCCAGCCAGTGGTAGGAGATTCTAAAACAATAGGTTCAATTTCGTTTTGATCGATGATAAAACAGTGGTTTTTTTGTTTATTTATTTTTTCTAATTGTTTCCAGGTTAGGGATATTCCATTGGGGCTGTCTATGCCGGATTGAGTTATTATTACTTGAGTTGAAGTGAGACCTAAATCAAATGATGTGTCCGAACTTGACTTACCCTTATTCCTGGCAATCAAAAGCGGACTGACTTGGTAATGTGACAACAAGTGGTAATTAAATGACATAGAAATATTACTAAAGACGAGTTAAACGCTTGAGGGTGATTTGGGAGGCTTTTTTATATTGAGGCTGGTTTTTGATTTGGGTGATGTAATGCTTAAGAACCATCATTTGTTTGTAGTCCGAGACTTTTTCCAGAAATTCGACGCCATTCATATGGTCGAACTCGTGCTGGATGACCCGGCCCAAAATACCGTCGGCAGTAAACCGGAATTTCTGGCCGTTTTCATCGAAGGCTTCGACGGTGGCAACTTTAGGGCGGACAACGGGGCCGAAAAGCTGGCCATTGAGAACACTGCCACAACCTTCGAAAATAGTGGTTTGTTCCCGAGAGAATTTGACTAAACGGGGGTTAATATATATTCGAAGTTGGTCGGATTGATCTTTGGATCGGGCATTAGTCTGCCTAGGCTCAGTTATAAACACCTGAAAATTGACGGCAATTTGAGGGGCAGCCATACCGATTAAACCGGCCGCGTGCATTGAGTCGGTTAGATCAGTGATTAATTGTTTGAGATGAGGATGGCTATAATCTGTAATCTGTTTATTTTTGGCTTTAAGGGCGGGATGGCCGATTTGAATAGTGGGTTTGACTGCCATAAATTTTTCCTATATTGATTGTCTTGATAATTTCATATATACGCTTTTGGCTTCAAGACCGGGTGGCCATTCCGGCCAATGCCGGGAGAAAAATCCGTTGTCTCCCCTACTTTCGTCAATTTGCCAGCCCCATTTTTGATACATGGCTATTGTTTTTTTATTGTGGGTATAGATATCTAGGCTTAAGTGCCTATTGTCGGCAAAGGCTAGGGCTTTTTTGTAGAGTTTTTTGCCTATACCCTGACCCTGAAAGCGGGGAAGAACGTAAAAACCGGTTAACTCTGCTTGATGGTTGTTAATATTTATAACCGTAATTGCACCGACAATTTTACCTTCTATCTCTGCAACCCAGGTTTTTTGCTTGTCATTGTTTAAAAGGTGTGAACTTAAATATTGTTGGGTATTTTTTGTGGCAAATACTGCTTTGGAGAAGCAGTCTGCGGTTAAGCCGATCTTTTCGTTGGTGTAGGCTGTTTCGTATGTAGTTTGAAGTAAATGGGTGTAAGAGGCTAAATCCTTTACGTGGCCAAGGCGTATTTTTATAGACATTTAATTACTAAATAAACGGTTGAATGGTTTTTAATATCTGGTCACTGATGTATTGGTGGCCTTTATGGTTGGGGTGAAGACCGTCGGCGGCTACGTACTCTTCTAGCCATTTTTGTTTAGTTATTTCAACTTTGACAAAGGGAATCTGTTTTTGCTGGCAAAGAGATTTTAGAGCTTGTTCGAACTGGTGTTTCCTTTGGTTGGTAAAGAATGATTTATTTCCAGATAAAGGGCTAATTTTGGGGTTAGTCTTTGTTTCATCGTAATACCCGCCACCAACTGCAATCACAGCATCGCTTTTTGAACTGAGCAAATCAAGTAACTGGCTCATTTGATCCTGATATTCATTCAGGGTTGACACAAAGTTGTCTGGAGTATGTTCGGCTTTGGCATTGTTGCCTCCCACTGAAACAATAGAAATAGTTTTTTGGTTTCGGCCAAAATCTTTGATGAGCCTAGTGAAAGTGTTGAGGACAAAATCAATAGTGGCACCGGATTTGCCAAAATTGTAAACTTCAAACTTTTCACCGACTCCACTGGATGCATACATTTTCCGGTGCAGGGCTTGCTTGATTAAATCAGCCCAGCCGCCCTGGCTGCCACCGACACCGTAAACGCTACTGGAGCCGAGAATGAAAATTTGAGTCATGATGGCTATAAAGGGTGGGTAGTTATAAATAATTAAGTTTATTTCTCAATTAATTCTAAAAGAAAAGGAAATTGGCGGTATTGTTCACCGAAACTACTAACACTAAAATGCTTTTGGCCTTTTTTGATAATCAGCTGGCCAGCAACTTGTTTTGACAAATATTGGGCATGTTCGAGAGGTACGTGGGGGTCGTCATCTGAATGGATAAAAATGAATTTACTAGCTTTGCTTTTAATTTTTTTAAAGCTGATGGGGATATTAAAAAATTCATCCAGGGCATCCCAGCCAAGAGTGTCTTTAAAGGCGCTGACTAAATAGCAAGTGTTGACTTGGATCTCTGGAGGCAGGGCTTGAAGCAGACCTAAAATTGCTACCGCTCCCGAAGAGTGGCCGATTAAGATCGTATCTTGATCAACCGGCCAAGGACTATTTGATAGTAAAAATTGATTGTAACGCTTGAGGTTTGGCTTTTCGGCTCGGGGTAAATCCGGTACCCAAACTTGAAAACCCTTGAATTCAAGTTGGTCTTTTAACCAAGGAAACCAATTGGCTAGATGGCTGTCATCAGTGCCGTGGAGAATGAGGGCTTTTTTCATATTAATTAGTGATTAATTTATCCAGTGTGTATAAAAAAATTAGAAATTATATCCGTGACTTGGGTTTCGAAAGGCTCATCATGAAAGCCGTGGTCACTGCCTTTGATGGTTTCGAAGTGTTTGTGGGGATTGGTGAGAGTACGGAAAACTACTTTGGCCGTTTGATAGGAAATTTTAGTATCGTGATCGCCGTGAATAATAAGAAGCGGATTTTGGTAGTTAAGCAGATTTTGGGAGGGAAAAAATTGTTTCATTTCGTCAAAAAGTATGGGGCCAACGGCAAACTGCCGGCTGCCGATTTTTATATACCCGTCAATATTTAAACGTTGTTCCAGTTTGGAAAAGTGTTGTTTAGCCCAGGGAGTAATGGGGTTAAGAAAAGCAGTTTGATAGTCAAGAACCGGATTGACGAGAATTAATGACTGGAACAGATCGGGGTGAAAGCCAGCCAAAAGGGCGGCAATGCTACCACCGAAACTGGCTCCGGCTAAGCCGAGCCAATTGAAACCTTGATCTTTTAGGAATTGGACAGCGGTATCAAGATCGGTCAACTCTCCAGAAATAGTAAAGTCGTTGACAGGATTGCCACTACTATCCCCGTGAGCCCTGAAATCGAATCGAAGGGTGGAGAAATTTGAATCGTTGAGGGTTTTTTGGCTGCGGACAAAAATGCCTTCATCGTCTTTATTGACAGTCATACCGTGGGCAAAAATGATTGCTCGGTTTGATTTGGGAACATTATTGAAGTCAGTTGATAGTTTAAAACCATCTGAAGTGCTGAGATTGATATTAGACATTGATAGGATTATATAAGAATTGAGGAGGCCTGACTGAAATGAGAAATTACGTGAGTAGGATTAAAATCCAGAAGGGTTTTTTTATCGTAAAAAATTTGATGCGAGTCTGGATAAAAAAGTAATGAGTCAATGTTTGCAGATCGAGCAGCACCAAGATCGCTTTGGGAGTCGCCAATCATGATGGTTGATGCTTTTTCAGCTTTCAAATCTGTGATTGCCCGATTAATGATTTCCGGGTCTGGTTTGTGGTGAGTAACAGCTTCACTATCGAGGATGAGATCAAATATTCCAGTGAGAGAGTGTTTTTCTAAAGCAGGTGTGATGAATTCTTTGGTGGATGAGGTTAAAAGGGCGAGGGGTTTGTTGAGTTGATTGAGCTTTAGAAGTAAATCTTTAGCCCCAGGATAGAGATCGACTTGTTTGATTTCCTGATTAACTGTGGCCATTAAAGATTTGTTAAACGCTTGAATATCCTGGACTCCAAATTTTTCGGCTCCGCGCCAATCGCCAAAAACCTGAGTGGTGATTTCCTGATCGCTGATGTTAATGTCGTAAAGGGCAAAAGTTTGGTGGTAAGCTTTGAGCCAAACACTGAGAGTGTTAGCCAGACAGCCATCCCAGTCGAAAAGAAGTGTGTGATAGGTTTTCATGAAAAAAAATTAAATTTTGTTTGAAAGTTCCAGAATAATGTTTTGACTGTGTGAATTATACATACAGCCCTTATAAGGCGTCGATGAATATGAAAAGTTAGGCAACAAAGTCCTGATCAATTTAAATTTAAATTTTTTGCACCACTTTTAATTGTTTGGATTGAGGATGGCATCATATTTTGGCTAATCTTCTATCTGGAAATGGGAAAAAGTGGTTTGAGTTTTTGGTAAGAGTGTAGTTAAATATTGAATATATATTCATTTAAATAAACTTATGGGCCGAAGAAGAAAACAGGGTTGTGCAAAATTTGATCCAGAGTATATAGATTTTAAACCAAGAGGGGTAAAGTTAAGCCATCTGGATGAGGTGGTACTTAGTACTAACGAAGTAGAGGCTTTAAAGCTTCATGAGCTGGATAGACTAAATCATGTCGAAGCTGCCATGAAGATGGGGTTGTCGCAACCGACCTTTACCAGAATTTTGAATGAATCATACAAAAAGTTAGCATCGGCGGTTTTGTTGGGAAAGCACCTGAAATTATCAAAAAATCATCATACTTGTGAAAAATGTGAAGGAGAGAATGAAAGTAATTAAAATCGGGGCAGTGTGGTGTAATGGCTGCAATACTATGAGGCCGAGGTGGAAAGAAATTGAATCGGAACTTTCGTGGTTGAAAACTGTCTACCTGGATTTTGACAATGATCAAGAAAAAGTGAAAAAGTATGAATTAGATCAAGAGAAATTACCGGTGGCAATATTTTTGGATAATGACGGTAAGGAAATTTGTAGAGAATACGGGGAAGTCTCTAAAGAAAAATTGATTGAAACTATAATGAAATACAGAGATAAATAATGAAGAAAAAGATATTAGTCAGCCTGTTGGGGCTGACTTTTTTAATTCTGTCCACAAGTTTGGTTAAGGCGCAGGAAAACAAAGTTTCAGTTTCGTTGTTTTATTCAACAACCTGTCCGCATTGTGCCAAAGAAAAAGTATTTTTGAATGAGTATGGTAAAGATAATCCTGATGTAGAAATCAGGTATTTTAATATTGGTGAAAAAGACAATGCCAAACTGTTTCAGCAAGTTGGTGATGCACTGAAGGCTGATATTAGTGGTGTGCCTTTCACAGTTGTTTGTAATGAACATTTTGTCGGGTTTCATGCAGCTGATACCACCGGTGTGGTGTTTGAGGAAATAGTTTCGCAAGCAAAATTAACCGGATGCAGTGATGTGGTAGGTAGTTTAGTGAAAGGTGAAACATTAGTTGAAACGGTTGAACCGGTTCAAAAAGAACCTTCTGATAATTATTTAATACCGGTTGCGGGGGATGTTAATTTAAAAGATTGGTCTTTGCCGATACTGACAATTGTGATTGCTTTGTTGGATGGATTTAACCCCTGTGCTTTGTGGGTTTTGGTTTTTTTAATCAGCATGCTTTTGGGGATGAAAGACAGAAAAAAGATGTGGTTACTGGGAAGTGTGTTTATATTTACTTCAGCGCTGGTCTACGGACTGTTCTTAACCGCATGGTTGAATATTTTTCTTTTTATCGGTTACATGAGGTTGATTCAAATATTGATTGGGGTAGTTTCTATTGGAATTAGTATTTATTATCTTCGAGACTATTGGGTGAACCGCTCTGGTGGTTGTAAAGTGGTTTCATCGAATCAGCGTCAAAATATTTTTGAGCGGATTAAAAAGATTACTCACACAAAAAGCATCGGTTGGGCTTTGGTAGGAATTGTTGGTTTAGCAGTGATTGTGAATATGATTGAACTGTTGTGCAGTGCCGGTTTACCGGCGGTTTACACCTCAATTCTGAGCCAAAGCCAGTTGTCAGCTTGGAGTTATTACGGATACATACTGTTGTACATTCTGATGTTTATGCTTGATGATTTGATAATTTTTGTGGTGGCGATGTTAACTTTAGAAGTGGTGGGGATAGAAAATAAATATGCCAGAGCTGCTCACGTAATCGGCGGTGTGGTTATGCTAGTCATTGGTCTGGCAATGCTGTTTAAACCAGAATTATTAATGTTTGGTTGAAAGATTCTTGCTATGAAAAGCGGTTTGAAAAGTGTTGTGTTGCTTGGTTTATGGCTGATAACTTTGGCGATAATTCAACCGACTGTGATTGTAAAGGCACAGGAATTTGTAACCCCGGGATTTGAAGATAATACCCAATCTGAGGCGATTAAAGAAGAGTATTTAGAAGCAAGGTTAGTAGAGGAAGTGGTGTGGGGAGTGGAGGATTTTATAACTATGGGATTGTTGATATTGGCTTTTGGAAGTTTGGGGATTTTGATAGCCAGGAAGTTTCCTAAGAATCGAGTAATTACGGCAATAATCTTGGTGTTTTTGTTTGTTTGGCTCTGGGCTGAGTTGGCGGTGGGGGTGTTTACTAATTGGGGCAGTTGATTGGCTGGATTTACAAGTTTGTTACGTTTTAAACCTCAGAGCCAGTTAAGATTGAGCGTATTTGATTCTTTTATAACCTTCACCCACAACGATTACCATAAGTGAAGCTAAGGAACAGGCGATGAGATCAATCAAGGTTACGGGGGTAAATTCGAAAAGAGTACTTAGGAAAGGTAGATAAACTACCAGGAGCATAAGAATAATGGAAACGACTAGGGCGATATTGAGATTGCGGCTGGTAAAGAAGCCAACGGAGAAAATTGAGTCTTTAAGAGACCTCATGTTAAACATGTTATAAATCTGGCTAAGAGAAAGGACAATGAAAATGATCGTTCTTGCTTTAGCAAGTCCCTGGGGCATATAAATTAAGAAAAAGATTGAAGCTATAGCAGCAATTGTTAATGTAATTAATCCCAGGAATGGCAAATTCTTTTTGTTTAAAATACCTTCGGTTATCCTACTGGGTTTGGCGCTTAGAACGTCGTTGTGTACCGGTTCGGTGGCTAGGGCGAAATCGGTGATTCCACCAGTAACGAGGTTGAGCCATAAAATTTGTTTGGGCAGGAGGGGCATGGGAAGACCGAAGAAGAGAAAAATGATTAAGGTGATTGACTCGGCAAAATTGGTAGTAACGTAGAAGAAACTAGTTCGGCGCACGTTTCGAAGTTGGGTTCTGCCCTCTTCTATAGCGTGAATGATGGTAGCAAAATTGTCATCGGCCAAAACAATATCGCTGGCTTCACGGGCAACGTCGGTACCCTTTTTGCCCATGCCGATACCGATATCAGCTTGCTTGAGAGCTGGAGCGTCGTTAACACCGTCTCCTGTCATGGCTACAACTTTGCCTTTCTTTTGAAGTAGAGTGGCTAATCTGAGTTTTGATGAGGGTGACATACGAGCGAAAATTTTGACTTTATTCAGTTTTTGAGTGAGTTCTTCATCCGTTAAACCGACTACTTCAGTTTCAGTCATGATGGCATCTGGAAGATATTTTTGGGGTATTAACCCCAGTTCTAAGCCGATGGACTTAGCAGTCAGTGGGTGATCGCCGGTAGCCATAATGACTTGAATACCCGCTTGATGAGCTTTATTAATGGCGGATTTTGTTTCAGGGTGAGGAGGATCGATTAAGCCGACCAAACCGACAAAGGTTAAATTGTTAACATTTTCATGATCTATTTTTTGTTTACCGGTGTGGGAACGATAGGTTACCGCCAGAACTCTCATCCCTTGATTAGTTAGACCTTCAATTTGTTCTTGGACATGATCCAGACGATCTTGGGAAAATACGTGGGCTTTGTGATCAGGTAGTAGGATTTGACTGCATTGAGCTAAAACTGTTTCCGGTGAACCAATGACAAATATTTCGTTTATGTCACTTTCTACATACTTTATTGCTGATGCACGCCAACGGTGTTCTTGATTGAATGGCAAGTCCTGAATTTGATGCATTTTTCTTTGGTAATACGAGGGGGAAGTTATGGCTCTGTCAGCCAGGGTGACTAAAGCCACTTCTGTGGGGTCGCCGCTAAGGTTTTCTTTGCCATCGGAATCATATTCTCTTTTGACATTGTGGCAACTACCGGTGATATCCAGGAGTTTTTGGAGGGGAAAATGTTCTGGGGTAGGAGTGAAATCGTCTTGCGTGAAAGAAAGAGTCGTGTCCTGGTGCTTGACGTCAATGTGTGGCTGGTAGGGAAATTTGATAGCCGTCACGGTCATGATGTTTTGGGTGAGAGTA
The DNA here is from genome assembly GCA_964398525.1 of uncultured Pseudomonadales bacterium. GTDB lineage: Bacteria > Patescibacteriota > Microgenomatia > UBA1400 > CAYNFZ01 > CAYNMS01. The sequence continues at coordinate 12,421 of CAYNMS010000006.1, read as the reverse complement.
CCGGTTTTATCGGTGACTATGGTATCTACCACGGCTAAAGTTTCTGTTGCGGATAATCGCCGGACAATGGCGTTTTTCTGAGCCATTCTTTTGGCACTTAATGCCAGAATGACGGTTAAAATAACGGGCAAGCCTTCCGGTAAAGCAGATACCAGAGAGGCAACGGAAAACATAAAGATTTCCTGAAAATCAAAGTTTCTGACAAACAGTCCAACGGCAAAGATTAAAATTGTCGAGATGAGTGCGATAAGGCTCATTTGCCGTCCTAGTTGGTTGGTTTTGACTTTGAAATGGTCGATTTCGTCTTCCACGCCACTTAGATCCTCGGCGATTTTTCCCAAGACTGTGCGGCTACCAGTGGCAACGACAAGAGCCTCGCATTCTCCTGAGACGATTTGAGTTCCCATCCACAACATGTTTTTCCGCTCGGCAAGTGGCGTGTCTTCTGATAGGGAGTCGGTTTCTTTGGTTATGGGAAGTGACTCTCCAGTGAGAGAACTCTCATCAGTCTGAAGATTAATTACCTTAATCAATCTGGCGTCTGCCGGGACGCTATCCCCCTCTGAGGCGAGAATAATATCGCCGGGTACCACGTCCTGACTGCTAATGACTTGAGTCTTACCGTCGCGGCGGACACGGGTTTTGGGGACGACTAGTTCTTTAAGGGCTTCAATTGATTTTTCTGCTTGGTATTCCTGAATAAAGCCGACTATGGTGTTGACCAAAATGATACCGACAATAATAAATCCGTCCAGAGGGTGATCGTAGATGAATGAAATGGCGGAAGCGACGAGGAGAATGACAACGACGGTACTGCGGAATTGGTTAATTAGGATGGATAGAGCAGACGTTCTCTCGCTTTGAGGTAAGATGTTTTTACCGTGTTCTTCGAGTGAACGGGCTACTTGCTTGGAGGTTAAACCTTGTTTTTGGTCGACGGCGTACTTGGATATAAGATCACTAATTTTTTGATCATGTGCGCTGGGCAGGTTTATATCATTGGGCATGACCAACATAATAACCAATTTTGGCTATACTTATCAATTTTCTATCTGGTAATTTAATTTGTTGGTTTTATGGAAAAACTAATGATTTTCAAAAACTGCGAACCTGTTTATTACACACCATGGCACGTTGAAATATTTCTGATCTGACGGTAAAAAACTTGATTGATTTATCCTTTTATAGATTTCACTTTGAACGATAAGTAAATAACTTTTATTCAATACAGCAATCAATAGCCTTTTTGACTAACTCTCCCATTTTGTCAAAGATACTGGCTGAACCTTTCTGTTTTGGATTCTTGTCTTCACTTACAAAGGCAATTTCCTCTGATTCTTCCTGCTTAATATCCTTTGTTTTAATTAATCCAAGATTAAGTCCCCAGAACAAACTATATAGTTTATATGATTTTTGAAAGAACTCGGCAGCGTCTTGTTTGTCGCCTTTAGTTAAGGCTTTGGTACCTACTTCCATCATTCGCATTGATGCAGCCAGCAAGTGTTTGCTGATACACCAGACTTCTCCTTCATAATCTTTGATAATACGTTTGAGTAGTTCTTTGCGCATTTCCCTAACTTCGTCAAGTAAATCCAAATAAACTGGATCTTCAGTTTTGCTATAAGTGAAAAAGAAATGCTCTTCCATCGAGATAAGATTCATAATCCCTACAGAAAGATCTTCATCTGATGATAAATCAAGATTTTCGCCTTTTTCCATTTTCTTAATTCGATTTAAAAATTGTTGGATGTCATCATTAGTTTTGGCCATAATGTCCTTTCAGTTATCTGGTTAATAAAAATAATCCAAAGCTTATTAGGGAGAGCATTAACACGGGCATAATTACTTTTTGAAAATACACAAATACCTTTCCCTCATTTATTTTTCTCAGCCCTTTATCTACAGCCATGCCAAACAAGAAAAAGATTGAACCAATAATTGTTCCCAAAAGCACTTTATCCACTCCCCACAAGGTGTTGTTGGGTAAGCCAAGATAGTTAGCCCAATATAAAGGTGGAATTACAAGCAGATAAAATAAAACGGTGGAAAGCAAATCAGGATGAGGCACTCGCCAATTTTTCTTGCGAATAAAATCTGACAACCAAAAGGCACTTGATAAGATTAAACCACCGATCCAAACACCGGTGACAGCATCATCAATACCCAACCAACGAGAAATACCCAATCCACCCGCTACCGCCACAGTACAGATGGGACAAACTGCCTGAGCCTGATTCGTCATCGATAATAACGCTAATACTGCTAGTAATGGTGAAAAAATAATTTTCATTGTTATTCTCCTTCTTTTATCTCAGCAGAAGAGGATGCATCTATGGCTGGTGTGTCATCTTGATTAACTTTCTGCTGTAAATAATTGGTAATATCCGGAGTACCAATCAAACACTCACCTTGACTTGTGTACATAAATGGTACGCCAATATTTATTTCGTCTAATCCACAACTTTTTGCTTTAGCTGACAGATCGATTGAGTTGGCTTGATTGTTGTAGACTTCTTTGCGAACAATCGATATTTTTTCCTCAATGTCATTTTTTTCAATCCACTCAATTGTGTCATGGCAGTGGGGACAAGTAGTTCCCCAATACAAAATATCTGCACTTGTATCATCAACACTTTCGTTTTCTTGGGTTAATTGTAACTTGGTTTCGGTGATCTGATTGTCTTTATTACTCCCAACAACAACAATTGTAATAAGACCAATAATTACGGCAACTAAAGTTAAGGTGGCAATTAATCTTTTCATATTTTTTCTCCTATAAGGCTAACAATTTGTTTAATCTGTTTTTCACTTGTTTGATTTGAGTAATATAAAAATGGAGTGCGGTGTTGTGCCAACTTGCGGCCATGTTCGTCAGTGAGAACAACTAACTCTACCTGAGAATAATCAACTTCTTCCCAAGATAATAAGTATGCTTGGCTATCCGAAGTGTTTATATTTTTTACTAAAGTAGTGGCACTTCTATCAAATTGTTTAGATAAAGTGTTATCTGTAATTTCATTACTATTGGCTTTTCTTCCAATTACCACACAATCAACTAATTTATTGGCCAAACCAGTTAAAGCTTCTTGGCTGGAGTTATACGCAACTAACTTACTATTCCCTTTCTTCTCTAAGTCAAAAACATAAGCTGACATCGTTGGACAATAGCCAACCACAACCGGCTTGGGTTTGGCGATAAAGTATCCGGCTAGAATAAGTAAAGTTATTGATGTGCCGGACAGGAACATGTTTTTTCTCATGCAATTAGGCTCCACAAATACTTCACTAAGAATTGTAGGTAATACATCCCCACCAACAAGAAGGTGGCTGCCACGATGATTCGAGTAAATTTTTCAACTTTAGAAACCACCGCAAAAGCCTGGCCTATCTTTTGCATGCTAAAAGCGATGATAAAGGAAAATATAATTACTGGTAGGCCTGTGCCTAGAGCAAATAAAGGAGCAAGCAGGATCCCTTCACTAGAACTCAGAATCAGAGAGGTTAACACGCCAAAAAATAAAACACCACTGTAAGGACAAAACGCTAGGGCAAACAGCATGCCAAGTAATAAAGCCCCAAAGTAGCCTTTGGTTGAAAGCCAAATTTTAAGTTGCTCAACTTTTTCATTTTGGGTTTTTAAATTTAGCTTTATCACTTCCAACATTACCAAACCAATAATGATTAGAATTGGGCCTAGAACTTTATCTCCCCAGCCTTGAAAAATGCTGGAGACTTGAAAAGATGACAGGCCAAAAAACATCAAAATCGCTAAAATAGTGTAGCTGACGCCTCGACCTAAGGTGTAGTACAAACCGTTAAGCAAGGTATTTTTGGGTGTTTTGATTTCTTTGGAAATGAAAGCTATAGCAGTAATATTGGTAGCTAGTGGACAAGGACTAATTGAAGTCAAGATGCCCACTAAAAATGCAGTTAAAAGAGGTATGTTATAGTTTTCAATTATCGAGTTAATGGTTTCCATATTATTTGCCTAACAATATATTCAGTTTGTTTTCTAAGTACGAGGTAAATTTTTCCTCACTATTGACCAGCCGCCAAACCATAATATCTTCAGAGATATCTTCTGTTTCACCTCTAATTGCATTGATAAACAATGAAGAGCCGCGAGCTTGATATTTAATTATCATTTCTCTATTTTCCGGTAGCTCGCCATTAATTTCTTTGAAAGTAATCTTGCCTGATTCGAGCTCAGGAGCGAATTTTTCTTCTAAAGTTTTTTTAGTAAATTTTCCAATAGTTAAACAAGCTACACAGCGCTGAGTGCCGAAGAAATTAACTACCTCAATTTTGTCAGCCGGGGCAAGAGTTGCATTTTCGGAAGAAGTATTATGTTCAGCTTGAGGCTGAGCTTGAACTTGGGATTGAGACTGAGCTTGACGATTTTTGCCTAAAGAATTAAGGAGTATTAAGCCTCCGATAACAAAGGTTACGATAAGAATGATTTTTTTATTCATATTTTTTGTTTTTATAAAATTGCGTTAAATAAATAACCCATAAAAATAATGCCAATAATGGTGATGCCAAAGAAGGTAATCAGGAGCTCTTTTTTCATTAATTTAGCCAACATAAGTCCAGAGGGAATTGAGAGGGTGGTTGAAGCAGTCATAAATGAGAGTGCAGTACCCATAGGCACACCTTTATTGATTAATGCCTCGACTACAGGAATGACTCCGATAGAGTTGGTGTAGAGGGGGGTACCTAGCAGTACCGATGTTGGTACCACCCACCAAGCTTTACTGGATAAGTAGTTAGCAACTAAGGTTTCTGGCACAAAACCATGAATTATGGCTCCAATGCCGACACCTAGTAATACATAAGGAAATACTGTTTTGGTAATTACCCAGACCTGGCCTCTCCAAAGTTTGAGCAAGTCTTTGAAAGGAACTTTAGAGTTTTTGTATTCCGCCTCAACTTGTCTTCTGGATTTAAACTTGAGGAATTCAGGTCTAATATATTTCTCCATGTTCATTTTTTGAATGATCAATCCACCCAGCACGGCGATTAAAATACTCACTAAGTTGTAGAGCAGCGTTACTTGTAGACCAAAAATACTGGGGAAGAGATACAAAGAAGCCTCATTTACCAATGGTGAACTAATCAAAAAGGCAAAAGTAACTCCCAATGGTATCCTGGCAGAGATAAAGCCAATAAATAGAGGGATTGATGAACAAGAACAAAAGGGCGTGACTACTCCAAGTAAAGCTGCCACCAAGTAATCTAAGCCATATAAACGTCGTTTAGTCAGAATATCTCGTACCTTTTGCATCGGGAAATAGTATTCAGTTACTGTTACGACAGTGTTGATAACAAGCATCAACAAGCCAATTTTGATGACGTCGTAAATAAAGAAGTTGACTGAATTACCAAGATAGGTTTGAGAAGTAATACCTAACCATTCGTAAGTAGCCAAATCGGCAAATTGTTGGATAGGTGTGAAGATACTCATTGATTACTTTTGGTCCAGGAATTTTTCAAGTGTCTGTTTAATTTTTTCTAAATCTCCAGTAAACCCAGTCATGGCAACTGTGTCATTAATTGCCAGCACCGGACTACTCATGACTCCCAGCTCAATAATTTTGGTAGTCCCCTCAGCACCGGAGAGATATTCAACTTTTTCCTTGAGTCCCATTTCATTGACTGCTTGGGTAACTGCCTCGTTGAGTTTGGCGCAAGTGGGGCAACCGGAACCTAAGACTTGAATTTTCATAGAGTCTCCTTTCAAAGAGAAAAAATATTGTCGGTTACGTGTTTACCCTTAACAGTTAGGGAGTAGAAAACTTGACGCCCTTGTCTGCGATCAATCACTAATCCAGTTTTTTTTAGATCTGACAGGTGATGAGAAATCAAACTTTGACTCATGTCAAAATGTTCTAACATCTCACAAACACAGTGCTCTTCCTGGCGCAGTAGGCACAATAGTTTCAAGCGGCTTTCTTCTCCGATTAACTTTAATAAAGAAGACAGGTTAGACACCTGTTTAAATTCGGTAGTGTCGGGACTACAACATTTATATGAATACATGTTCATATATTATTCATCAAATGTGAATATAGTCAACGAGCAATATTAACGGCTGGAATTTGTGGGCTATGTGAGTACTTACTAGCCTAAATCCATTTCCATAACGTAATCATCGTTATGCAAACGGTCACCTAATTTATTGCGTTCTTAGTTTATTTTTGTCAAACACTCTAAAGTTATTTACCAAATTCTGAGTTGACAATAGTTTATTTAAAGAAGTTGTACCAGTCTGGATTTTTGATGAAATTAAAGGCGATGGCAGAAGTCAAGAAAGAAAGTATCATTAACACTGAAGGATGAAGAAATTTATCGGTTTTTATTGCCCAAACCAGAACTAAGACAATTACACCTAGGTAGATAAGCCAATGGTGAAGGTGAAACGTCTTGTTGGAAGTGTGGACAAAAAGAGTGGAAACAAGAGTCCTGTGTTCTTGAAGTGGGGTGGTGGAAATAAATTCCCAGACTGTACCACTTATCACGCCAATAATAATTCCCAGAGGCTTGTTAATCAACTTTTTTTAGAACCATTACTAATCGATGGCGCGAAAGTTGGATACCTTTATCGGTAGTAAACTCTTTAACGAATTTTTGTAAAAGTGGTTTGTCTTTTTGGGGATCAAAATCTTCAAAAATTGGGACCGTTTGTAAAAAGAATTCAATTTCTTTATATGAAGGATAATATTCGAAGTAATGAAAATTGTCAGCAAAAACTATTTCAAATCCAAGCTTTTGAAGTTCAGATAGATTTTTATCAAGGGTCGAACTACCCCATTTACCATATCCTTGCCCTCTGCCAAAAATCTTTTTCAACTCAATGGTATCTTCCTCACCAATTCCGATTTCAAGGTAATAGCCATTTGACTTGATTATTCTAGAGTATTCTTTATAAAAGGAGGGTCCCCTTCGACAGTAGGCAACGTCAAAGAATGAATCCTCAAATGAGGTGTGACTGGCATCTTCTAATAAATACTCGACGTTTTGGTTACTTGAATCTATTTGCTTGCTTAAGGCAATGTCTAAATTGATCTTTGAATTATCTATACCAATAATTTTTTTGAAGTTAGGGGCTATGGTGAGGGTAAATTTTCCATCAGCACACCCAATATCCAGGGCAAATTTATTTTTTGAGCTTATTTCGAGCAGTTTTTCTTTAAAGATTTTTTCTGGTTCTCCTTGGGGATATTCACTCACGTAAACGGCTTTTTTACCGTTACCATACCCATAGCCACCGAATTTTTTAGCAATTTTGTCGTAAAAGTTATTTGCCATAATTTAGTATATAGAACTAAATATTTACTCGTTGGTTACCCCGTCAAAATCATTCACTTTTGCTAACGCCTCCTAAGAGTTGAACCGTTATTTTTGTGACTGGGGCGGGCGCTAAATATCTTCTATTCTAGCGTTTAACTTAGCCTTTGAGATTTCTTTAGGGTCTACCCCGACTACATTTCTGAGGGTTTCTTGTGCTCTTTCCAATATTATTATACTTTCTGCAGTGTCCGGAGTATTAGAGGAAAAGTGGGAAAACTTTGCATATGCATCTGCAGCTTCTACTCCAAAGAAACTAGAAAAGGCTTCCCTGTCAAAAGCGGCTCCTGACACCCTACCAATGCTTGTTCTAAATCGGACAAAAAACTGTGAAAAATCTACTTCGCTTGGAGATTCTTTATCTGTCATATAAGTAATTTACTAAAAGGTCTGAAAAATTACTATATTTACCGCTACAGATGCCTTTTTAATTCTAATTCAAGAGAGTCACTCAGAGGAATAATTTGGTAAATGAACTACAATTGCGTATTAAAAGCAAAAATATGAATTTATTTTAAATTGGGCAAAAATTAACCAATGTTTTTAAGAGGAAAAGTTGGCTGCCGGACCAGGATTCCCTCCATTCGCTTAAGATGTTATGGCTCGATCATTTGTCGGGTCTTCATTCTTGAGCTTCGGAGGGCTGGCGAACCTAAAGGCTCTCATCGAGCCAATCCATGCTAAAATATTATCATTCTTGCTTGCACTGAGCTTGCCGAAGTGCTGGCCCTGGTTGATTATTTTGGGAACCTATTATCCAATCAGATTAAGTATTTTTCGTGGGTAAAGAAAAGTAGAAAGTAGAACCTTTACCTTCAATGCTGTTTACCCACAGATCACCACCATCTTGTTTGATAATTTCAGTTGAAATAAAAAGTCCCAAACCAAGACCAGGTATGTCTCCTTCTTTTTTTTCCTTTGGCTCTGAAAAAACGTTCATAGATTATATGTTGCTCTTCTTTCGGAATCCCCATTCCAAAATCTTTAACAGAGACAATAACTTTATCTGTATCTTTTTTTTGGAAACTATTACTTTATCCGCTTCGGGTGAATATTTAATTGATCATTTGAATATGACTGTTTTACTCGAGATATTATATTTAGTAATCGAGTATAGTATGAGTATGTACAACTGGTCAGTAGATACAGCAAAACTTAAAGGCGATCCAGAAACAATGAAAATTTTTACGCTTGAACAAGCAATTAATTTCGGGTTAAACAACCAGAAACTAAATGAGGCTGATTTGAGGCAGTATTGGCATAAATTAAACCTTGACCCTCATAAAAAGAGATATTTGGCAAAATTGTTATGGCCAAACCAATCTTAAACTCGACCCAAATATTGTTTCTCAAGCTTTTTGGCCAATCGGCTTTAAGTTCTGATTTTTATTTCACTGAAGGTACTGCATTATCCCACTTTTATCTTCATCACCGATTTTCGGAAGATCTAGATTTTTTTACGGAAAACGAATTTGAAATTCAGACTTCAGCAGTATTTATCAAATCGCTTCAAAAAAGGCTAAATTTTATAAACTTTGATTATCAACAAAGTTTTAACAGAAATATTTATCAACTTCGTTTTGGTGACGCCTCGTTCTTGAAAATAGAGTTTACTTATTATCCTTTCAAACAGATTGAAACACCTCATATTTATGAGTCTTTACGGGTTGACAGCCTTGTTGATATCGCGGCAAATAAATTGTTTACGATTTCCCAGCAGCCGAGAGGACGCGATTATTTTGATCTCTACTCGATCCATCAGCGTACACCCTTGGACTTGAAAGTTTTACGCATTCAAGCTAAAACAAAGTTTGATTGGCACATAGACCCCTTGCAGTTAGGTAGTCAATTCGAAAGGGTAGATACTTTTTTAGATGATCCAATTATTGTGTCTGAAACCAATAAAGAGAAAATGGTGGAATATTTTAAGAAAATGGCGAGTTCGTTAAAGGATGAAATCCTGGAATAGATTTTAAGTATTTAGATTGAGCAAACGAGTTTATATTGACTTTAAGATAAGAAGTTAAACTAAATAATATATGTGGAGTCGAAAATTTAAAACACACCCACTCCACAATCAATCCCAAAAAATATAGGCAGAATTTGCAGCTTTTTATTGACTGGGCTAGCGAGCTTGGACACTATTCGAACCTATTTTACTCAACTAGATAGCAGTCTGAGTATTCCAGTCATAATAAATCCATTTCTACAGAAAGAGTGAAAAATATCACTGATCAGGATTGGCTTCTTAAATATTGCATGAACAATGCCGGAGTTAGAAGCACGATGTCTAGTTTGCTTTTAAGCTTATCTGTCTTGAAGTGTCTTAGGTTGTAGGAAATTAAATATCGAGTGCGTAATATATGAGCTCCAGCTACTATGTGGGCATCATTTGTATCAGTCACATACTGACCATACTTGTTTTTTATTTCTGGAATTTTAATGGTAACACTGCCGACTTCAATATTTTTGAGTAACGTTTCGAGTTGGCGCATATCTAAACTCATCCGATCTACAACTTTTCTTATTTCCAATAAGGATATTGAAGAAATTACATGAGTTATTGACGGTTGGGTTAGAAGAAAATGTGCTGCCCCGCGCGAAGAAATTAATGCAGAAATGATGACGTCAGAATCAATAAATGCTCGCATATATCACAGTTCAGATCTGACTTTAGAAATCTCTGCTCCAATAACTGGAAGTTGTTTTCGATCTTCCTGGTCGGCTTGAAACAGATCATAATCCAAACCAGTGAAAAAGAATGATATAGAAGGAGCCGGAATTCTATATAGTTTGCCTATTTTTTTAGCCACAATCTCACCCCGACCGATCAGGTCATATACCGTGTTTTTGGATAGCTGCAGCATTTTGGCTACTTGCTCTGGTGTGTAAGCTTTGGATTGATTAATTGTACTTAACATGTCTAAATAGTACTAAATGTGACTATGAATGTCAATATGTGATTTGGGTCAAATAAGATATCTTGGCGTTATTGCTGCCGGACTAGGATTCGAACCTAGAATAACTGATTCAGAGTCAGCCGTGATACCATTTCACCATCCGGCAAAGTGAGTGTGTTCGGTGTTTATTTTACACCAGAGAGTAAATCAAGGCTGGATTGAGGTCAATTTGACAGAAAAGGGCAGGTGCCTGTGGGACAAGAAGCAGATTGGCTGGCAGGACCGGATTTGGTCGAACTGATTTGGCGATACTCCCCTACTTGACTACCACATTTGGGACAGGGGGCAACCAAGTGCCACATCGGTCCAAACACTCGGCTATGAGAGGTAACTTTTTTACCGACAGATTCAAATTTTTCACCACATGTTTCACAATAAAACGTGTGTTTCATTTTATTTGGTACATTAGTTATTATTAATGATTTGAGTAATTAATTGGTTAGCTTTTTTGTACTCAGTTTGGTTTTGAGGATTGAGACAAGTTTCTAGGTTGTCTTGGATATATTTATTGATCAAAGAGCGAGTAGCTGATTGAGCGGCTTTAAGTTGAATTAAAACAGATTGACATTCAGTGTCAGAATCTATCATGTCCGCGCAAGCGGAAAGTTGACCAATAATGTTGTTCAAGCGTTGACGATAGGTTTTCATATACTAAATATATCACACCCCCCTAGGGTGTTAAAGACTTAAAAAAATTAACGGGAGATGAGGAAACGGCGTTTGAATTGGGAGAGGTCAATAAATTCATCGGCTTTATCGATTAAACGGTTGCTGGTGGTTTCTTTGAAGGACATTACCTCGGTACGACGGCCGTGACCACGGAGATAATCTAAGAGATCGACATAATCACCATCGCCTGAGACCAGAACTACGGCATCTAGTAAGGGGAGCAGACGAACTACGTCGATGGATAGACCAACGTCCCAATCGCCTTTTTTGGCACCACCTTGGAAAATTTGCAAGGGTTTGGAACGAACTTCATAGCCTAGTTTGGTTAATACTTGGAAAAACTCGCGTTCTTTCTCGGTATCGGATTCGATAACGTAGGCAAAAGCGCGAATTAGTTTTCTGTCAGCAATGGCCGTATCCAGAAGAGTTTTGAAATTGACATTACTTTTGTGTAGGTGTTTGGCCGAGAAGTACATGTTGGAAACATCGATAAAAACACCAACACGTTGATCAGGGTGCTTGCCGGGAGTGGTCATTAGGTTTTGTTTTTGCGGCTAAATTGACGCAAACCTTTATATATTAACGGGATAATTGATAGTACTGGAAGTGCTTTTTTAAACCTGGTGCCACCCATGAAGGTGAGTGCAGAAAAAGCCATGGTGGCAGTTTGGGGAAGATTTTGTCTGATCTTTTTGAGACGGCGATAAATGATAAAGGCCGCGACAACAAAAGCAACGATGAAGATGAAGGCGATGACAAAATAACTAATGGCGATAATATAAAAGATTTGCTCAAGGGTCATAGATTAGGCTTTCTTTGGGGATTTGGTTTTGGTCTTGGCTTGGAAATCTTTTTTTATGCGGTCATAGTCAGCTAAAAGATAGTCGCGAAGGCGTTTGAGTTGGGCGCTGGGAAGTTGCTGTTGCTCTTGGGCAAAATTCATAGCTTGATCAACGGCTTTGGTGTATTTTCTTTTATCAATTTGAGTAAGCGAGCCTTTGAGGGTGGCAAGATTAACGGCCAGCTCACTTTTGACTGAGTTGAATGTGTCGGTAACTTCCTGAGTGTTTTTTTTGAAAATTTCTTTAACCCGTTGACGTTCCTGCGGATCCCGGAGAATCCGATCCAAGTCTTCAGCTTTGGTGGTAAGTTGGCGTTTGTGTTTTTGTTTGGTTTCTTCGGGTACGAAAAGACTGGCGATATAGCCGGCGGCTGCACCCATGGCGACGGCGAAAGTAAATTTAGACAATTTGTTGCTCATAAAGCTCCTTTTTTGGTGTTTGTATTCATGATAGCACAAGTAGGTAATTGAGAAGCCATAACTTAAGCTATTGTTTAGTACGATATATCGAAGAAATGAAAATCAATTGTGGTTACGGTAAGAAAAGAGTATGAATAAGTCGCGATACATATTGGACTCTTGAATAAATAAAGTATTCAGGAGG